>JBPCQO010000147.1:0-14854 GCA_050998035.1 Gemmatimonadaceae bacterium | reverse complement strand
CTGCAATGCCTTCTGAATCGAGCGGGTCGTCTCCTCGATGTCGGAGACGATGCCGCGGCGTAATCCCGTGGTGCGCGCCTGTCCCACGCCCAACACGCGGATGGTGGGTTTACGGTCTCCGATCGCTTCCGCGATTATCGCCGTGGTTTTCGCCGACCCGATGTCCAGCCCAGCTACCACGCGTTCAAGGTTCATTGCAGCCTTGCGACCACTTGATCGCGATAACGGATGTCCAACTCTGCAACCCGCTCATTTCGGCGGCCCAGGTCGGATTCAACGGGAAAGATATCCCGGAAGCGATCAGCGGCTACCCCCGCAGTGGTGCGGACGTGCAGCGTCGGAGTGAGGATAAAGACCAGGTCCCGCCCCGTTGGCGTAACCTCGCTCACCTGATCGTAGATCTTGGGCTGCTCCACTCTCATTGCGCCGAGCAGAGCCAGTGCGCCCGGATCAGGCGCGGTAAGGATGGGCAGGTCGAGTTGCGTACGACTTGGGTCGATCGGCAGTGCCCGTCCCGCCGAATCATACGGCTGGAGCCCGTCGCCTACGGGAACGAGAGCCACCGGAAGATTCTCCCGAATGGTCACCACGAGCGTTCCCGGCAGTCGCCGCGTTATGTGCGCCTCGGCTATCTGCGGGTGTGCGCGCAGACGCTGCTCCAGTGGCGCAACGTCGTCCAGAATGGAGCGAAGCGTGTCCACCCGCAGCCTGCTGACAACGTCCTCAGGCTGCAGATACCGCGTACCGCGAATCTCGATCTTGCGGATGTGAAAATACGTGAGGTGGTGAAGCATTGCATGGGACCAGCGCGGCGATGTGAGCACCAGGGCGATTACGATGAGTGCGCCGAGATAGCGATATCCGGGCTTCCTGAGTCGGGCCAGAAACTTCATTCAGCAAGCTGCATTAACCCAACAGATCCCGTAGCTCTCCGGCAGTCCTGGTGATATCACCCGCGCCGATGGTGATCACGACGTCGCCGGCCTCGACGCTCTCTGAGAGCGCTTGCGCCAGCTGATTTCGATTCCCTTCCCAGACTACCGGATTGCCACACGCCGCCGCGGCATCGCGGACGAGCGCCGCGGAAACGCCTTCGATTGGCTGCTCCCGCGCCGGATAGAGATCAGCCAGGAAGAGCACGTCCGCCTGCGCCAGAACTCTACCGAATTCCGGCGCGAAGTCGCGGGTACGGGTGTAGAGATGCGGCTGGAACGCCACGACGAGCCGGCGTCCCGGATACGCGGCACGCGCCGCCTCCACCGTCGCGGCAATCTCCGTTGGATGGTGGGCATAGTCGTCGATAATGGTGACGCCACGCGCGTCGGCGATGTACTGAAAGCGGCGCTCCACCCCGCCGAATCGTTCCAGGCCGGCCGCCATCTGCGTGCCCGGGACGCCAAGTGCGATGCCAGACGCAATTGCCGCGAGCGCGTTCCGTACGTTATGCAGCCCGGGGACGCTCAGGCGAAACTCTCCGAACGGAGCACCGTCGTATCGCGTGCTGAAAGTGACGCCACGCCCAACCGGAGTGACGTCCGAGGCCACGAGTCGGGCGTCCGGCGAATGGATTCCGTACCTGATCACCTCGGCCGAATTGGGTACCGGGAGGTTGTTGGCGCCGGAGTCGTCGGCGCATAGGACCACCACGCGCGCGCCACTGACATAAGCCGCGAACGCGTCGCGAATGTCTTCGAGGTCGCGGTAGATGTCCAGGTGGTCTGCCTCCATGTTGGTGACCACGGCGACCGCTGGATTAAGCGCGAGAAAGGATCGGTCATACTCGTCCGCCTCCACGACGAACACCTTGTCCGATCCAAAGCTCAGATTGCCACCCCACGCTGCCACCCGTCCGCCGACGATGCCGGTGACGTCAACGCCCGCACCGCGCAGCGCCTCGGTCGTCATTACCGTCGTGGTCGTCTTGCCGTGAGTTCCGGCCACACCGATGACGTCGCCACCAGACACCGCGGCGCCGAGCGCCTCAGCGCGGCGCACCACGGCAACTCCGGCGGCGCGCGCGGCGGCCAACTCAGGGCTGTCCTTGGGCATCGCCGACGTGAAGACCACCGCACGCGCGCCGATTACGTGCGCAGGATCATGTCCCGTGAAAACTTTCACCCCGAGCTGTTCGAGGTCCTCCGCCATGGAGCCAGGATTGTTGTCGCATCCGGAGACGTTAATTCCGCGCTTGACGAACAGCTCCGCCAGCGCACTCATCCCCGCGCCTGCAATGCCCACAAAGTGGACTGGACGCGGATCGCTAGCGTCTGTCAATACATCATAATTCACTTGAAGCATCGCATGCTAAGTATATGTGCGGCAATATCATGTGCCGCAGTCGGTCTCGCTCGGTCGAGCGCCGCCTGTGCCATTCGCGCGAGGGCGCCCGGAGCCGCTAGCAGATTGCTCAGCGCGTGGTCCAGAGCGGCGGCGTCGAACCTGTCCTGCTGCAGCACGACCGCGGCACCCGTCGCTGCAATGGCGCGCGCGTTGGCGCTCTGGTGATCTGCCGCGGCTGTGGGGAGGGGCACCAGAATCGCGGGCAGTCCCCACGCAGCCAGTTCAGCCGTCGTCATTGCGCCGGCACGACCGAGTGCAACGTCGGCTGCGGCGTAGGCTTGCTGCATCGGTGAAATGTATGGACGCACGCGCACCGCGGCGCTTTCGTGCGCCGCGTACAGTTCAAAGTTAGCGGGCCCTGTAGCCCAGATCACGTTGACGCCGCGTTTTTCAGCACCACCGGACCAGAGCCAGTCAGACACAGCCCGGTTGATCCCTTCAGCGCCCTGACTCCCGCCGAAGATGAGCAGCGTTGGAGCGGTAATGGCGTCAAAGCCCCATACGGTAGCCGCGGCCACCCGGGTCGGGCGATCCGCTGGGGGGGGCTCGATGGGGTTGCCGGAGACGAACAGTTCGGTCGTTCGACCGGCCTTGAGCCTACTCGCGGCTTCGGGGAAGCCAAGGTGGATCTGTGCGGCGCGGGGTGCAAACCACCGCACAGTGAGGCCAGGAAAGCTGTTCTGCTCCTGGATCACTATCGGCAATTGGCGCCTCGCGGCGAACCCCAGTGCGACGCCGGCGGCATACCCGCCCGTTGCGACCAGGGCGCAAGTCCCGCGTTCGTCAGCAACGCGGGCGATCCTGCGCCACGCGCCCGTCCCGCCCGCGATCGTGCGCCAGTTGAGCCACGGCCGCGTTCGGTACAGCGGATGCAGCTCCAGTAATTCGAACGGGAACTCGGTCTGCGGGAGCACATCCCGTTCGATGCCGCGTCTGGCGCCTATAAAGAACGGCTGCACCCGCGAGTCAGCTGCGACCATGGCGCGCGCAATTGCGAGCGCCGGGTACAGGTGGCCACCTGTACCACCTCCCGCGAACAGAACGTTCACCGAACGTTCACGCCTCAGCGGCGACGAGCGGGTTGGTCGCGCCCGAACCCGTGACCCGCTCGCGCTCACTTCCCACGTTGACGAGAATCCCCGTCATCAGCAGCGAGAGTATGAGGTTGGATCGTCCGTACGAGATAAACGGTAGCGTGAGACCAGTGTTTGGGAGGAGATTGATCGCCACCCCGATGTGGAGGAAGGCCGTGATCACCGTCGTTGTGACTATCCCGATCGCCAGCAGCTGCTGAAAGCGCGTTCGAGCCCTCCGCGCGATTCTAAAGCCAACTGCTGCGTACAGTGCAAACGCCAGAATTACCACCGTCAATCCAATGAATCCCCACTCCTCACCAATGTTACCGCCGATGAAGTCGTCGTACGCGAACGGCAGGAAGCCGTACTGCTGCCTGCCCTGGCCGAAGCCCACACCGAAAAGCCCACCCGATCCCACGGCAATGAGCGACTGCCTGGCCTGGTAGTCCACGTGCGCCAGCGCTGTCCCCGGATCGAAAAAGGCCGACATACGGAGCATGACGTACTGGAGTTTCTGAGCCTTGGCATACAGCAGCGGGATACCGATGACGCACAGCGCCACAAAGTGGCCCACGCGCACACCCGCGGCAAAAAGAATGATGCCCATGATCAGCGTGTAGAACATTGCCGATGAAAGATCCGGCTCGACATACACAAGTACGTCGAGTGCGCCCACTACCACCAGGAATGGGAACAGCCCCTTGCTCAGCCGCCGCATGGCGTCACCCTTCTTCACCACCAGCATGGACGTCCACACCACGACGGCCAGCTTGGCAATCTCGGACGGCTGCACGCTGGCGCCAAAGAGATACCGCCGCGCGCCATGAATGCGCGGCGCGAAGTGGGTGGTGAAGGGCAACACGATGAAGGCGAGCATGGCGAGCGACGCGATCATGATCGGCCACGCCCACTTGTACCACCGTTCGGCGTCCAACTTGGCCGCTACCGCGAACGCTATCAGCCCCGCAATCATCCCGACGCCCTGCCGCAGCACGAAGTACGCCCCGCTACGGCCATCTTGCAGCGAGGTAATGGCGCTGGAGCTGTACACAGTTACGAGGCCGAACGCCAGGAACGCGAAGGTGAGCAGGGTGAGCACCCGTGCCTCAGTTCCCATCCTCCATCGGTGCCGTACGTTCGCTACTGCCTCGCTCACTGCGGACCCGCCAGCGCTCTGAAGCGCTCGCCGCGCGCCATATAGTTGTTGAACATGTCATAACTGGAACATGCAGGCGAGAGCAAAACCGCATCACCATCATCCGCCACGCCGCGCGCGCGCGCCACGACCTCATCAAACGCTCCATCCACGCGCTCGAGCGGCACGACACCGCGGAGATCACTCTCCACAGTAGCTGCAGCCTCGCCGTAGGCCAGGATGTGCTTCACATGGGTGCGCGCCACCTCTGCCAATCCCGTGTACGGCTCGCCTTTGTGTCGCCCGCCGAGCAGCAGAACGGTCGGTCGGGTCATCCCCGCAATCGCCACGTGCGTGGAATCGACGTTGGTCGCCTTGGAGTCGTTGATCCACTGCACACCACCCCACTCGCCCACGAGTTCCAGGCGGTGCGCCAGAGCCTGAAAGGACCGCAGCGCAGCGGAAATGTGCACTCGTGCCTCTTCGGAACGGTACTCCGGCGCCGTGCACATTACTGCCAGACCGGCAGCCAGCGCATTGGCGACGTTGTGATCACCCAATAGCGCGAGGTCGGCCCGGGGCAATATCTCGTGTCCCAATATCTGCAACGCTCCCGCTGCGCGGTCGTACCAAGCATCGGCACGCGTACGGACGCTGAAGCGGAGGTGCGTGCCGTCAACATTTTCAGCAAGTTGCAACGATCGCGCGTCGTCGGCGTTCAGTATCCAGCGCGAATCCGAACTCGCGTTCTGAAACATGAGCGCCTTGTCGGCAAAGTACTCATCAACGCTGCCGTACCGGTCGAGATGGTCGGCGCTCAGATTGGTGAGCACGCCTACCGCGGGATCGACACTCGGCGTGTCGTGCAGTTGGAATGACGACAGCTCCAGCGCGACACAATCGGGGAGCTGGTCGCCGAGCAGAACTTCGCTTAACGGGGTCCCAATATTTCCGGCGTCGGGCGCACGCGCGCCGAGTGCCCGGAGCAGGTGACCAATGAGAGCGGTAGTGGTAGTCTTCCCGTTGGTGCCCGTCACCGCGATGTAACGAAGCTCGGGAACCGCTCGTAGCGCGAGCTCTATCTCGCTGACGACGTCCATTCCCGATTTGATCGCCACGGTCACGGGTGCTGCCTCTGGTGGAATGCCGGGGCTCACCACCACGAGCGCTGCACGGGCGATCCGCTCCAGATCATACCCGCCTAGCTGGACCGTGACGCCTTTGCTCTGGAGCACGACGGCACGTTCGCGGAGTGCTGCGGAATCGCTTCCATCGCAGACGTACGCCGCGTAATTGCGCGAGCGCAGTAGTGCAGCCGCGGCAGCGCCGCTCTTTCCGAGACCCAGCACGGCGATCTCGCCGGAACCACGCGAGGGGAGCGTGTGCTTCATGAAAGCATCCTCATCAGCGCAGCTTGAGAGTGCTGAGTCCGAGGAACGCGCACAGAATACCAATAATCCAGAATCGCACCACAACCTGTGACTCGGACCACCCCTTCATCTCGAAGTGATGGTGCAGCGGCGCTCGCAAAAAGACCCTGTGCTGCCGCGCGTAGTCAACTCCGTAGCGCCAACGCCTGAACTTGAACACATACCGCTGCAGTATTACAGACACCATTTCGGCCGCGAACAGGCCACCGATGAAGAGTAGCAGAAACTCCGACTTCAACATCACAGCAATCGCGCCAACCGCTCCGCCCAGAGCAAGTGATCCAGTGTCGCCCATGAAGACCTGCGCCGGATATGTGTTGAACCAGAGGAAACCGATACATGCACCCATTATCGACGCGCAGAAAACCGTCAGCTCGCCGGCTCCCAACATGAAGAATAGTCCGAGATAGTGGCTCGCATCGGACCGCCCTATTACATACGCGAAAATCGCCAGCGTGAGTGTCGCAATCGCAACCAGCCCCGCGGCGAGCCCGTCGAGCCCGTCGGTCATGTTAACGGCGTTGCTCGTTCCTGTGGTGACGAAGGTTACGAACAGCACGTACACCCAAGCGAACGCAGGGGCGAGCGGAGTGATTAGGACGTACTTGTAGAACGGTAGAGTGGTCGAGGCGCCAGCCAGCCCCGACAGTGGGAAGTGCCACATGTACCACCCGAGCGCCAGGCCAAGCGACACCTGGCCCACAAGCTTGTAGCTCTCGATGAGCCCGCGGTTTACTTCGCCGCGCGCCTTCTGTTGGATCTTGAGATAGTCATCAAGAAAGCCAATCGCTCCCATCCAGAGCATCACGAACATGCCAATCCAGACGTACCTATTGTTCAGCCGAGCCCACAGCAGCGTGGGAACTATCGTGGCAACGAGAATGATGAGGCCGCCCATCGTCGGCGTCTGGCCTTTGGATGCATGCGAGTCTGGTGTCCCCTCCCGCACCACCTGATCTATTCTGTTCAGCCGCAGATGCCTGATTATCAGCGGCCCGACGATGAACGACAGCAGCAGCGCCGTTACGGCCGCGCCCGCGGCGCGGAAACTGATGTACTGGAAGACCCGGAAAAATCCGAGGGATGACGTGAGCGGGACGAGCAGATAATTCAACACGCTTGCGTGGCCCAACTTGAGATGAGAGGAAGAATGCGCTCCAGCTTCACACCGCGAGACGCTTTCAGGAGAATTGTGGGCTCGCTCGCGAGCCGTGGTTCAAGAGCAGTCCAAAGCTCGCCGACGTCGGCCGCGGTGACCACGCGGGGGTCGGCGGGAGCTAGCCGCACCAGCGAGTCCGCGAACTCGCCAATGCCGGCGATAACATCCGCGCATGACGCGAGCGCGGCGCGCGCAACGTCATCGTGACAACGGCGCGAGTTGGCACCGAGTTCGCGCATGGTTCCGAGTATCGCGACGCGCTGAGACCCGGGCGCGGAGGCGAGCATGTCCAGTGCGGCGAATGCCGAGCCCGGATTCGAATTGTACGCGTCATTGATGACGAGCGCACGCCCGATCTTCTCCCAACTCGCGCGCATGGGCGGAGGAGTGAGCTGCGCGATTCCGCGCGCCGCGTCCGCGGTGCTCAGTCCCAATTCCTGACTCGCTGCAAGTGCCAGCATCAGATTACGAAGGTTGTGAACGCCACGTAGCGGCGAGTGCAGGTCGACTCCATCAACAACGGCAGTCCCGGACCCGTCCGAGGCGATCGACCACGACGTCGCGCGAAGATCACCACTGTCGAGACCAGCCACGACCAGCTTGCGCGCTCGCGTCGCCGGCTCGCGAAGCTCCGGATGCGTGGCCGGAATGATGGCGACCGAGTTGCTATCGAACACCGCCGATTCTTCTGCGAGTACACCCGCAAGGTCGCCCAGTCCCTCGAGGTGTTCCTCCGCGATCGAAGTCACCACGACGATGTCGGGCTTCGCGATTTCTCGCAACGTCGCGATTTCACCGGGGATGCTGGTCCCAAGTTCAACGACGGCAATGTCCGCACTGTCGGGCAGCGCCAGCAGCGTGAGTGGGACGCCAACACGGTTGTTCAGATTGCCGCGCGTGGCGTGCACCGTGAAGCGCGACCCCAGCGCTGCGCTGAGTAGATCCTTAGTGCTTGTTTTTCCGTTGCTCCCAGCGATGCCGACAGCGGGTTTGCCCCACGCGGCTCTCCGATACCCGGCCAGCTCGCCTAGTGCGATCAGGGTGTCCCGCACTACAAAGACAGGAACGTTCAACGCGGCAATCTGAGCCTGCGGTCGACTCACAATCAGCGCTGCAGCACCAGCGGCAACCGCTTGCTCCAAAAAATCGTGGGCGTCATATCGATCGCCGCTTAGCGCAACGAAGCAGTCACCCGCAGCAACTGCACGGGTGTCTGTGGAGATGCCTGAAATTGCGCTCCTCCCGCGCGGCGGACTTGCGCAGCTGCCGGCGAGCGCGTCCGCGATTCGGTCCAGCGTCCAGAATTCAGAACTCACTTACGGAGATCCAATATTTCTTTGACCACTTCCTTCTCATCGAATGGGTGCTTCACAGCACCAATCACCTGATACGTTTCGTGGCCCTTGCCTGCAAGCAGAACAACGTCGCCCTGAGTGGCTATTTCGATCGCTCGCAAAATCGCATCGCGTCTGCCGGAGAGTCGCTCGTGCGGCCCAGTCATGCCGCGCTCGATCTCGTCAATTATTGCCTCGGGATCTTCCGTGCGCGGGTTGTCGCTCGTGACAATCACCCGATCGGCGCCCGCTTCGGCGACGGCCCCCATGAGCGGGCGCTTACCGGAATCTCGGTCACCACCTGCACCGAACACAAGGATGAGGCGGCCCCAAACGAACGGTCGAAGCGCCGCTAGCGAGCGAGCGAGTGCATCCGGCGTATGCGCATAATCTCGCAGCACCGGTGGTGCGCTCGAGATCACCTCCAGCCTGCCGGGGACCTGCGGAATCGTGCACAGCGCCTCTGCCACATGTGCGAGCGGATGGCCGGTTGCAAGCGCAGCAGCCGCTGCAGCGACAGCGTTTGCCACGTTGAAGTCGCCCAGTAGCGGAAGGCGCACATGCTCGGCCGCTCCGCCAAAGGTGAGCGTCCAACTGCTGCCGCTCGAATCGAACGTGATGTTCATCGCGCGCACGTCGCCCTGACGCATGCCGAAAGTCACGGTACGGGGGGCCGGCGGAAGCGCATGCCACTCGGGTTGTTCCGCGTTGACCACCGCCGTCCCGCTGTCGCTCAAGTATCCAACGAGCAGCGCCTTCGCTCTCAGGTAGTCAGCCATCGAGCCGTGATAATCCAGATGATCGCGCGTAAGATTGGTGAATACCCCGGCGTCGAACCGGATCCCGTGCACCCGATGCTGGTCGAGCGCGTGCGACGAGACTTCCATCGCGACAGTGCGAACGCCCCGCTCCACCAGATCGCGCAGCACGCGATGGAGTTCGTCCGGGCCCGGTGTGGTGAGGCCGAGGCCGCCGGCGATACTCTCGCCGTCGCGTCCGAGCAGTACACCCAGCGTGCCTATTGAGGCGCTGGGAGCAGACGGCGTATCCACCAGCGCGCGGAGAATGTTTACTGTCGTGGTCTTGCCGTTGGTGCCGGTCACTCCGAGGAAACGGAGCGATTGGGCGGGAAATCCGTACCGAGCAGCAGCCGCTTCAGCGATCGCAATGCGCTTGGCCGCAACGGCCGGATCGTGGTTCGCAACGGTCATTGTGGTACTCCAATTCTCACCACGCGCCCCGGACTCAACTCGGTACCTGCCGAGGGCATCGGTCCCGGCGGGCCACCCCGAACCAGCTGCACGCGAAAGCCGGCGGAATGAAGAGCTCGCACCGCGTTTCGCAGTGGCAGACCATCAACGTTTGGAACCGGGCGCTTGGACAACGCCGGAGGCGCAACGTGCGAAACAGCCGGCAGCTTCACTACGTAGAACTCGCCCGTCCTCGGGTCTGGATCTGCCAACGCCAGTGGTGCAAGCGGTACCAGTCTGGCGGAATCGCGTCTGCCGGAGTCGCGTGTGCTGGAATCTGGTGTGCTATCGAGGCGAGCGGCCGCTGCCTTCGCTATAGCAATCTTGGCTGCTGCGGCTGACTCGGCCGCCGCAACAAGGCGTTTGTTCTCAACCGCTTTCCGTCCAGCGGCGGTCGTGTCGGGACGCGGCGCGTGCACGGATGTGGCCAGCTCACCGAGATCAAGCGCCGCATTCCGCGCCGCGAGCGCCGCGCGCAGCACCACATTCGTCACCGCTCCCGCGACCACGCCACCGAAGTATCCGTTCTGCGGATCGTCCAGCTTCACGAGCACCACGAACTGTGGCTTGTCCTCGGGGAAGAGGCCCACAAATGACGCGGTGTATGAACCCTGTACGTAATGGCCGTGCACGTTACGACGTGCCGTACCGCTCTTTCCAGCCACGTCCAGCGTGGCGAGATCAGCCTTGGTGGACGTGCCGCCTGTAACCACATCACGCAACATTTGCCGCATCGTCGCCGCAACCCCCGGAGGCATTACGCGCCTGATCACCCGGCGGTGCGCCGTGTAGCGCACAGTGCCGTCAGCGGATCGAATCTCCTTCACAATTTGCGGCGCGACCAGCTCGCCGCCATTGGCGATCGCGCTGTACGCCGCGACGATCTGGAGCGGCGTAACCGCTACTTCGTATCCCATCATCACCGATGCCGCAGTCTGCTTGGACCAGCGCGAAGGCTCGCGGAGCGTGCCAGGTGATTCAGCGGGCAGCAACACCGCGGTCGGTGCACCGAAGCCAACATCGCGGAGCAGTTCGTACTTCTCACGCGGTGACAAACGCTCCGCGAACCGAACTATGCCAACATTACTCGAGTGCTTGATAACGTCGGAGAGAGACATTATTGCCCCGTGCTCTTCCGCATCATTGATCGTACGCCCGTCAATAGTGTAGTGCCCACCGAATGTATTGATCGTCTCGTCCGGCCGCGCCTTCCCTAGTGCAAGCAGCCGCGCGGCTACGAATGGTTTCACCGTGGAGCCCGGCTCGTATGGCTCCGTCACCGCTGTATTCGCTACAGCCGCGGGGTCTGTGCGGCTGCTCGCCAGGGCGAGCACTTCCCCCGTGTACGGGTTCATCACCACTATGTCACCGCCCGTGGCGTGCAGGCTATCAACTGCCGCCGCGAGCGCACGATCGCAGATGTCCTGCAGCCCGCGGCTGATGGTCAGCGTGACGGAATTTCCGGGGAGCGGTTCCGCCGATCCATCCGGCGCGGCCAGTGGTTTGCCGCTCTTGTCACGCGCAACTCGCACGGACGTTGTGTCTCCGCGCAGTAACGAGTCAAGCGCTAACTCGATCCCGTCCAGCGGCTTGCCGTCGGGCCCGACGCGACCGACAATGCGTTGGATGCCGCTGGAATTGGCGTACACGCGATCCATTACAGGCTTGGCGTAAACGCCGTGCTGCCGCGCAACCGGCGCGATCTCCGTCGGTAGAAATACTCCCTTCACATCCACCCACCGACGAGCGGTATCCGTCGCCATGGCAACCCACTTGGCCTCGACACCGGCGCGCCTCATCGCGCGGGCCAGTGCCGGCCGGTCCTGTACCTCCCGCGGTGCGACGCTCACCCGAACCAGCTCCCTACTCTCCACCAACGTCTCGCCGTGTGCATCATCGATCTCGCCGCGCGCCGCGGGAAGACCGGATGACGCGAAGTGCTGCCGTCTGCCGATACTTGCCCAATAGCGGCCGCGATAAAGCTGCTCGTATCCCGACTTGACGATGAGCGCCAACGCGAAGAGTACCAGCGAGCCATGCACGATCGCAATTCGATTGGGAGAACGCAGAGCCAGTATCCTATCGGTGGATGATTCGGACTTGCCGGTCATCCGGCACCCGCATACCTAACTTTTCTACCGCGGGGGCGAGCTGTGAGCGCCCCGACTCGTCCCTTATGAGACCCGCAAGCCGCGCGCGCTCGGCACCGAGCTGCACCACCGTTCGGTCCAGATCTCCAAGGCGCCGCGCCTGGGTTATACCATAGCTTCGCCGCCAGATCACCGCGAAGGCGACGATCAGGAACCCCACAAGTAACATGCCCACCACGGAGCGGCCGCGTCGCTGCTTTGGTCGCCGCTTTCGCGGTGCTTTTGCGGTTAATCGCTCTTCTGCCATACTCTCATACGGGCACTTCGGGAGCGTGGGTTAACCGCCATCTCCTGCGCGTCAGCCCGCAGCGCTCTGCGCGTCACCAGCTTGCCGATGGCTACCCCGCCGCAGATGCAGATCGGCTGCCTCGGAGGGCAATGGCAGGCAGTGCTCCAGTCACGCATGGCATGCTTGACGAGGCGGTCCTCGCCCGAATGGTACGCGATCACCACGAGCACCCCGCCCGGCGTGAGCCGGTCGCGCAGCTCGGGAAGGGCGCGCTCCAATCCAGAAAGCTCGTCATTCACCGCAATGCGAAGTGCCTGGAAGAGGCGTGCGAAATCTCCCGGCCCGCTAGATGCACCCAGGGCGCCGCGGATCGCGTCAACGAAATCGTCGCTGGTTCTGAAAGGGCGGCGTTCCCGTCGTCGGGTCACTTCAGCCGTTAACCTCCGCGCTCGGGGCTCGTCGCCGTAATCACGGAAGATTCGCTCCAGACCCGACGCCGTCTCTTCGTTCAAGACGTCGGCGGCGGTGCTCCCCACCCCCTCGCCGGACATGCGCATGTCCCGCACCACTCCCGGACGGAACGAAAACCCCCGCTCGTCGGCGTCTAGCTGCCATGACGATACGCCGAGGTCGGTGAGGATACCATCGAAACGGCTTACGCCGATCTCGCCAATCTCAGCCAAGCGGGTGAAGTCCCCTCGCACGGCGCGGAACCGCCCAGACTCGGAGTAGCTCTCCAATCGCGCCGCGGCCGCCAGGAGCGCGTCGGGGTCGCGGTCAACTCCCGTAACCATGGCACCTTGCTCCAGAAGCGCGAGCGCGTGGCCCCCGCCACCCAGGGTGCAGTCGAGCACCGTGCCGCTCCGTGACAGCGCGGTTAGTACCTCGCGCGCCATCACGGGGGCGTGGTAGCGACTTTCAAACGGTTGTTCAGCTAACGGCGGCAAGTAGGCACGGCAGGAGACAGGGCGGGATGCCAATATACAAAAAAACCGCCCCGGCAATGTGCCGGGGCGGGTACTAAGTGGTGATAGTCAGTGGTGCTCGTCACACTTCGCGCGAATCCCCTATCGGCAGAACTTCTTGACCTGCGCGTCAATAGCCGGGCGAAACTGTGGCACATATGTGAGATACTGTGCCGCGGCTGCCTTGTACTGATCGTTCGAAGCTCCAGCCTGAAGTCCAGTCGCAGCCAGCCCCAACGCGCTCTGTGCGGTCTGCGCAAGGCTGCAGCTCTTCTGAGCATTGGCATCTGTCGCCGCACTCTGCGCGATAGAGAAGGCCGCAGCGCCCGTTAGAAACTTCGCGTCGGTAGACGGCTCAATCCGGTCGGATAGCTGCAGCAGCTTGATCGCCCGCTGGAAGTCAGCGCGATCTTTGGAGGCGTTCGCAGTCTTGTACGCATTGTTCCCCTGACCCAGAGCGTACTGTGCCAGAAGGTGCTTGTCGCCTCCGGGGAGCGCTGCCGCACGGTCCAGCACCATCGCCACGCTATCGGGCTGATTTGCCTGAGCGTACGTATCCGCCAACAGGAGCAGCGCCTGCGGGTCATTCGGCTTGGCCGCGATGTAGCGGCGAATGATATCCCCAGCTTGCGCGCCCTGTCCCGCCTTGCGGAGACCCGATGCGTAGGCCAGGAGCAGCGTGGAGTTATTGGGAAATCTCTGCGTCCCTGCCTGTAGTGTCGCCAGCGCCTGCGGTGCCTGGTTCAGGCTCTGGTAAGCACCCGCCATCCGGACGTAGTACGAACTGTCAGCCGCTGCCGTATCAGCCCTGATCAACTCGGGCCCCGCTACGATCGCGCCCTGCCAATCGTTGGCCGCGAGATAGACTAGGAACGCAGTACGGAGCGCCTGCGGATCGCCCGGGTTTCGAGCTAGCAGTTCCTTCACCAGCGGCACGGCATCCTGCGCATGACCGCTACCCGCCAGCTCGTTCACAACCTGGCCGATGAGCTTGTCGTTGGTCGGGTCGGCGCGAATCAGAGCGACGAGCGTCTGACGCGCCTGCGCGCTGTCGCCGCGCATCTTGTACAACTCAGCGTTGAACCGCAGCGCAGCCGTGCTGCTGGGATCCTGTTGTGCGATGACCCGAGTTACCGCCAGCACCGAATCGGCCAGGCGCATGGAGTCTGCGCGTGTGGTCGCCTTGGCGTACTGGGAGTAATAGACGTTGGCAATGCAGAGGCGCGCCAGCGTGGCGTTGGGATACGCAGCGATACCCTGCTGTGCTGATGCAATGGCGCCTGCGACATCGCCCGACCGAGCTTTGTCGACACACGTCTGCGCGCCCTCGAGCTGCCTCATCGCCGCCTTTGCCGACTTGGCGACGTTGTCCATCGCGTCACCAATCTTCCCGCTCATCGCGGGGGGAAGTGCCTGCGAAAGGGTGTTATCGCGGCTGCTCACGAGGCGCGCGTCCACCTGGAAAGCACCGGTTGGGGACTTGCTCACCTGACCTGTGAGATAGTCGTCGGCACGAAGAAGGTTGGCCAGCGCCTTCTCGTCATTTGCTGCCAGCGGTTCGGTCGCGGAGAAGCCGGACGATTCAAGCGTGTTCGTCACGTCCTTGGTGGGAAGGACGTACACATCCTTGGAATCGAACTGCTTGGCAAGCTGATCGCGGAGTTCGTCGGCTGCCTTCGCGCCGTTCCCCTTCGCCTGGCTCTGGAACGTCATGACCGTGATGCGCGTTTTCGCGTTCTGGGCCTGAGCCGAGCCTGCGGCACAAGCGAGAGCTGCGAGCGCGAGA
>JBPCQO010000045.1:0-3285 GCA_050998035.1 Gemmatimonadaceae bacterium | reverse complement strand
GCAGCTTGCCATCAGTGGTCTGCACGCTCTCCTGCTCCGTGAAGTCGCAGTGGTCCAGCATCCCCGCCATCTCGCACACACGCTTGAGCTGGATCTCGCCCCATCGGCCGCGCACGGTGGGCGCACGCAGCGCATCCGTGAGATGCTTCGCCCGCCCACTCAGCTCGCGCTGCGTCTCACTCATCGCGCGCACCTGCTCGATCAGCGACTCGTACGATCCTACCCGTGCGAGCTCCACCTGGTGCAGCGTACCGCCCATCTTCTCAAGCGTTTCCTTGATCGGGGTCACCAGCTCGCCAATGGCGCGCTGACGCAAATCGAGATCCGACGCTGTCGCCTGCTGCATCTCGCCCAGCGAGGTGCGGGCCAGTTGCAGGAACGACTCGCTGTTCTGCCGTAACGCCTCCACGCCAAGTGCCGCGAACGTCTCGCGCAGCCGCGCCTCCGCACTCTCCATCGCGCTGATCTTGTCGGCCGAGCTGTTGCGCTCGGCATCGAGTCGCGCAGAGAGGGCGGCACATTTGACCTCGGCGGCGCCCAAATCCTCCGCCCGGCGCTGCAGGCGCTCGACGTCCAAGTTACGCGCATCCAGCTTCGCGTTCGACTCAGCGATCCTGGTCTGCAAGGCGCCGGTGGTAGTGCGGCATCGGAGGGTGGCCGTCATCCACCCCAGGCCAACCCCGACGATGAGCAGCGCTACCGCTACCAGAAAAGTTTCAGTCATGTGGTCTCTTCGGCTTCCGCGACGGGCGCGGCTGGTCGTGTCTCTGTCATGTTTCTAGCGTGCTTCTACGACTCTGAATCGTGACAGTTTACCACCGCGGCGCGTAACGTGTGACTGATGGTAGGCGAGCGGAAGATCGTGTGCAATCCACTATAGATTCCGTAGTTATTTCACATCCATTCGCCCGGCGTGACCAGAAGACGACCACCGACATGACCACCAACACGACCAAGACTCAGCATCCAGTACCTACATTGCCTCCGGTTACCGGTGATTTATCACCCGATGTCTTCCGGGAGCATGGTCATCAGCTCATAGAATGGATAGCGAGCTACCTGGAGCACCCCGAGCGCTATCCGGTGCTGTCGCAGGTCGCGCCTGGCGACATTCGCGCCGCGCTTCACAGCTCGCCACCCACCACGGGCGAGCCCGTCGGCCGCATTATCGAGGACTTCGAGCGGGTGATCGTTCCAGGCATCACGCACTGGAATCACCCATCGTTCTTCGCATATTTCGCGATCAGTGCGTCGGTGCCCGGGATATTAGGCGAACTGCTAGCCGCCGCGCTCGACACCAACGCGATGCTCTGGAAATCGTCGCCCAGCGCGACCGAGCTCGAGATCGTTGTGCTCGACTGGCTACGTCAGGCCATCGGACTTGAACCGGGATGGTTCGGTGTGATCAACGACACCGCCAGCATATCGACAATGCTGGCCCTGGCTGCCGCGCGCGAGAGCGCCGATCTCGACGTCCGCGAGCGTGGTCTGGCCGGCCGTAGCGACATCGCCGCGCTCCGCGTGTACTGCTCCGAACAGGCCCACTCCTCCGTCGATAAGGGCGCGATCACCCTCGGCTTCGGGCACGAAAACGTGGTGCACATCGGCGTCGACGACGAGTTCCGGATGCGGCCGGATCTTCTCCAAGCGGCGATTAGTGCGGATCGCGAGCGAGGCTTCATTCCCATCGCCGTCGTCGCGACGGTAGGCACCACAAGCACCACCAGCATCGACCCCGTTCCAGCCATCGCTGATATCTGCGAGCGCGAGGACATATGGCTGCACGTGGATGGCGCGTACGGCGGCGCGGCAGGTATCGTCCCCGAACTCAGGCACTATCTGGATGGTGTCGATCGCGCCGACTCACTGGTGGTGAACCCGCATAAGTGGCTGTTCACGCCGGTGGATTGCTCTGCATTCTGGGTTAAGGATCCGAGCGTACTCAAGCGCGCATTCTCGCTCGTTCCCGAGTATCTGGTGACGCGGGAGCAGGACGAGGTGGTGAATCTGATGGACTATGGGGTGCAGCTGGGACGGCGGTTTCGGAGCCTCAAACTCTGGATGGTGATGAGGTCGTTTGGGACAGATGGACTGGCATCACGCATTCGTGAGCACGTGAGGCTCGCGCAGGAGTTCGCGACGTGGGTGGAGCTAGAGCGCGAGTGGGAGCTTATGGCGCCGCATCCGTTCTCGTTGGTGTGCTTCAGGTATGCGCCGGAAGGTGCAAGCCAGGAGGAGCGGAACTCGTTGAATCAGAAGATTCTAGACGGGGTCAACGCGACCGGAGAGGCGTTCCTCTCACACACGAAACTCAGCGGGCAGTTCGCCCTGCGACTCGCTATCGGGAACATCCGAACCGAGCAGCGGAACGTCGCGCAAGTGTGGCAGCTTCTACTAAAAGCGGCCAAGAACGTCAGCAACTAGCACGGTGTTTAGGGAAATGCGATGTCGGGGATGGGATACCATTGTCGTTACGCCAATACTCCGTCGGGATCGTAGCCGAAGCGCAGAAACGCTCCGGCCATGCTCCGCATGACACGTCCCTAGAACAGCCCCACCTTTCCTTTCCCTGACGCAATGAGCTTGGCTGGATCGTATCCCACGCCCTGCTTGAATACCATCTCCACGTTGCGAATGGCTGAGATGTTCGTTGCTGGATCGCCGCGGATCACCACCAGGTCAGCCTGCTTCCCAAAGGCGAGGGAGCCAATCCGGCCAGCCTTCCCCAGGTAGGTGGCGCCGTTGAGCGTGCAGATCTTGATCGCCTCCACCGGGGTGAACCCGCTTCCAACCAGCAGCTCCACCTCGCGCTGGTCGGAGTAGCCGGGAATCACTCCTCCACCGCCGGTCGGATCGGTGCCGGCCAGCAGTAGCCCGCCCGCGCGCACGAACTGCAACTCCATGGCGCGGTCATTGGCAAAGAGTGCCGGGTAGATCGAATTCGGGTTGCGCTGCGTGGCCGCGTAACGTTGCTCGAATTGTTGCTTGAGAATGGGATCCAGAACATCCAGCCCTGGCGGCATGGGCTGCCCCGGTGTAAACGTCTCGAACACCGGAAGCGTGGACGTCAGCGCGACGTGATGCGCGATCAGGTCGTCCACGAGCGACTTGAACGCCGCGCTCTTCGGGTCCACCTGCGCGATCGTTGCCATCCCTACGGCCTGGCCGGGACATACACCGGGCTTCTTGTCGGCCACGAAATCGGTGGAGACAAAGAACCCGTGCTCGAGGTTGTCGATCCCGAGCGCAGTTGCCTCGCGATACGTGACAGAGCAGAGATGCCCG
>JBPCQO010000043.1:0-9216 GCA_050998035.1 Gemmatimonadaceae bacterium | reverse complement strand
AAGTTCAATCAGATCTTCCTTGGAAATGTGCCCTCCGGCGCATGGTTACCCGTGACGGGTAGAACCCTTGAAATTAGCCGGTCTAGAAGCGGGTGTCCAGATACAAGCTCGCGCGAACCCCGCCCACTGGCCGGATTCCCTTCGCAACGTCCACACGAACCAGACCGTCCAGGAACGATCCCCCAACGCCAGCTCCGCTCACTGGAATCACTCCCTCAGTCACCCGGCTCCGGTCTCCAGCCCAGCCACCATCGGCGAAAATGACCGGCCTAGCGGCGACACTCCCGAACGCTAGCTCCAGCCGGGATAGCCAGTATGCGTTCCCAACCGCAACCCCGACGTCCTGACCCCGAACGGTGGACGAACCACCCAGGTACCACAGCCGCTGCGTCGGGACGCTACCCACCGAGCTACCGCCGCCCAGCGTCAGCGCAGCGTCCACCCCGCCTACCACGGGGCGCATCACGGTCACATCGCCCATCGCGCGCCCGTATCCAAAATGGCCGGCGCCACTTTCAAGTTGGACGTCGCTGAGCGCACGTATTCCGCGCGGATCGGTGCCCAGCGATCCGCGCTTCGCCACGGCCGCACCCACAATCGAGCCGTTGGTCGCGTCGATGTTGTCCGGGAAGTACCCGCCGTCGAGCTTTCCCACGAGTGAAAATCTGCTGTGTACCCGCGCATCGAACTCATGCTCGGCGAACACCCGCCACGTATCCACCAGCCCGCCCTGCTGCTCGTGCACAATTTCGCCGCCCCACGAGCGGTAGTACACGCCGTCATCGTGGCCCAGGAGCAGAGCTGACAGGGAGGCGCCGAGCGAGAATGGGTTGCGATTCCAATCATTGGCCGAATTGAGGCGACGATACACACTGGCCGTGTACGTCTCCCTACCGTTCGTGCGCGACACTCCGATCTCGCCGTCTGGCGATAGATCCATCCCGAGCCGCGCTAGGGCATGGGCATTGTATCCGTTGCCAACGTCCTGACGCACATCGATCGCCGTCGACAGTCCCTCTACGCGGTTATATCGCGTGTATGCCAGTCCATAGCCAATTGTGGGCGGCCGATGCGCCGTGCCACCCTGTCGGCCCAACGACAGTGCACTCGCGACGAGCGCATCCATCTCGCCGTTGCTGAAAAGTGTGTCCGGCGTGTCGTAGATGGACTTCGGCAGCGACGGAGAGTGCGCGAGCAGGGCCGTATCGCACGGTACGCGCACGAGGACGTCCAGCGTGTGGTCATATCGTGACCGACGCGACACGCGATCAACAGCGCCGTTCTTGCACGCCGTCTCACGCGCGGTGCGGCGGTCGCCGATAGCGCCAGCGGTGTGCGCCGTATCCGCGACGGTGAGCTGAATCGCGGGCACCTCGACGTCGCCGTTCACGTCAGCGTATTCGAAGCGTTGCGTGATGTCGAACGGTACTCGCATCACACCCATACGCCCCTTACCCTCGGCTGTCTGCGCGCGCGGAAGCCAGAAGCGGCCATCGAACAGACCGTAATCGACGGTGATGACATCGATGCCGCCCGTCATCGGTGTGAACAGCGGACGCATGAGGACAGGAATTTCACTTTTCGGATCTTCACCGGCCTCTTCCTTCGCGCCCGCCAGTAGATCCATCGGCTCCGCCATGCGAAAGACGCCACGCACCAGCTGGCCGCTCGAGCTATCGAACCAGAGCGATCCCACGACCACGTTCCATCTGGTCATACGCGGCTGCACGCGCAACTCACGCACTACGATCCTGCGCCCAGCCGGAAGCTGCAGCGATAGCGAATCACCGGTAGCGTACGTGTAGTATGCCTCCGCGCCCGCGGCGAGTGGATGGATCATCGAGCTCGCGCTGACGTCGGCGCGGGCCAGTCCAGACCCGATCCAAAGCGATTCACGGCCCGGGAAGTACGGGATCGGGAGCTGCCCGTCGCCGATGTTTACGGACGTCTGCATTCCGTCAATCATCGGCATGGCGCTGCGCGCGCCGGTGACGTCGACGATGGCACCCTTGCCTCGCTCCCACCGCACCCGTGACGATCGCTCTGTGCGCAGCAGTAGCCGGTCGCGCCCGAAGCTCCCCAGCTTCATCCCCACAGAGAGACGCTCGTATGTGGTGGCATCGTACGCTTTCAGCGACGAGTCCTGCGCCAGTCGAGCGGTGCGAGCGCGCTCCAACAGCAGCCTCGCCGCGGGGTCCCTGAAGGCTGTGGCCAGCAGTGCAGGCGTTACCTGTATCAGCGCGGCACGTCGCCGTACCGCCGCGGCCGAATCATGTACCGTGCGCACGGAGTCGCGCCGCGCGGCCACGGAATCGTCGTGCGACCTGTGCAGTGCGGCGCGCACGCTGTCCTTATGATTTGTTGGTGCTCCGATCCCTACCGAGATCGACGTCTGCGCGAATAGGACGAAGGCTAGCGTTGAGAACATGTCTCTTGGACACCGGCTCCTCTATAGTGGTTTCCGGAGTGTTTTCCCGCGAGCAAGGAAACGCACATCACCTCAGCTGCTTGAGCGCACCGGTCCACCTGAGCAGCTCGTCGAGCATCACGACGGACGCCTTCTCCTGCGTCTCGCCAGGGTCGAACGTCCCCGTTTCCTTGTCTATGTGCTGCGTGAAGAACGGGATCGCGACGGCCTCGGGCAGAGGCATCATCCTGAGCGCCGTGACGATCTGCTTGGTCACCTGCACGCCGCGGGTGCCGGCGGAGACGCCACCATAGCTCACGAAGCCCACGGGCTTGTAAGCCCACTCGTTCACGAGGTACTGCAGCGCGTTCACGAGCGACGCCGGCGCGCTATAGTCGTACTCCGGCGTGACGAAGACGAAGGCATCAGCCCTGTCCACGATCGCACTCCAAGCCTTGGTGTGCTGTTGCTCGTACTGCGCCAGTCGTGGATGCATCGGTTCGTCGAGCAGCGGGAGATTGACCTCCGCCAGGTCCACCAGCTCGACATTGAATTTCCCGTGTGCTCGCGCACGCTCGAGAAACCATGCGCCGAGCAGGGGGCCCTGACGGCTTGGGCGCGTGCTTGCGACGATGACTTGCAGGTTGAACATGGATATCCTTGGAAAGACCGGACGATAAGAGCCGGCGATGCGGGCTGTGATCCTGAATACCGGCATGCCAGTTGCGAGCCACAAGCACGCACACAAGAACACGGGACGACCGTCGTTTAGGATTTCCCGCTGACAGCTGTCCGTCCCTAACAAAAGCGTCTCTCCAATGCGAGTCCTCGACATACCCCGCGATCGGGCGACGCTCATTGTTCTCATGCTGATCGCAGGTGCAGCATACGCGCTGCTTCCCTTCTCGGTCGGCATTCTTTCAGCGTTCGTTCTGTGCGTGCTCACCGGGCCGCTGTATGACCGGCTCAAGCGCTACATGCCTGGCGGCCTCGCCACTACGATCGTAATCCTGATGCTGCTCGGCCTCGTCGTGCTTCCGTTGATCTGGCTGGGCTTGGAGCTGACCGGTCAGGCGCAGGAAGTCTTCCGTAACGCGCAGACCAGTCCCGAGCTCGCGGCGTACGCGCGAGTGAAGATCGCGGGTGTCGATCTGGGAACCCGAGTCGCGGAGGGAAGCGGAGCTCTCATTGCGTGGAGCTCCGGCATGGCGTTGGACTTGGCGAGGGGGCTTGCCGGAGCCCTTCTGCAATTCGCCATCGCGTGTCTCTGCCTCGCCTTTCTGCTGCCAGGCCGCGGAGATTTCTGGAGACGCGTGAAGCCACTCATTCCATTCAGCGCCGAACACAGCGATGAGCTGCTCACTCACTTCAAAGGTGTAACGCTGGCAACCGTGATTGGAATGTCCATGGTCGCCGGTCTGCAGGGCGCGATCATCGGCGCACTGTTCTACTTCGTTGGTCTTCCTAACACGCTCTTCTGGGGAGTGGCCGCCGCTATCACGTCAGTAATTCCGGTAATCGGTAGCACAGCGGTGTGGCTACCCGCTACCCTCTTCCTCTTCTTCCGGCATCAGCCGATCGCGGCGATCGTCATGGCGATCGGATCGGGTGGCATCGCCGGAAATATCACTGGCTTTGTGAGTCCGCTCGTCTTTCGGCGCTACGCACAGTTGCCTACGCTCATCACTCTGCTCGGCGTACTAAGCGGGTTGCGTCTGTTCGGTCTGCTCGGACTGATTCTTGGACCGCTGCTTCTATCGTACGCAGTCCGGGTGAGCCAGATGTACGCCCAGGAGTACGCGGTAGCTACTCCGTGAGCCGTGCGTAATCCGTTGTGAGATCCATTCAACTCGAGCCACCTCGCTCGATCGGGGTATCCGCGCGGCCGCCCCACTCGGCCCAGCTCCCGTCGTACAACCCAACCTCCGGCGCGCCGAGCAGCTCCAGGGCGAGCGCGAGGGCGCACGCGCTGGTGCCCGAGCCGCAGGTGAGCACGATGGGCCGGGCCAGGTCCGCGCCGATCGCGCCAAACTTTTGGCGGAGCACATCGGGAGGGAGCACAGTGCCGTTCGGTGACACGACTTCCGTGTACGGGAAATTCAGACTGCCTGGGATGTGACCGCCACGCATTCCTGCCCTGGGCTCCGGCGCCGCGCCGGTGAACCGGGCCGCGCCGCGTGCATCGATGACCTGTTCATGGTCCGGCTCATGTCGGCTGTCGATGTTCGCGCGAATCATGTCGAGATCTCGCACCCGACGGGTATCCAGTTGCGCGGTGAATGTGCCGGGCGTCGGTACTATTATCCCGGACTCCATCGGCCGTCCCTCGGCGCGCCATGCGCCAAAGCCGCCATCCAGTACGGCCACTGACCGGTGTCCAAACACGCGGAACATCCACCACACTCGCGCGGCGCTCAGGTTGGTACCCGACCCGTCGTAGACGACGATGTCGCTTGCATCGTCCAGCCCGAGTCCGCTCATCCGCGTCGCGAACTCGGCGGCCGATGGCAGCATGTGCGGCAGCGGTGTCGACCGATCACTCGACGCATCGAGATCGAAAAACACCGCGCTCGCAATGTGCGCCGCTGCATACTCGCGCGCGGCGTCCCGATTGTCACTTGGGAGATACCAGGAGCCGTCTACAATTCGGATGTCCGACGCGCCGAGCCGAGATTCGAGCCACTCGGTCGAGACGAGCGGAGGCAGTGATCTGTCATTCACCATACCGAATCGTAACACTATCTGCTACGCGTCCTACTTCCCGTTGATCAGCCCCTGGAGATCAGCCGGCTTCCACGGTGCTGTCTGCGTCTTGGTCGCCTCGCGCACCGCCTTCACCTGGTCTGCCGTGATGGCGGATGCGTTGTTACCCCACGTGGAGCGCTCGTAGGTGATGACGGCGGCGATCTCCGCGTCGGACAGCTGGTCGGCGAACGGGGTCATGGCGTTGTTGAAGGAGGCGCCCTTGACGGTGATCGGCCCCTGCAGGCCGTGCAGCACGATTCGGATGGGGACTTCAGGGTTGTTCACCAGCCATTCGGAGCCTGCAAGCGGTGGATACGCGCCTGCCAGTCCGAGCCCGCTAGCCTGATGGCACACCGCGCACCGGGTGAAGACCTCCGCGCCATTTGCCGCCCCGCCGCCACCGGTGCTGGCTACCTTGACCGGGAGCGCCGTGGAGTCGAAGTACATGACGTCGTGCGGCTCGTTCGCCGTCAGCGATGTCCGATCCGTGTCGCGAGAATCAGCACCACCGCACCCTGCGAGCGTCGCAGACGTGACCAGGGTAACCATGGTGGCGAGAGCCATAAAGCGAGAGGTCTTCATGAGCCGAAAGATATGCGTCACTTACTGTCGCACCAAATTCGTGAATGAGATCCGCACGTTGTCCCCGGTCGCACCCGCTCCACAGTCCCTCCCGGCGGCCGATCCGGAGATGGTGCCGCCATCGTTGAGGACGAAGGATCCATGTAGCGTTCCCTGACAGCCGCTCTGTACATACGTAAAGTCGCCGCCGGCTGGGGTTACCCGGCCCGCCACGCCACCGCCGTAGCTGGTTGAGTCCGTCTTGAGAACGTTGGTAAGATTGCCGCTGAAATTCGAACCGAGCGTCGACAGGGTAAGCGTCACAACGGTGGGTTGCGATGCAGCGCTGGCGTATCCGGCCGGCGATCTCTCAATGGCGCCGGCGCCAACGTAGCTGGCGTTGTAGATCGCATTATCGGCGGTACCGGTGACGACGCTGGCGTGACAGCCACCGAGCGCGAGCGACGCCAGCAGCGCGAACATGGCCAGAGACGCCGCCGGGGGTGCAGACCGAGCGCTGCCGCGTGCGCATGAGGAGGGATTCAACATCCCAGCAATTTATATGGTCGGGATTGATAGGCGGACAATCAGAGCCGCCGGTCCAGCCGGTTAGTAACTATCTCTCTAGTTGACACCGGTCCGGGTATGCCGTATTATCTACTAGCTATCTAGTTATGAGAGATTGCCGTGCAGTTTACCGACCGAGAGCTGGACGTAATGCGGGTTCTGTGGGAGAGCGGCGGGTGCACTGTCGCCGAGGTGCGGGGGGAGCTGGAGGACGATCTGGCATATACCACCGTACTGACAGTGTTACGCACTCTGGAGGAGAAGGGGCACGTCCGCCACCTGGAAGAGGGGCGCTCGTACCGGTATCACGCGATAGCGGCGCGGGAGAGCGCGGAGCGCAGCGCAGTGAGCAAGCTGCTGCGTGGACTCTTCAACGGATCGCCGGAGCTGCTCCTGACGCAGCTGGTGAGCGACCGCGGTCTTTCGGACGATGAGCTGCGGCGCATGCGGCAGCTGTTGGACGAGCGGCTGAGTGAAGGGGAGGACGAAGAATGATCTCCTGGATGTTGTACGCGATCGTGCTGTCGTTGCTGATCACGGGTGTTGCCGGGACATGCGCCCAACTCTGCACGCTGTACAAGATCCCGACGCGGTGGTGCTGGATCGCGGCGCTTGTCTGCTCCGTCGCCGCGCCGCTGGTGGCGCGCAGCGTTCCCCAGCGAGTGCAGAGCGGCGCGCTACGTCTTACGGCGGTCACGTACAACATGATCGACGCTGTGAGCGCGCTGTCAGCGCCGGCGACTACTGCACCCGGAAGTACTATGCCCGCCACCCCGGATACGGCCATCGCCACCGTGTGGGCGATTACCTCTGTTGCGTTTCTCCTTGTCATGGCGGTGGCAAGGGCGAGGCTACGCGCAGCACGCAGAACGTGGCGCAGTCAGACGGTATGCGGTGAGCGCGTGTTGATCTCTACCGACACCGGACCAGCAGTGGTCGGCATTCGCCGCCAGTGGATCGTTCTCCCCGAGTGGGCGCTGGATCTGAATTCCGACGAACTCTCGCTGGCGGTGACACACGAGCGGGAGCACGTGATTGCTCGGGATCCGTGGCTCCTGCTCGCAGCTCTGGCTGCGGTCGCGTTCGCGCCGTGGAATCCGGTGCTGTGGCTGCAGTTGCGCCAGTTGCGGCGCGCGGTCGAAGGGGACTGTGATGCACGAGTACTCGCCCGCACCGGGAATGCGCGCTGCTACGCCACTCTTCTGATAACGGTCGGGGAACGCAGCAGGACCACGCGAGCACCTGTCCTCGCGTTGTCGTACCCAACATCAATTCTCGAATGGAGAATCCGGACCATGACCAACCGTACACCGTCGCACCGTCCTGCCCGTGCAGTTGCTTGCGCGACGCTTGCGGGAGCGCTTGTAGCCGCCGTCGTGTTACTCCCGCGGCCGGGGATGTCGCAGAGTTCCCCACTCAAAGCGACACCGCATGCGCAGATCTATGCTGACACCGGGACAAATAGCGCGATTGATTCCACGATCAGCGCATCGCTGGCCGCGACGCGTGACACGCTCGCGCGACTACGCAAGCAGATGCACCGCGAGCCTTTTGTCGTTCGCCACGTGACCATACGAAATGGGCGGGCCAGTGTCGCTGTCTTTCCCGACACGAGCGTCTCCTCCGTTCTACAGACGAACGTCTCGGTCGCTACAGTACAGGCAGCCATAGCATCGCGTTTTCCTGGTGCGGCAACGGCAACACCGGGACCCAAACGCGCATTCGCTTTTATGATAGATAGTGCCGGCCATATCCAACAGTCATACGCAGATACCAGCACCGGCGCGGCTGCCCGCCACTTCGCAGTTGCGGGAACGAATGCCGACATCGTCTCCGCTTCTGCTATTGCAGTCTTCCCACATATTCCCGTAGGCAGCGACTCCGTCTCGGTGATCTGGATGGTTCGGAAGTAGCGCCGGACCACCACAAAGAGATACTGAAAATGCGAGTGCGGCATCACTCACGGACGCCGCTCCTTTTCACGCATGATCCTCGTACGGCTCCATGTGAATCAGCACGCCATCCACCGTCGGCATCGCTCCTCTTATAGCCCCTTTCACCTTTCCGCTCACAATGTGCGCGTCGTGCAGTGACATCCCGGGATCGGCCTGCACGTGTAGCTCCACGGCGTAGTTCAGACCGACCTTGCGGATCTTGAGCTTCTCGATCGCGCACACGTCGTCCACGCTGATCGCGGCGTTGAACACGCGCTGCACCACGTCCTTGTCCGGGATGCGGTCCATCAGATCGTCGATCGCTGGACGGAGCATCAGTATGCCGTTGTAAAAGATCACGACCGATGCGACGAGTGCGGCCCATCCATCGGCGGATTCCCATCCCTTGCCGCCGATCACCGCGATGCTGATGCCGATGAACGCCGAGACGGACGTGATGACGTCGCTCAGGTGATGCTGTGCGTCGGCCATCACCGCGCGGCTTCCGGTATCAGCACCCACGCGCAGCACGCCACGAGCCAGCAGCGCCTTGGTAATGATGACCACGACGAGGACCGCCAGCGTCCACGGTGCTGGAGTGTGCACCGGAGCGCGCACCTGCGCGATGGCCTGCACTGCAATGCCGAACGCCGCGCCTATCAGCATCAGCGATACCACCGCGCCCGCTAACGCCTCGGCGCGCCCATGACCGTAGGGGTGTTCGTCGTCCGCTGGTTGCGCGGCGATGTGCAATCCGCCAAGCACGATGAGGGACGAGAAGATGTCGGAGATGGATTCGACGGCGTCGGCAACGAGTGCCGACGCATGGCCCACGACCCCCGCGATCAGCTTGATGATCGCGAGGGCCGTGTTGATCAGCATTCCTATTGTTACCGAGCGTATGGCCCGGTTAGCGGCTGTATCCACCGCGCGAAATCTAGGGCGTCGGCTTCCCCATCGCAGGAGCCGGCGCAACGCCGCCACGTCGCGGTTCCTTTCGCG
>JBPCQO010000305.1:0-3568 GCA_050998035.1 Gemmatimonadaceae bacterium | reverse complement strand
GTACCTGCGCAACGCCGGAATGCCGGTGTATGGTGTGAGCGGCCTGTTCGTCGATCCGAACAAGGTCGAGGATACGCGCGCGCACGGATTGAACGAACGCATCGGCGTGAAGGAGTTTTACAATCAGCTCGAGTTCACGTACAAATTGCTGAAGGAACTCTAGGCCACATGCTTGAACGTTGACGACACTGGCCGGCCGGCGTTGCCATCCCGCCCTACCAAGTGATCCGGGCTCGATGTTCGGCCATCAGAAGAATGTCCGAATCGCAGGGTGGCTCCGCAAGCCGAAGCGCGCGTCGCTACGGAGATTCTCACGATGTCCCAGGAGGACGTTAACTGAGCGAAGACCGAGCGATGTCCTCAGAGGACGCCGGCCGTGCGGAAAGCGCCGTCCACGTCCAGGTTCACGCCGCTGACATAGGATGCTGCTGGCATCGCAAGGAACGCGACCACGCGCGCGACCTCCTCCGGCTCCCCGACGCGGCCCAGCGGGGTGACCGAGACAATCCGATCCCGCTTGGTTGCATCCTCCAGCACCGCCGCGGCGAGCGGAGTGCGGATGTACCAGGGGTGCACGGAGTTGACACGGATACCGTCAGATCCCCACTCCACGGCCAGGTAGTTCGTGAGCTGCTCCATGGCTGCCTTGGACATCGAATATGCGGCCGTCGTCAGGCGCACGACCGTGTGACTCGAGACCGAGGACACGTTGACGATGCAGCCACCCGTCGACCCTTTGAGCAAGGGGTAGCAGCGCTGGCACAGCCCAAAGGCGGACTCGACATTCACGGCCATAACCCGGCGCAGGTCCTCAAGTGTATAATCCAGCGTCGGCTTGCGGACGTTGGTGCCGACGTTGTTCACGAGGACGTCGAGCCGACCCCACAGCTCGCGACACCGCTGCTCGACGGCATCGCGGCCTTCCTCGGTTGCGACGTCCGCCGCAAGTCCCACCGCCGTGCGCCCGCGTTCGCTGTGCGTCCGCGTGAACGCCTCCGTGTCGGCGGTGCTTCGGGCGACAATCAGGACCTCGGCTCCTAGGCGGACGAACTCGTCGGCGATCGCACGGCCGATGCCTTGCGTACCACCCGTCACGACTGCGGTGCGTCCTGCCAGCGACCAGGGATCGGTCATGGAGTTCCTATTCTGAGAAATGTGGGACGGCCGCGGCACTCGCCGAGCCGACGGTATCAGCGTGTGGCCGTGCCGTCTCTTGCGTGCGTCCGTCTGCCGGTCAGGCGCTGCCAAGCTGCGAGCGCCGTGCCGCACCCGACCTGAGGTCGTGACCGCCTCGGGGATGGAAGATGCGGGGCAAGAAACGAATGGTTAAGCGGTTGCGCCCGGGTCCACCCACGCGTCCTCTCAGCGATTGCCAACGCCATGTCGTCGTCCTCTGGACCGCTGCGGTCCGGCGATGCTGGCCCGCACCTTATCATCTCCCATGCTGCTAGGCACTTGGCAGACCCCTACTTTTGCCCGACTGCTGGCAGTTGCGACTGCGGTCGCGCTCGTGGCAGGCTGTAGCGCTGATCGCACCACTAACCCGCTCGCGAGCGGAAGCCAGTCCATCTCATTGTCCTTCGCCGTTGCAAATAGCACGGTTCCTGTCAGCGGATCTCGCCTCGTCGCACGCGACATTCAGGTGGGCGGGGCAGCCGGCGGCGCACGCACGGTCACGATCACGGGTGTACAGGCGGTACTCGCTAATCTGCGCCTGCGTATCCTTGGCGGAAGCTGTAGCCCGGGACCGGGCGACTTCAAGCGCTGCAATTACGTCTCACAGACGCCGATGCTGGTCTCGCTCCCCGTAAACGGCGCGCTAACTACCGCGATCAAGACCACCGTGCCGGCTGCCACGTACTCCGGCATGCAGCTCGAGATCGCAGCGATTCGTAGCGGTTCAGGCGACCATGGTGAAAACGGGACGGCGAGCGAAGATGCCGCACGCGCTGCCTTTATCACGGCGAACCCGAGCTTCGCCCGGGTCAGCGTCCGGGTGACCGGAAACTACGTGGATTCGGCAGGTGTATCGCACCCGTTTACCTACAACGCCGACGACGATGCCGACCTGAAGGTGGAATTCGCCACCCCTGTCACCGTAGACGCCAGTGGTCAGCTGCCAAACCTGACCATCGCAGTGGACATCGCACGCTTCTTCGCTGGCAGCAACGGGAGTGTGCTCGACCCAAGGAATCCAGCCAACTCCGAGCAGATCATGGCGAACATCGAGCACGCGTTCCACGGCTTCAGGGACGATCACCGGACCGGAGTTGATGAGCACGGCGAGTCCAAGGGCGGTGGCGATAGCAAGGCAGACAGCCACCCCAACACGCCGCCCGCGGGAGCTCCGCGCGACACGACGCACCACGGCTGATTCGCCGCGCCACCTGGCGCAGTTCAGCAGCGAAACGCCGGCTCGGGACCAGTCCCGAGCCGGCGTTTTCGTTGGCTTACGCCAGAGGACGAGGAATTATATCGATCGCTCTTGCTCCAGTTTCAGTTGTAGCACTCGGCACAGGGTGTCACCGACGCCGGGAAGGCGCCGCTTCACCGCGGCCTATAAGATGAAGATCCTGGAAGAGGCCGATCGTTGTATTTATAACGGCGATAGGTGCTGAAGCATTGCCAGGCCACTCTGACGCTGAGACCACACGTGCCTATCCCTCAAGAATTAGGACACAACAATCGTTCTGCCCTTTCGCTACTCGTGCTCGCGGGCGTCTTGACCGCCGTCACGGACGGGCTCTTCTCAAGTGTGTTGAGCGTGGCGTTCTACCACTCCACCGTGATGCGTCTCTTTCAAGGAGTGGCTGGGGTGGTGCTCGGCCAGACGACGTTCGATGGCGGCATCGAAACGGCGGCTCTCGGCGTGCTCATGCATTTGGGAGTCGCCCTGGGATGGTCGGCCGTGTTTCTCGGTCTCATCGATCGTTCGCGCTGGATTCGTCGCCTGCTCAGCTCTCCATACGGAGTGCTGAAGATTGCCTCGCTATACGGGCCGTTCATCTGGATGGTGATGTCGCTGGCGGTCATTCCTATACTGCTACATCGCCCGCCAGCGATCACGGCCCGCTGGTGGACCCAGCTGATCGGCCATATCCTGTTCGTCGGGTTACCTATCGTTTCAGTCTGCAAAGCCCTCCCCGCCTCAGAGCGTGCTTCCTAAAGGTCATCGAGTACGCCTAGCGCTCGGCTTCCTCTTCACGCCTATCAATCAGGTGGCCTTCGGCAGTCCCGAGAACGCCAAAGGCGAGGCGCGCTACGGCGGAAACTAAGGTCGTTACAGCGGCGTACCATCTGAGTGCCCGCAGCTCCTTGTGGATATGCTCTGTTTTGGCCACATCTGGCCTCTTTGCTCTAAATGAGTATTCCTGCCTGTCAGCAGTCGATAATTGCCACGGGTGTGCCAGACGGCGTAGCGCAGCGAGGTGAGTCTTTTGCGTGCAGTCAGCACAACTCAAACCCTGAATTGCGACGTGGGGGGGGGGGAACGTGCGAACCGGCCCCCCCCGCCCCCCCCTTTTTGCCCCCCTCTTTTTTTCTTTGCCCCCCCCACCACAACTGAGCG
>JBPCQO010000294.1:0-10537 GCA_050998035.1 Gemmatimonadaceae bacterium | reverse complement strand
CCCTCCCTCCCCCCCCCCCCCCCCCCCCCCCCCCCCCCCCCCCCCCCCTTCCGCGCCTCCCCCCCTCCCCCCCCCCCCCCCCGCTACCAATCACCGCCCTGTATTCGCCACCGGCGTTGCGTTCTTCACATACTTGTCCAACCACGTCGCCGTTTCCCACATCACGTGCCGCACGTTCTCGCGAGCAGTGTACGGGTGCGGTTCGAACGGCAGCTGAACGTAGCGCACGGTGCCGCCGTTCCCCTTGATCGCCGCGTACATGCGCTCCGACTGGATCGGGAACGTGCCGGAGTTATCATCGTTCATGCCGTGGATGAGCAGGATCGGTGTCTTGATCTTGTCCGCATAGTCGAACGGCGACATCGTGTTGTAGATGTCCTCCGCCTGCCAGAATGTGCGGGGCTCCGCCTGGAAGCCGAACGGTGTCAGCGTTCTGTTATATGCACCGCTCTCCGCCACGCCAGCGCGGAACAGCGTGGAGTGCGCCAGCAGATTCGCCGTCATGAACGCGCCGTACGAATGCCCGCCCACCGCAACGCGGTTCCTGTCGCCCACCCCTAGCGAGTCGATCGCGTCAATCGCGGCCTTGGCACTCGCCACCAGCTGTGCGATATAACTGTCGTTCGGCTCCTTGCCATTCTTGCCAACGATGGGCATCGTTGGCCCGTCCAGCACTCCGTACCCCTGTGCAAGTAGAAGCAGATGCCGGTCGCGGGGAAGCGACGGGCGTTTGAACTGGTACGGTGATCCCTGCACCTGCGATGCTGCGTCGGCCGAGAGAAACTCGCGCGGGTATGCCCAGAAAAAGAACGGGAGCTTGCCCTGAGCCTTGGTGTACCCCGCCGGCAGGTACATCGTCGCTGACAGCTTCACGCCATCGGCGCGCGTGTACGTGATCAGCCTCCCCGTAACGCCCGCAAACGCCGGCGCGGGATCGGACAGCTGCGTGATTTGCGTCGCCGTTCCCGCCGTCAAATTGCGTCTGAAGAAATTCGGCGGCTCGGTCGGCGTCTCGCGACGCGTCACGAACACATGTGCCGCGGGATCGGTGAGCGAGGCGACGTACTCGTAGTCCGCCCCCGTGTTCTGCCACACGCGCTTCTTGGCGCCGCTCCGCATGTCGATCGCGTCCAGGAACGGTCTGTCACCCTCGACAGATGCTCCGTCTCCGCGCAGATACATCGTGTGTCCGTCGGCAGACTGTAACGGGACCTCGCGATCGGCTGCAGCGTCGTACACACGCACAAACTGCCCCGGATCGCGGTACCGATCTTCCGAGCTTCGGTCGAACAACATGTGCGCGGAAGCTTGGGCGGACGCTGGCGCCGACGGATTCACTATCCACGTGCGCAGCTTGGCGGTGCGCGATGACCCCTCGCTCACCAATGCGACATCGGGCGTCATCCACTCAGCCCCGCGATATCGCAGTTCGGTATCGAAGAGCGGCTGAGGCGCTTCGGTGAACGGTGCCTGGATCAGGCTCACGCGATCGCGCTTCGCGACGGCCTTGCGCGGATCGCCGCCGTCCAGTGCCTCAACGGTGTACAGCGTGGCCGGTACATCCGGGCGCCACCCAACCGTGCGCACTCCCGCCTCAACCGCATCACGCGCACTGGAGACGTCGTCCACCAGCGGGTGATCCGTCACCAGCCGCGCGACAGTTCCATCCAGCGATTGCACTTCGACACGGACTGGGAAATCGCCCAGCGTGACCTGGTACGAGTAAGGACGATGCACCGTGCGCACCAGGAGCCACTTCCCATCGGGCGACGGCTCCGTGCGTACGTGCACACCTGGCTTGCCTATCGGCGTGATGCTTCCTTCTGGCGTGACGCGTGCGAGCTGATTGGTGAAGTAGTAGTCGAACAGCGCTTCGTCATGTGGCGACTTGAGCAGATACTCCAGCGTCCGCACAGGGGCGCTACGGCCGTACGATTCCTGCACGATAGGACCGGTGGGCGCTACGCCTTCTGGTGGCGGTGCCCCGCGGTCGGCGACGTTCATGCTGCAGAGCGCCTCAGTCGTGAGCGCGATCCAGTCGCAGCCGCCAGTCACCGTGTTCACGGAATAGGGTGTTACGCGACGCGCGCTGTGGGTCGCGGTGTTAGCCATCCACAGTGCGGTGCCGTCTCGCGTCGATTCCGTGAACGCAACGTAGCGTCCGTCGTGCGACCACATGGGCGCTCCCAGCTTGCCGCTCAGCGTCGGCGCGGCTATCGAAACAGGCTGTCCCGCCGCGACGGGGAAGAGTTGTATACCCGTCGCGAGCCCGTGATCCACGGTGGTATATGCGATCGTGCGTCCGTCGGAGCTCCACGCGTACTGGGCTATGCGTCCACCGGTCGGCACCGGGACCGTCCGGGCCGCGCCACCAGAGACTGGCCTGAGCACCATCGACCGTATCCCGACTGTATCCACTCGGTGTCCCGCCACTGGATGCACGCGCATGCCGGCCAGGTACAGCGTGGGCTCGGCCATGTCTGCAATCGTGGTGACCGCGGGCTCGCGCGCCGCTACGACGATCCACCGTCCGTCAGGGCTCACGGTGCCGGTCGGGGCTGGCGGCGCATCAAGAATGCGCAGCATTGCCTCCGGTGGGTCCTTGTACTGTTGTTGTGCGCCAGCGCTGCGCGCGGAGAGTTGAGCGCCAGCGATGGCGGCGATCATGACGGCGCCGACTGCTGCGGCGGGACGACGAACTGGGGACACCTTGTACTCCGGGCATGGGACCGCGCTAAAATACCGCGCGCGGCCCACATGCGGGAGCGTCAACGCTACAGTGCCGCGTTACGCCGTCTTGCGGGTCTTGGCGGCCTTGGCAGTCTTGGGCGCTTTTCGAGCCTTCGTTGTTACGCGCTTGGGCTTCTGCTCCTTCAAGCTCTCGCGCAGTCGGTCCATTAGATCGACCACCTTGTCGTCCGTCGCGTCCTTATCGGTCGCGTCCGCAGACTTGACCTTCTTCCCCTGCATTTTGGCTCGGACGATCTTCATGAGATTGGCGCGGTACTCGTCGGTGTACTTCTCCGGATCGAACTCTCCCGCGAGGTTGTGCACTAGCTGCTCTGCCATCTGCAGCTCCTGCGGCCGCACCTCGGTCGCCTCTGGGAAGCGATAGTCGTCGGCGTCCACCAGCTCTGTCGCGAAGCGCATGATCTCCAGCACCAGCGCGTCGCCCATGGCCTTGATCCCCACCAGGTGCTGGGTGTTCCGCATAACGATCTTGCCAACCCCCACCACGCCCGTGTTGCGGATCGCCTCCCGGAGCAGCGCGTACGGCTTCTCTCCGCCCTTGGTGGGGACCAGATAGTACGGCTTCTCGAAGTAGCGAGGATCAATCTCCGCCTGGTTAACGAAGTCGAGGATCTCGATGGATGATGACTTGCCGAGCGAGGCCGCTCTGAAATCTTCCTCGCCCATGATCACGTAACGGCCTTTCTCGTACTCGTATCCCTTTACGATGTCGTCCCACTTGAGCGGCCCCTCGCCGTCGGACGAGAAGCGCTCAAACTTCACCGGGGCGAGGTCCTTCTTGTATAGCATACGGAAGCTCACATGCTCCGCGCGCACCGCTGTTTTTAGCTCCACGGGGATACTCACCAGACCAAAGCTCAACGCGCCCTTCCATATGCTGGCCATCGCTCAATTCTCCGTTTTAGGTCCGCCGCTGGTAGTGAAACGAAGCAAGAGCGGTGCCGTTGTCGAATACTATATTTGTGATGGGTGGCCGGACTTGTGCGGATACGGTCGCCTTGGAAACGGCGCGACGCTTGCGCTGGCGTTAACGTATGGGCCGTACCCACTTGGCTCCACTTCAGCTGTATTTTAGCCGTATTTTCCACTCTGAGCTTGCATGAATCACACGTCCCGGGTGTTCCTTGCCGCTGTCGCTGCGGCAGTCGCTTCTACCGCAGCTATCGCCTGCGCGCCGGTGCAGACGCGTACTGTGCCGATCCCCGCGCCAGCGTCGGTACCGCCTCCGACGGGACGCGCTGCGGCGCTCTCCAACGACACGCACTGGGCTCGGAACTCCGCCGAGCATCGGGCCATTTACGTTGAGGTATACCGGGCGGCCGGCGCGCGGCTGGCAACCCTCATCGCCGGCCACCCAGCCGAAACCTGGGGCGTGATCCTCGACGCGGACGAGACCGTGCTGGACAATTCCGATTACCAGAAGTCGCGCGCCCCGTTCGGCGGCACCTTTGACGCGGTCGCGTGGACCGCATGGGTGAACGAGGGACGCGCTCCGGCGTTGCCAGGCGCGCTGGAGTTCGTCTCGCTCGCTCGTCAGCTCGGTGGAAGGGTGGTCATCGTCACCAATCGCGATCAGGCCCAGTGTCCCATCACCAGAGCCAACCTGGAGCACCTCGGGATGATTACCGATGCCGTCCTGTGCAAGACCACAACGACCAACAAGAACGCGCGATTCGAGGCGGTGCAGCGTGGCACCGCCGTGTCAGGGCTGGCACCACTTACGGTGCTGGAGTGGGTGGGCGACAACATCGAAGACTTTCCGATGCTGGACCAGAACATCCGCTACGCAACGGAAGCGGCATACGCCAAATTCGGCGACACGTACTTCGCCCTCCCAAACGCGATGTACGGTTCCTGGGAGAGGAACCCGCGCCAGTAGCAATTTCAAATGCCACCGACGCATAACACGACTGACGACAATATCGAGCCCATGTACGCCAGCATCGGCCACGACGTCCCTCGCGGCCGCGATTGGACGTTCGAGCCGAAGTACGACGGTGTGCGCGTTCTCGCTCATGTGGATGCGCGGGGCGTCCGGCTCGTCACGCGGAACGGGAACGACAAGTCCAAGCAGTTCCCGGAAGTGGTCATGGCCCTGGCCGAGCTTGGGCTACGTGCCCAGCGCGGTTTTATCATTGATGGTGAGATCGTCGCCCTGGTGGGTGGTGTGCCGGCACGCTTCCAGTCGCTACAGGGGCGCGTCCATCTCAAGGGTGCCAGCGACATCACCGCACAGTCGGAGGAGATGCCGACGGCGCTGATGGTGTTTGATATTCTACGTGACGGTGCCGATCGGCTGCTGGACCTACCATGGACGGCGCGTCGCGCTCACCTCAAGGCTCTGCTCGATGCCGGCACCATGCCCAGATCTCGTGGCTCACCGCCCGATCCAGTAGCCCTGCATCTACGGCTATCACCGTCGCTGCGGGGCAGGGGTGAAGTCATGCTGGAGCGCGCACGCGAGCAGGGATGGGAAGGGGTGATCGCCAAGCGGGTGGACGTCCTCTACACACCGGGCGCTCGGTCGGACTACTGGCTCAAGCTCAAGATCGAGTTCGAGCAGGAATTCGTGGTCGGCGGCTTCACCGAGCCTCGCAAGACGCGTGAGCACATGGGCGCACTCCTGCTCGGCTACTTCAACGACGTCGGCAAACTCGTTTATGTAGGCCACGCCGGAGGGGGATTCACCCGGGCGGGGCTGGCGGAGATGCGGCGCAAACTCGACCGCATTGTACGCAAGACCTCGCCTTTCTCCAGTACGCCGCACACCAATGAGCCGGCCACGTGGGTTCGTCCTGAAATCGTCGTACAGGTAAAGTTCAGCGAATGGACCGAGGACGGAAAGCTGCGGCAGCCCATCTATCTCGGCACACGCGACGACAAGGCTGCACGTGATGTGACCGTCGAGGCTGTGAGCGTGCAGCGAGAACGCGTGAAGAAGAAGCCACCAAACGCTTCGATAGACAGCTCTCGGCTGTAGTTCGCCTCTCTCTGGGACTGTGGCGCGATGAATGCGCTTGCGCGTTAAGCGATCCCCTCATTGCAAGGAGAAGAAACATGCGATTCAAGACGGTAGCACTATCGCTCACGCTCAGCTTACTGGCAGGCGTCGGCGCTTGTAACCACAATCAGCGCTCGGCCTCAGGCATGGCCACCGCGCGCGCCCCGAGCACGTTGCAGGTGGTGAACCAACGCTTCCTTGACATGGACGTCTACGTGCTGCCACAGAACGGGCCCCGACTCCGTCTCGGAACCGCCACTGGCAACTCGACGACTAACATGAGAATACCGAGCGGGATAATATTTGGGACCACGCAGATGCGCTTCGTCGCCGACCCTGTCGGGGGCAACGGCGCGTCCCTGAGTGAGTCCATCCTGGTCGTACCTGGAGATCAGGTAACGCTTACCATCACACCATAGTTTTCGCATGACAGAATCAGTCCGAGCGCCGCTTCCAACTCGTGATGCGGCGCTCGCGCTTGTGGGCAAATGGACAGCGTCGGAGTCACTGCAGAAGCACATGCTCGCCGTCGAAGCCGCGATGCGTGCCTATGCAACCCACTTCGGCGAAGACCCGGAGCGGTGGGGGCTCGCAGGGCTCGTGCACGACTTCGACTACGAGCGATTCCCGAATAACGCCCACTCCGCTACCGAAGAACATCCAAGCGAAGGCACACGCACTCTTCGCACTATGGGTTACCCCGAGGACATCCTGGACGCGATAATGGGCCACGCCGCGTACACCAATACGCCGCGTACCACCCGAATGGCGCGCGCCCTGTTCGCCGTGGATGAGCTGACCGGACTCATCACCGCAACCGCCCTCGTAAAGCCGTCGCGCTCGGTCCACGACGTCGAGGCGCGGTCGGTTAGGAAGAAGATGAAGGACAAGGCCTTCGCGCGCGGGGTTAGTCGCGACGACGTTGTCCAGGGAGCCGCCGAGCTAGGCGTCGACCTGGATGAGCACATCGCCTTCGTCATCGCGGCTATGCAACGCTCGGCACCCGAACTCGGACTCGACGGAGCCGCGTAACGTACGGGCGGCCGTCGTCGCCCCTACGTCGGGTTGGTAGCCCACACGCTCACCTCGGCGATCATCGCCCGGTCGTCCTGCGCCAGCATATTCATAATTGTGGCGGCGATGTCGGATGCGTGCAGTTTGCTCGGATCCTCCGGCTTCTCTTCGCCACGCGCCCTGTTCGCGAAATCCGTGAGGACCTCGCTCGGATTCACCTGCATCACACGGATATTGTGCTTCCGCAGCTCCGCGCGCCAGCACTCGGTGAGCGAACGGACGGCGAACTTGCTGGACGAGTACGCCGTGCCGTTGGCTGAGCCACGCAACCCAGACGTCGAGCCGATGTTGATGATGTTCCCGTACGACTGCGTGATGAAGTACTTAGCCGACTCCCGCGCCACAAGCGTCGCGCCCAAGACGTTCGTCTCCCATACCGAACGCATGTCGTCGACGGTGGTGCCGATCAGCGGCGCGAAGCGACCAAACCCGGCGTTGTTGATCACCGCGTCATACCCACCCAACGCCTGGACCACGCGCGGGATGAGGGCAACAACGTCCTGTTCGTTGCTCACATCGGCAACGAACGGTGTCGCGCCCGTCTCAGCCGCGGCCGCGGTGATCGACTCCTTGTGGCGTCCGCAGATCGCAACTTTCGCACCCAGCGTGGTCAGTGCCTTGGCCGTCGCCTTCCCGATTCCGCTCGATCCCCCCGTGACAAGCACCTTCGCCCCAGCAACATTCATTTGTGCCTCATGATGATGTGTTCATACTATGATAACCGCCATAACTGCATTGCTCGCTAAATTTCGCGTCGCACGCGCGAATCGCACGGAGATCGATTGCACATGAACGAGTTCAAGACCGAAGATACAATTATCGTGGGCGCTGGACCGATCGGCCTCGCCTGCGCCATATCCGCCAAGCGGTGCGGCATTAACGCGCTGGTCATTGACGCCGGTGCGGTGGCTGATTCCATCGTTCGCTATCCCATTGGGATGGGCTTCTTCACAACGCCGGAGCTGCTGGAGATTGGCGGACACCCATTCGTCGCCTCCGGCCAGAAGCCTACGCGTGAGGAGGCGCTCAAGTACTACCGCGGGGTCGTCCGCAGCGAGGGTATACGCGTACGGCCGTACACCACACTGGTCAATGCCCAACGCACCAACGACGGGATTGTCTGCGACCTTGAAACGGAAACTGGACCGGTCCAGGTCCGGTGCAAGCGACTGGTGCTCGTGACCGGATATTTCGGACTGCCCAAGCTGATGGACGTTCCCGGCGAGTCACTCCCCCACGTCGCGCATTACTTCGACGAAGCCCACCGGAACTACGGGCTCGATGTCGTCGTAATTGGTGGACGCAATTCGGCCGTCGAGGCTGCGCTCGAGCTGTTCCGCGCCGGTGCGAACGTGACGCTGGTGTATCGCGGCACGTCCTTCCCGCCGAGCGTGAAGTACTGGGTCAAGCCGGACATCGAGAATCGGATCGCGGCTGGCGAGATCGCCGCGCGGCTCGGCGCCAACGTCATCCATATAGGCGAGGACTCGGTCACCATTCGCGACGCGAACGGTACGGAAGAGACGCTCCATGCCGATCGCGTCTTCGCGCTTACTGGATTCCTCCCTGACTTCGATCTCTTCCGCCGCATCGGAATCCAGCTGGAGCCGGACACGGAGCTCCCGTCCCTCGATCCGGCCACGCAGGAAACCAACGTGCCCGGAGTGTACATGGCCGGCAGCATCGTTGCCGGACGCTTCAACTCTGGCATCTTCATCGAAAACGGCCGCTTTGATGGTGACAAGATCTTCGCCTGCTGAACCGGACGACGATCGCTCGCTGCACGTCAATGCGCGAGTGAGGATCCCGCGCGCCGAGCTCGTGGTGCGCGCCACGCGTGCGTCGGGTGCTGGTGGACAACACGTCAACAAAACGTCCTCGCGCGTGGAGATCACCTGGAATCCGTCCAGCTCCACTGCCCTCGACGATGATGAGCGCGCGCTCATCGCCAACAGGCTTACCTCCCGAATCAGCGACAGCGGTGAGCTTCGAGTTGTCGCGAGTGATACGCGCAGCCAGCTTCAAAATCGGGAGCTGGCAGAGTCCCGGCTGGCCGAGCTGGTGCGCGCGGCACTCGTCGTCGCCGAAACTCGCAAGCGCACTCGTCCCACTCGCGCAGCAAAGCAGGCTCGGCTGGACGAGAAGCGACATACGGCACATAAGAAGCGCGATCGTGGCCGCTGGTCGGACGACTGACATCTTGTAAGGCGATATCCAACCAGATGTCCAAGCAGTTCGACGCAGAATATTTCGACAAGTGGTACCGTCATCCAGCGCATCGCGTCGGCACCGCGGCCGACCTGGAGCGCACGGTCCGATTCGCGGTCTCGGCCGCGGAGTACATACTCGCGCGACCCATCCTTACGGTACTGGACGTCGGTGCCGGTGAAGGGCGGTGGGCCCCGATCATCCGCCGCTTGCGCCCGCGCGCACAATATCACGGTGTGGAGCCGAGTTCATACGCACTCGCGCGATATGGAAAGCGCCGCAACATCGTCCGCGGCACCACCGACGATTTGGACACTCTCTTTCCGGGCCGCACCTTCGATCTGGTTGTCTGCTGCAGCGTGCTCAACTACTTGCCGCGTGCTGCCATGACTCGTGCGCTCGCACAGCTCGCCAGGCACACTGAAGGCCTCGCGTATCTGGAGATATTCACCAGCGCGGACGATGTGGAAGGAGATACTGGCGGCTGGCATGCCGAGGCGCCGCGCAACTACCGCGATTTTATCAGACGGGCTGGCTTTGTCGCGTGCGGCCTGCACTGCTACATTCCGCAAGATCACGCAGAGCGGACCGCCGCGCTCGAGCGGGCATAAATATCCCCCGTGGTTACGGGTCCTCGCGTGACCAGTTGCTCACGTTGTACTTGCGGCACAGCTGATCGAAGAACAGCGCCAGTCCGGCTCGATACCGCTCACTGACATTGCGGTTCCCGCTGTAGCTCGCCCGGTACCGTCCGGCGAGCTCCGGGAACTCCTGTTCGATGAATGGCAGATATCTGAGCCGCGCCGATCGATCCAGCCTCAGCGCGCAGGCACCGACGCGAATCGCGCCAGCCTCCGCAACCCGCTTCACCAGCTCGTCCAGTGCGGCAGGATCGTCCGTTATCCCTGGGAGCACCGGCATGCAGTTTATTCCCGCGTCTATGCCCGCGTCGCGCAGTCGAGAGAGTGCCCGGACGCGCGAATCCGGTGTTGGCGAACGCGGCTCGATTCGCCGCGCAAGCTCCCGGTCGAGCGTGATTAGCGAGATCTGCACGTGGATCCTCGAGTGACGGGCGATGCGCTTGAGAACGTCGATATCCCGCGTCACCAGCGGGCTCTTGGTGATGATCAGGATGCTGAGCCCGGGGTGCTCCGCCAGTGCCTCCAGTATGCGGCGAGTGATCCGGAAGCGGCGCTCAGCCGGCTGATACGGGTCGGTCGCGGAGCCAATGAGCAACGTCTCGCCCTGGGCTAGCGGCAGATACTTGTCGCTGCCGTGGCGTAGCGCCCGCGCCAGTACTTCGGGTGCATTCGCCTTTACAAAGATGCGCCGCTCGAACGCGAGCCACGGCTCCATCTGCTCATAGTCCACTGCCAGCCTGTCCTCCAGCCGATCAGCGGTGGCCGCACGCTCCATGGTGTACCTGTGCGCGTACCGCGCATAGCAGTACGTACACCCAAATGCGCACCCAACGTACGGGTTCACCGACCAGAAGCTCATACC
>JBPCQO010000257.1:0-20657 GCA_050998035.1 Gemmatimonadaceae bacterium | reverse complement strand
CCGGCGTGCGCGGGGCGTTCGGCGCGTTCGGTGGCATGTTCCGCATGCCGAGCGATGTTGAGAACCCGCTGCTGGTCTCGTCGGCCGACGGGGTGGGGACCAAGATCAAGGCCGCCATCGAGGCAGGGCGTCACGATACGATCGGTCACGATCTGGTAAACCACTGCGTCAACGACATCCTGGTGCAGGGCGCGCGGCCACTGTTCTTCCTTGATTACGTTGCGTTCGGGAAGCTGGACCCGGCCGTGCTCGATGCGGTGGTCGCCGGAGTGGCCGCGGGATGTCGCGAGAACGGCTGCGCGCTGCTGGGCGGTGAGACCGCGGAGATGCCGGGCGTATACACGCCACCCGACTACGATCTTGCAGGTTTTGTGGTCGGGTGCGTCGGAGAGCGCGACGTGCTCGGCCCTGCGCGCGTCCGGGACAACGACGCCCTGGTCGGTCTCGCGAGCAGCGGACTTCACACCAACGGCTATTCACTCGCTCGGAAAATCGTGGCAGACCGGATGCGACTGGGCCCGCACGACCGCTTTCCGTCAATGACTAGTAGCGTCGCCGATGTTCTTCTCGCTCCGCATGCGTCATACTTGCGCGCGCTCGAGCCCGTTCTGAGTCAAGTGCACGCGCTGGCTCACATCACTGGCGGAGGACTGCCGGGAAATCTGGACCGCGCCCTCCCGCCCGAGCTGGACGCCGTTGTCGAGACCGCGAGTTGGAGCGTTCCAAATGTATTCGCGGAACTGCAGCGCGCGGGCGACGTTCCGCGCGAGGACATGTTCCGCACATTCAACATGGGCGTGGGAATGGTTGCCATCTGTGACGCGGCCAGCGTGGAGCCCGTCATCCAAAGCGCGGCGCGCGTGGGAATTGCTGCATGGCGGTTAGGCAGCGTCCGCCCGGGCGTCGGCCATGTTGTTCTCAACTCGTGATGAAGGGGCCAGAATGAGACTCAGATCGTTTGTTGGATTGTCGCTGCTTGCCGGGGCGGCCATGCCGTTGGCGGCGCAGGGTGTCAATTCCCAGTGCGCCGCTGGCGTCACCCAGGATGTATGCCAGAAGTCAATCGACATCTTCCAGTACCTCGCACCACAGCTCGGAGTGATCATCGCCGGCGGCAACGCTACGCTGGGCGTTGGTGGCACCATCGGCGGCCTTGGGCGGATCTACGTGAGTGGTCGCGCCAATATCGTGTCGGCGGATATTCCGCGCGTGGCCCAGGTGACTCCGTCAGTGACCGGTGCGCGGTCGGACCAGTACCCCACGCAGAGCCAGATTGCCGGAATCCCGCAGGCGGATGTAGCGATTGGCATTTTCCGTGGATTCCCGCTAGGAGTGACTAATGTTGGCGGCCTCGATTTGCTCGTGAACGCGACGTATCTCCCGGCAGTCAGCACCGCTGGAGTAAATCTTGGCGTGCCAAACGGTTCGCTCAAGTTCGGCGGCGGAGCGCGACTCGGAATCATCCAGGAGAGCATCCTTTTCCCCGGAATTTCCGCCACCTATCTTCGGCGCGCGCTACCGACAGTGGACGTGAGTGCTGCCAGCGGGAGCGACACTATCCGTGTCGACAATCTGAATGTGAGGACCGACTCGTGGCGCATCGTCGCGAGCAAGAGCTTGCTCGCCTTTGGCCTCGCCGCCGGATTCGGGCAGGATCGGTACAATTCCGATGGTACAACCCGCGCATTCATCGCGCCGCGCACTGTCGGTGTGGCGAGCTCGACACCAGCGGAAACGGTTGGTCCCATCGCCCTGAACCAGAAGCTCACGCGTACGACGTACTTTCTGGATGCCTCGCTCAACTTCCCCATCATTCGACTGATCGGCGAAGTCGGACGCACTGGCTCGGCCAACGTTCCGACGTTCAATACGTTCGCCGGATCCGTGGCCGGCGCTGCGCGAACGTTTGGTGCGCTGGGCGTCCGTTTAGGTCTCTAAACTGTGACGGAGGAGCGCGACGAGCGATATATGCGTCGCGCCCTGGCGCTGGCGGAGCGCGGCTGGGGTCAGACGGCGCCGAACCCGATGGTCGGCGCCGTTGTCGTTCGGGGTGAGGAGATCGTTGGCGAGGGTTGGCACGAGCGGTTCGGGGAGGCGCACGCCGAGGTGAATGCGCTTCGCGCGGCCGGCGAGCGCGCGCGGGGTGCTACCGTTTTCGTCACGCTGGAACCGTGTAACCATTGGGGAAAGACACCGCCGTGTGCCGATGCACTCATCGCAGCACAGGTCGCACGGGTAGTCATCGCGACCGCTGACCCGGGCCCTCACTCCGGCGGGGGCGCCGCGCGGTTGCGCCAGAACGGGATTGAAACAGCGATTGGAGTATGCGAAATCGAGGCGCGTGAGCTGAACGCGCCGTTTTTCCATTCGTTCAGCTCCGACCGTCCATGGGTCACGCTCAAGCTCGCGGTTTCTGTAGATGGCGCCATCGCGGACGAGGAGCGCTCCGCTGGTCGGCTCACGAGCGAAGCGTCGCTGGCAGAGGTGCATCGGTTGCGCGCGAACTCGGATGCGATTGCAGTCGGAGCAGGGACCTTTCTTGCCGACTCACCGGAGCTTACCGCGCGAGGGATCGTCACGCCGCGGGCGCCACCGCTTCGCGTGGTATTTGATCGTGGTGGCCGGATCCAGGCCTCCGGAACGCCTGTTCATGGGATCTCCGCATCCGACCTGATCGTACTCGGCCACACTGATCTGGAGGATGCGTTGCGTTCCCTCCGCGCCCGCGGCGTACGATCGCTGCTTGTGGAAGGGGGCGCCGCTCTCGCATCCGACATGGTTGATGCCGGGGTGGTGGACCGGCTGATTATCTTTCAGGCACCGATCATTCTCGGGCGCGGCGCTCTGCACGCGTTCGCGAACGCCACCCCCCGCACCGTGCGGGCGGCATGCCGGCTTGAGGTGCTTCGGCGCCAGGAGTTCGGCGACGACCTGATGACGACCTACGCATTGCGGGCTGTTTGAATGTTCACCGGACTCATTGACGATGTGGGTGTGATCGATCGTGTCGCAGACACGGACGCGGGGCGCGAGCTGCGCGTCCGCTGCCGCTATGACGACCTGGTCGCCGGAGAGAGCATCGCGGTCAACGGTGCGTGCATGACCGTGCGTGATTGCGGGCCACGCTGGTTCACCTTCGCAACGGTGGTCACATCGCTCGACCGTACCTCGATCGGCGAGTGGTCGGCCGGCATGCACGTGAACCTGGAGCGGTCACTCCGTGCTGGCGATCGGATGGGCGGCCATATTGTGCAGGGACACGTCGATGGTGTTGGTGTGGTTCAGTACGTCGCGCAGCGTGAAGATGCGCGGCTGATCGACATCGCGCTTCCTGACGATCTCTTTTCGCTACTCGTACCACACGGCTCCGTTTCCGTTGACGGTGTCAGTCTCACCGTCAACGATATTCTTGCCGATAACGTTTTGCAGATTTCCATCATCGAATACACCCTCGCACACACGACTCTGGGCGACTTGCACTCGGGCTCACGGGTGCACGTTGAGGGCGACGTGATAGGTAAGTACGTGCGCAGGCTCGTCACACCATACGCGGAGGCGCGCTGATGTCCCAACCCGAATTCAAGCAGCAGACGCGCACCCCCACTTCTGCCCCAGCGGCGTCTGGAACGGGCCCGCACGACGCCTGTCACGCTTCGATCGATCAGGCGCTACGCGACATCGCGGCCGGCAAGATGGTGATCGTCGCGGACGATGACAATCGCGAGAACGAAGGCGACCTCGTTTGCGCCGCGGAGAGCGTCACGCCGGAGATCGTCAACTTCATGATCCGGCGCGCTGGCGGACTGATCTGTCTCGCACTCACGGGCGAACGGGCGGATCATCTCGATTTGCCGCAGATGAGCGAATTCAACACCGAAGAGCAGCGCACGGCGTTCACGGTGAGCATCGACGCCGCGCCACGGTTTAGTGTTACAACGGGGATCAGCGCGCAGGACCGCGCGACCACAATCCGCGTCGCGGTGGACCCGTCCACCGATCGCGGTGATCTCCGTCGACCCGGTCACGTGTTTCCGCTCCGCGCACGTGACGGTGGTGTGCTGCAGCGCGTGGGACACACAGAGGCCGCGGTCGATCTTGCGCGCCTGGCTGGAGCAGGGGCCGCTGGCGTCATCTGCGAGATACTCAACGAAGACGGAACCGCTGCACGACGCCCGCAGCTCCAAGCGTTCGCGGAGCAGCACGGGCTTACCTTCATCACCGTTGCTCAGCTGGTCGCCCACCGGCTTCGGACGGAGCGGCTGGTACATCGCGTTGCAGAGGCGCGCCTTCCGACGGACCGCGGTGAATGGCGCATCATTGGCTACCGAAACGACGTCGACCAGCACGAGCACGTTGCTCTCGTTCACGGCGACGTGCAGGGCCAGGACGGCGTCCTTGTTCGGATGCACTCCAAGTGCCTCACGGGCGACGTGTTTCACTCGCAGCGTTGCGATTGTGGCTGGCAGCTCGAGACAGCGATGGAGATGATCCAACACGAGGGGCGTGGTGCTATCGTGTATCTGGATCAGGAAGGGCGCGGCATCGGTCTCCTGAACAAGCTCAAGGCGTATCAACTCCAGGACCAGGGGAAGGACACGGTTGAGGCGAATGAAGCGCTCGGCTTCGGTCCCGATCTGCGTAGCTATGGTATCGGCGCGCAGGTCCTCCTCGACCTGGGGCTCAAATCCATTCGCGTGCTCACGAACAATCCACGCAAGATCGTCGGCCTCGAAGGGTATGGATTGGTGGTGGAGGATCGCGTTCCGATCGTTTCACCGGAGACTTCAGAGAACGCCGAGTATCTCAGGACCAAGCAGACGAAGCTCGGCCACCTGCTCGCTTCCTGAAGACGTAACAGAACGTAAGAAGACGTAAATGGCAGAATTCAGTGGTACCCCACGCGGCGCGGGGCGGCGCGTCGCCGTGGTCGCGAGTCGCTTCAACGAGACCATCACACGCCGGCTGGTGGATGGTGCGCTTGAAGCACTGCTGCAGCACGGCGTCGCACTCGACGACATCGACGTGGTCTGGGTTCCGGGTGCGTGGGAACTCCCGCTCGCCGCTCGTCGCGCGTTGGGATCGGCTCGGTACGATCTACTCGTCGCACTGGGCGCCATTATTCGGGGCGGCACCCCTCACTTCGAGTTCGTGGCAACGGAAACGTCTCGCGGCCTGTCGGTAGTGGCGACTGACGCAGAGCTGCCAGTCGGATTCGGGCTGCTTACCTGCGACGATATGGAGCAGGCGGCCGCACGTGCGGGTGGCCTGCACGGCAACAAGGGCTGGGACGCCGCCGTCGCCGCGCTCGAGTTGGCCGACGTTCTGGATCAGATAGAGCCAGTCGATGCGGACTGAGTCGCGCGCGCGCTCACGTGCCCTGCAGGCGGTCTACGCCTGGGACGTGCGCGGTAGCGGAACCGGGAGTGGTGGTAACACATCGCTCGACCGCGTCGCACAGCGGGTGTTCGATGACCTGGCGGTCGGGCCTGACGAGCAGAAGTTCGCTGGCTTCATCGTCCGCACGCTCCTGACGCGCGGCGAGGAAATAGATGCGACGCTTACCGAAGTCACCACCAACTGGCGGCTGAGCAGGCTGGGAGCCATCGACCGCTCGGTCCTGCGATTGGCGGCGGCAGAGCTGCTTATGCGGACCACACCGCCGCGCGTCGTCATCAAGGAATCAGTGCGGTTGGCGGAGCGCTACGGCACTGCGCAGAGCGCGAAGTTCGTCAACGGAGTGCTTGACGCCTTTGCACGCAAGCACGGGTTGCTGTAAGACTTGCGCATTCTTGTCGTAAACTGGCAGGACCGGGAGAACCCACACGCCGGCGGTGCTGAGCTGCACCTGCACGAGGTATTCGGCCGCATAGTCCAGCGCGGCCATGCTGTCGATCTGCTCTGCAGCGGGTTCGATGGTGCGTCGTCACAGACCGTGCTTGACGGAATCCACGTGTACCGGGTGGGCTCTCGCTTCACCTTTCCGCTGCACGCCGGCGCTGCCTACCGTGCACTCGCACGGACTCGCGGTTACGACCTCGTTGTCGAGGACCTGAACAAAATCCCGCTCTTCACAACGCGATGGAATCCGCGCCGTCTCGTCGTTCTGACGCATCACCTCTTTGGCGCGACAGCGTTCCGGGAAGAGTCGCTCCCCATAGCAGCCGCTACCTGGCTGGCGGAACGCCCTCTTGCGGCGGCTTACCGCGGTGTTCCGTTCCACGCCGTGAGTCAGAGCACGCGTGACGATCTGGTTCTCCGCGGCGTTCCGGCAGCCACCATCTCGGTGATCTATAACGGGGTCGATGTCAATTCGCTCCGGCCAGATCGGAACGAACGTTCGGTGGCCCCTTTGTTTTCGTATCTCGGCCGACTCAAGCGATACAAGCGCGTCGACACGGTCATTCGTGCCTTCGCGCTACTGGACCGGCCCGATGCGCGGCTAGAGATTGCAGGTAAGGGCGACGATCGTGACCGGCTGGAGAAGCTCGTCGCCAGGCTCGGGCTCGACGATCGCGTCCGCTTTCTCGGCTTCATCACGGAACGCGAGAAGGGAAAGTTGCTCAGGAGATCATGGGCGACAATCCTTGCCTCTCCCAAGGAGGGGTGGGGGATCAGTAATTTGGAATCGGCGGCATGTGGCACGCCTGTAATCGCGGCGGACTCGCCCGGGATAAGGGAGTCAGTCGTTGACGGAGACACTGGGTTCCTCGTTCCCGGTTCGGATATTGCCGCGTACGCAGCTGCGATGCGCGGGCTGGTGGAGTCGCCTGGGCTAGTCGATAAACTTGGTAGCAGCGCACGTCGTTTCGCCGAAACGTTTACATGGGACCGCGCGGCGGCAGAGACGCTGGCACACTTACAACTTGTAGCCAATGGAGAGTAGCATGGAGATCAAGACCCACGGGCATCATACCGAGATCACGGATAGCCTGCGATTGAAGGCCGAGGACGGTGCGCGAAAACTCGCGGATCACCTGAAGCGGGCCGTCAATGCGGACATCTGGTTTGGTGAGGACGGCGTATTGAAAACCGTGGAGATCGTTCTGCACGCTCCCAAATACAAAAACATGGTCGCGAAGGCCGAGGCCAAGTACCACGAGCCTGCACTCACCGACGCGATTGCCAAGATGGACGCGCAAATCCGCCGGCTCAAGAGCGCCAAGAAGAGGCAGGTGCACGGAGTAGAGCTGCGCGCGTGACGCGCCACCCAACGGTCGGCGATCTCGTCGAGCGGCTGCTCGACCCGCTTCGTTTGGAGGACCTGGGTGAGGGGACGGGGTTCGATCGACCCCTCCCCGGGCCCGACGTTTCAAGTCCCGGACTGGTGCTCGCCGGTTACGTCGGCCGCTTCGTTTCCGATCGCATTCAGGTGCTCGGCGAAACCGAAGTCACCTATCTGGGTTCGCTGGATGCAGGGCGTCGTCGTGAGGTGATCGAGCTATTCCTGTCGTTCGATCTCCCCGCCGTCTTCATCACCAAGGGACAGACTCCGCCCGATGGCATGGTGGAGCTTGCACGTCGGCGCGGCACGGCTATAATCGGCACCGCTCTCAAGACTTCCGACTTCTATCGCGGTGTTAAGCCCGTTCTGGAAGAGATGTTCGCGCCGACTACCACGCTTCACGGATCTCTTGCTGACGTGTATGGTGTCGGACTCTTCTTCACCGGCCAGAGCGGTATCGGCAAGTCTGAATGTGTGCTCGATCTCGTGGAGCGCGGCAACCGGCTGGTGGCCGACGATTTCGTGATAGCGTCACGCCGTGGAAACGACGTGCTCATCGGGCGCGCCCACGACGTTGCTGCGCATCACATGGAGATCCGCGGTGTCGGTCTCATCAACATTCCGTCAATCTTTGGAATCCGCTCCGTGAGGCAGCAGAAGCGTATTGAGGTCGTGGTCCAGCTGGAGACGTGGGATCAGGACGCACCAGTCGACCGCACGGGACTGGACACCGCGACAACGACAATCCTCGGTGTCGAGATCCCACGTATGACGGTGCCGCTCAATCCCGGAAAGAACATCACCGTCATCGCCGAGGTGATCGCGATGAACCATCTCCTTCGCTATTCCGGAATCAACGCGGCGGAGCAATTCAACGAGCGACTCATTCAACGCATGCAGAAGGCGTCGGCGATCAGGCACTACCTGCAAGAGGATGTGGAGTAGATGGAAAGCACCGAAATTCCGCGCGCGATCGTGGCTGGACACGGTACATTCCCGGACGGAGTAGTGTCTGCAGTCGATCAGATCACGGGGAAGGGACGCTCGCTCGTCGCCTTTTCCAACGTCGGGCTCGGCCGCGACGAGATCGAGAGCGGCATGCGTCGGCTGATCGATACTCATGGAATTGCAGTGATATTCACGGATCTGCCGGGTGGAAGCGCCACCTTCGCCGCGCGCAGAATCATGCACGACATTCCAATGCTGACGCTCGTCACCGGGGTCAATCTCACCACACTTTTAGACTTCGTTTTCTGCGATGGGTCGATGGCTCCGGGCGACGCTGCGCGACACGCCGCCGAGAAGGGGCGTGCGTCGCTCACGACGACTGGCGGCTGATGCCCATTTGTCTGTATCGCGTTGACGATCGGCTAATCCACGGCCAGGTGGTTGTCGGTTGGGGCCAACCACTCGGCCTCGGCTTCATAGTTCTGGTCGACGACATTGTTGCCGATTCCGACTGGGAGCAGGAGTTGTATCGTCTCGGTGTTCCGCCCGCTGTGGACGTGTGCTTCGCCACGGTAGCGCAGGCAGCGGGAAACATCGCGCGCTACTGCGAGGATCCACGAGTCGGCATATTGCTCACTGGAACCGTGGATGCGATGCTGGAGCTGGTGGCGAGCGCTGGCGTATCCGTTGCGGCTGTCAACATTGGTGGCATTCATCATCGTGAGGATCGCGCGCAGAAATTGCGCTACGTCTTTCTCAACGATCACGAAGAGCGCGCATTGAAGGCAATCGAGGCGCACGGGGCGGTAGTGACCGCGCAGGACGTTCCGTCCGCACGGCCACTGTCTCTGCCGGAGATTTTACACGGAGACGGTGCATGAACGTCGCCCCGCTCCTCTGGTCAATTTTGCCGGTTGCGCTGCTCGGAGGTGTGCTCGGGCTCGATATGGTCAGCTTTCCTCAGGCCATGCTGTCGCGCCCGCTGGTTTCGGCGACGGTCGCTGGCGCATTCGTCGGGCGGCCGTCTGCCGGACTCCTCATCGGAGCTGTGCTGGAACTCATTGCCTTGGAGACTCTGCCGTTCGGCGCATCCAGGTACGCCGAATGGGGCACAGCCGGTGCCGTGGGCGGCGCAGTGTACGCTGGCCAGTACATCGGCTCCGCCGGCGCGCTTCCAGTCGCGACATTCGCTGCACTGGCAACCGCGGTCTTTAGCAGTCGCAGCATGGTCTGGTTAAGGACGTGGAACGCCCGCGATGCGCGACACATGCGTGCTGCGATTGATTCCGGTTCAGCCGATGCCGTTAACACGGTGCAGCTTCGTGGACTGGTGATGGACTTTGGCCGCGGGGTCGCTGTGACATTCATTGCACTAGCGATTCTATATCCGCTGTCGGAGCAGATCGTCGCCGTCTGGCACACCGACGCGGTGCTCTCCCGCGCCGTCGTAACTGCGCTCGCGGCGACGGTTGCCGCTGGGGCGATATGGACGCTATGTCACCGGGCCGCGCGTGCCGGATGGCTGTTCGTGCTCGGCCTGTGCGCCGGAACCGCAATCCTCTTCCTGCAGTGAGCGCGTCTCCAGTGCGCACCAATGGATCGCCTGCACCGGCTGCATCGTCTGCGCCCTCCGCTGATCACGGCTCGCCGGCCCCCGTACCGCTGCGTGCAGTGGTCGCGAGCTTTACCAGGCTGTTCGCCGTTCAGGGTTCCTGGAACTACGAGACGCTCCTCGGCAACGGTATAGCGTTCTGCTCCGAGCCGCTGCTACGTGGCCTCCCACCGGAGCGCTACAGGGCCGCGCTGGCGCGGCAATCGCGCTACTTCAACGCCCACCCGTACCTCGCGAGCGTCGCAGTCGGATCACTTTCACGCGCCGAGCTCGACGGAGCTGATCCGGCCAAGATCGAGCGCTTTCGAACGGCGCTATGTGGACCGCTTGGAAGTGTCGGCGACCAGCTGGTGTGGGCAGGTTGGCTCCCGCTCTGTTCGATCATCGCGATCGGCGTATTCGCACTTGGTCAGGGCGCGCTCGTCACGCTGTGCGTCTTTCTCGGACTGTATAATGCAGGTCACGTGGCACTACGCGCATGGGGGCTCCGAACCGGACTGCGGCGTGGGATGCGTGTCGCGCCTGCGCTCGCTAATCCCATTCTGCGCGACGGCCCCGCGGCGCTCGCGCGCATTGCCGCGGTGATCTCCGGCCTCGTCCTCCCGCTCGCTTTGCAGCGGATCATAGGTCCAGGCCGCGCACTGGCGGGCGTTGTTGCAGTTGTGGCCGTGGGTGGTGCAGTGATACTCGCGCGATTCGGCACGCGCGCGACGGGGTGGCGGGCCACGCTGCTCCTGCTCGCGATATTTGTCCTCTACTCGGTGTCTCGCTGATGGCGGAACGGACTGTGACTATTGTCAACAAGAACGGCGTCCACGCGCGCCCGGCCGCGGAAATCGTGAAGACGGCTGGTAAATTCGCGAGCGACGTTACAATCGTGCGTGACGACCTCGAGGTGAACGGGAAGAGCATCATGGGAGTCATGATGCTGGCCGCGGAATGCGGCGCGAGCATAACGCTGCGCGCGACGGGTCCGGATGCAGATGCGGCGGTCGATGCGCTGGCGCAGCTTGTTGCAGCCAAGTTTGGGGAGCGGTAGAGTGACTCGACCGATCGTCGGCTCACCCGCTTCAGCGGGCATCGTTGTGGGCAACGTGCACCTACTGCGCTGGGAGGTGCCGCAGGTGCGTCATCGCATCGTCTCGGACGAGCAGGTCGCGGAAGAGATCGCGAGACTGGAGGAAGCAGTGGCACGCGCCCGTCTGCGCCTCACCCAGGTGCGCGAACGTGTCGCCGCGAACGGGAGCGACGACGAGGCCGCGATATTCGACGTCCAGGTCGCAATCCTTGACGACGTGGAGTTGCTCGAAAACGTTCGAGCGCTCATTCGGCAAAACCTTGGCGCGGAGAAGGCGTTTGATCTGGTGATGGTGGACTGGCGCCAGAGTTTTGCGCGGCACACGCATGCCATGCTGCGCGAGCGCGTCGCAGACCTCACCGATATTCACATCAGAGTTCTGTCGCTTCTGCTGGACCTGGGCGATCACGATCCGGTAGATGTGCCCAAGGGATCCAACGCGATTCTCGTCACGCACGATCTCACCCCAAGCCTTACGGTGCAGCTCGATCGCGCCGCGATCTCTGCCATCGCCACCGATGCGGGCACGCGCACATCCCACGTCGCCATCCTCGCCCGCTCGCTCGGCCTGCCCGCTGTGGTCGGCCTTCGCAACGCGACTGCGCAGCTGCGATCGGGACAGCGGGTCATCCTTGATGGGTCGCGGGGCGTGTTGGTTCCCGACCCGAGCGACGCGCAGGTCGAAGCGTACATGGCACGCGCAGCGCGCGAAGCATTCGACGATTCCGAGTTGCGCGAAATGGCCGACTCGGAGCCGATAACCCTTGATGGCGTACGGCTGACGCTTCGCGCCAACGTCGATCTCCCCGACGAAGCCGATGCGGCCGCGGGGAGTGGCGCCGACGGCGTGGGACTCATGCGGACGGAATTCCTCGTCGTCGGAAGAGCGTCGATGCCTGACGAGGAGGAGCAATTACGGGCCTATTCCCGTGTGGTGGGCGCCTTTGGCGGGCGTCCCGTCGTCATCCGTACATTCGACGTGGGCGGCGACAAGCTCCCAATGGGTGCATTTCCCACGGAGGCCAATCCGTTCCTTGGTTGGCGCGCCATACGCGTGTGCCTGGACGAGCCGGAGCTGTTCAGGACGCAGCTTCGCGCACTGCTGCGCGCCGCGGTACACGGCGACGTCCGGATAATGCTCCCGCTCGTGGTGACGCTGGAGGAGGTCCGCGCAGCGCGTAAGCTCCTGAACGAGGCGGCAGACGAGCTGGCCGCGCGTGGCGTGGAGCACCGGCGCGACGTTCCGCTGGGAGTAATGATTGAGACTCCAGCCGCCGCCGTCATCGCCGACATGCTCGCGCCCGAAGTCGCCTTCTTCAGCATCGGGACCAACGATCTCGTTCAGTACACTCTCGCCGTGGACCGCGGCAATGTGAATCTCGCTTCTCGATTCACGCCGCTGCATCCGGCTGTCCTGAGACTCATCAATCGCACGGTGCGCACGGGCGAGGAGACTGGGCTGGACGTCAGCGTCTGCGGCGAGATGGCGTCGCAGCCACTCATGGCTTTCGCGCTCATAGGGTTGGGCGTGCGGCAGCTCAGTGTGGCGCCTCAGTCAGTACCCCTGGTGAAGCGGGTTATCCGCGCGGTAAGTGCGGCGGTCGCAACCGAGGCCGCCGAGGCAGCGATGCTCACAGGGACGGCGGAGGAAGCTGAGAACGTCCTGCGCGCGGCCATCCGCTCCACACTGGGCGATGCGCCGTTCCTGCGCTACGGATTGCCGGTACGCGGTGAGCTGGATATGTTAGAGGGGGCCGGTGCTTAATCCGTTCATCCGGCTTGACGGAAATAGTTGGTTTTCGGGCCGGCTGAGGAGACTCTGCAGCCGGCTCGCGCGCATAGACCGCGGGCGAGCCCGCGTTACACCGCCGATCAGCCCTCAATCCCCGCTACAGTGCCTGAACGCTATCTCTTCACGTCCGAGTCAGTAACCGAGGGGCACCCCGACAAGGTCGCCGACCAGATCTCCGACGCGGTGCTCGACGCCATTCTCACGGACGACCCCCAAGCCCGGGTTGCTTGCGAAACGTTGGTTACGACCGGGCTTGCCGTCGTGGCCGGCGAGATCACGACGACGACCTACGTACACATTCCGGACATCGTGCGAGAAACGATCGCCAGGATCGGCTACACCGATGCCCGCTACGGCTTCGACGCACAGACGTGCGCGGTGATGAGTACGATCGACAGGCAGTCGCCTGATATTGCACAGGGCGTCGACACCGGCGGCGCGGGCGATCAGGGAATGATGTTTGGCTATGCTACCGATGAGACGGCCGAACTCATGCCGCTGCCCATTCAACTCGCGCACCGTATCACGCACGCTCTGGCCGACTATCGACGCGCGGGCGGCAAGAAGTGGCTCCGGCCCGATGGCAAGGCGCAGGTCACCGTGCAATATGAGGACAACATCCCGATCTCGGTGGACACGATCGTCGTATCTACGCAGCACAGCGACGACATCGGCGCGCGACGGTTGCGGCAGGCGATAATATCGGAAGTGATCGAGCCCAGCGTGCCCAAGGAGCTGCGGCCGCGCGGGATCAAGTACCACATCAACCCCACCGGCCGTTTCGTTATCGGTGGCCCGCAGGGCGACGCCGGGCTGACCGGGCGCAAGATCATCGTTGACACGTACGGTGGGATGGGGCGGCACGGCGGAGGCGCCTTCTCGGGCAAGGACCCGTCCAAGGTCGATCGTTCGGCCTGCTATGCTGCACGCTGGGTGGCCAAGAATATCGTCGCGGCGAAGCTGGCGCGACGCTGCGAGGTGCAGCTGGCGTACGCCATCGGCGTCGCGCACCCCGTCTCGGTGATGGTGGACACCTTCGGTACCGGAACGGTCCCGGACTCCGCGATCACGCGCGCGGTAAACGAGGTGTTCGACCTCACCCCGCGCGGAATTGTGACCGCTCTGGATCTGCGCAAGCCGATCTACAGCGCCACGGCGTCGTACGGGCACTTTGGCCGGACTCCGGAAAAAATCGGCCGCGGCCGCACCGCCGCTACGCTGTTCACCTGGGAGCGCACCGACAAGGCCGCCGCTCTGCGAAAGGCCGCCACGGCGTAGCTGCTCACCGAGCCGTTATCTTGCCATGATGTTCGCAGAAGTGGAGGTCATGCGGCTCGGGATCGATAGAGCAAGCAATGCGTATGTCGTCATCCTTCGTGAGAAGGGTGGCGACCGGCTGCTCCCTATCTGGATCGGCCAACCCGAAGCTGAATCCATCGTCATCGAGATGCACCAGGTCCGGCGTGAGCGTCCGCTGACGCATGACCTGTGTAAGAGTCTGATCGTGCACCTGGGGGCGACGCTTCGGAGGGTACAGATCACTCGGGTGGCATCGCGTACGTATTTCGCGGAGATGCATCTCGCCAGCCGTGATGGCAGTGTCATCGTGGACGCGCGCCCGTCTGACAGCATCGCGATCGCGCTGCGGTTTGGCGCTCCGCTCTTCGCGGAAGACTCCCTCCTCACGGCGGCCGCGGTCATCGAGGAAGCCTCCGGCGATGAAGCCGAGCCGGAGTCCGCGTCCGAGTCCGAAACCGAGCCTGGTCCCATGTCGGGAGAGGAGCTCAAGGCTTACCTCGAGCGCCTACGTCCGGAAGACTTTGGCAAGTTTCAGCCGTAGCAGCGGCGGTACGCGCCGTGCGGCTGCGCTTGTCGCGATGGTTGGTGCAATGAGCGGTGCGATGATTATCTCACTTGGCACCGCGGCTCGAGCGCAGTCTCTTGCACAGTCGCGTGTGACCGGGCGCGTGATCAAGCCCGGGGGCGACTCGGTGGTGGCGGTAGGGAACGCGTGGGTGACGCTTCACCGCGTAGGAACGGACCGGGCCGGGCCGCTCGATTCCACGCGCACGCGGCCCGACGGCCGCTTCACGTTCAGGTATCAACGCACCGGCGCCGACGACGCGATCTACTTCGTGTCGTCGTCACACGGGGGCGTTGCTTACTTCACCCAGCCATTGCACGAAGGGGTGGACAGCAGCGACGACACCGACATCATGGTGTTTGATACCACGTCTCGACCGGTTCACGTAACCGTGCGCGGAAGGCACGTCGTTATCGGGGCCGCTGACCCACAGGGCAAGCGCACCGTGACGGAAGTGTTCGACCTGTCAAACGACACGTCACTCACGCGGGTCGCGCGGAATGAGCGCGCCGACGGCGCGGTGTGGCAGGTGATCCTGCCCTCGGGAGCACAAACTCCGATGGTAAATGATGGGGATGTTCCGGCGGCCGCGGTGCGGTTCGACCAGGGACGCGCGCTGGTGTTTGCGCCGTTCTCGCCCGGGATAAAGCAGTTGGCGTACCGCTACACGGTGGACGAGGGAGCATTTCCGCTGAAAATTCCGCTCGAACGAGCAACCTCCGTTCTGGAGCTATTGCTCGAGGACCCCAGTGCGCGCGCCGAAGTGCCGGGTCTGAGACAGATGCCGCCCGTCGCGGTTCAGGGACGGCAATTCCGTCGCTTCATAGCGCAGGATGTCCCAGCGGCATCAGTTCTGACCGTGGACGTGCCCAAAGTTGCACAGCCGCTCGCTACGTGGTTCGCCGCCGGACTCACGCTCGTAATTGGCGGCGCGATGACCTGGGCGCTTGCGCGAGCATTGAAGCGCCGGTAGCTTCTTCCGCACAATTGATTCGCGGTCGGGGGACACGGAAGCCGGTGAAATGCCGGCGCGGCCCCGCCACTGTATCGGGTAAATACGCGCATCTGTAATCCCACTGGCCCGTGAGCCGGGAAGGGAGATGCCGCGGCCCGGAGCCAGGAGACGACTTTCGTCCGCGCCACTGAAACAGACCCTCGGGGGAGGGCTGGTGGCGTTGCATGCATGGACTTTGACCGTGCGTTGACGTTGCGGGCTTCCTTCGAGCGAGGATGCCCGTTTTGTTTTTCTGCCCGACACGATCCCGCCACTTCGCACCGCGCCCGACGCTTCGCCTGGGTGCGGCGCTGTGTGTGTCGCTGAGCGTGCTGTTGCAGTTTGCCGCATGCGGCGGTCGGGCGGACGCAACGGTGAATATGATCGCCGACACACGCGGTCCAATGCGAGATGATTTCGGCCGTCAGGTCGATCTCACTACCCGACCGACGCGAGTCGTTTCTCTAAATCCCACGACAACGGAAATCATTTTCGCGATCGGTGCACAGTCGCGCCTAATAGGCCGCTCTCACTGGGATAAATGGCCCGCGGCGGCAAAGTCAAAGCCTGACCTGGGCGACGGAATTCGGCCCAATGTCGAACAGCTGATCGCGGCCGCACCGGACGTCGTAATTCTTTACGCTACCGAGGCAAACCGCGACGCGTCCACGCGTCTGGCGCACGCCGGAATAGCAACCATCTCCTTACGCATCAACACCGTTCAACAGTTTGATCGTGCAACGCGACTACTTGCGCGGGTGTTCGGCGACAGTTTGGCTGGCGCAGTGGTTGCCGACTCGGTTGAGCGCTCACTCGCGAGGGTGCGAGACGCCACGCGTGATCTGCCGCACCCAACCGTCGTCTGGCGTCTGGCTGACCGCCCTCCCATCGTGGTGGGTGGCGGGAGCTTTATGAACGAGATGCTCCAGGCCGCTGGCGCGACCAATCTGTACGCGCAGATCGCTGAGCCGTCGCCTGTGGTTTCGATCGAGGACATCGTCACGCGCGATCCCGACGTCGTCGTCATTGGCGGCGACATTGGCGCGAGCGCGACCTCGTTCGGTGCCTGGAATGCTGTTCCGGCGGTACGGCAAGGAAAAGTGATCTCCGTTTCAAGTGATTTGGTGGCGCGTCCGTCGGTGCAGATGGGCGCTGCGGCATGGGCACTCGCGCGTGCGCTACACCCACGGCTGCTGCTCAGGTGATGCAACGGGTCATGCACCATTCCATGCATTACGTGTTGCAACAGATATTGCAACAGATAATCTTCGGATGATCATTCACCGTGGGTGGCACTGGGCCGCGGCCGGGGCTCTGCTGTTCGCCGTTGCGGTGCTGGCAATCGCATTCGGTTCCGCCGCCCTCGCGTTACGCGAGATTGCAACCGTGTTCACGGGCTCGGCGGTTGCGTCGACGCGGGAGATCGTGATTGCGCTGAGGCTGCCGCGCGTGCTGCTCGCCGCACTGGTTGGCGTCGCGCTTGGAACGAGCGGTGCCACCATGCAAGCGACGCTGCGCAACGGGCTGGCGGAGCCGTATCTGCTCGGCGTGTCCGGCGGTGCCGCCGTCGGAGCGGTCGCCGGTCTCATGCTGCGACTGCCGCTCGCACTCACCCCAGTGGCGGCATTCGCCGGCGCATCCATAGCCGTTCTGCTGGCACTCGCGATCGCGCATGGCTCGCGCGCGGCGTCCCACGTGGATGTCCGAACGATGTTGATGGCTGGTGTTGTCGTCGGTGCTTTCGCTAATGCGGCGATTATGATAGTGCTCGCCAACGTGCCGCCCGATACCATACGTGGTGCGCTCTGGTGGATGATGGGATCCGTGGGAGACGCCTCGTGGCGCAACATTGAGTGGCTTGCTGGCTATGTTGCAGTCGGGCTGAGCTATCTCTACCTGCGTGGTCCCGAGGTGGACGTCCTCACACTCGGAGAGGAGAGTGCGGCCGCGCTCGGTGTGGACGTGGAAAGCACCACCCGACGCATCTTTCTGGCAAGTGCGTTACTGGCCGCGGCCAGCGTCGCCGCCGCTGGGCTAATCGGGTTCGTCGGACTCATCGTCCCGCACATAGTTCGCGGCGCCGGGCTTTCGCGTCAACGCCCCATTCTTCTGGGCACCGCGGTTGTGGGCGCGACGCTTGTGATCGCCGCCGATCTCATTGCGCGCGTGGTGATGCGCCCCACAGAGCTACCTCTTGGCGCGGTGACGGCTGTGCTCGGCGTTCCGTTCTTCTTGCTGCAGCTCCGGCGCACGCGGTGATCGAGTACCGCGCAGTGACCGTCAACTATGCCGCAACGGCCGCCGACGCCGTACACGACGTGTCGTTCACGGCGGTGCGCGGAGCCGTGACCGCACTGGTCGGACCCAACGGTAGCGGCAAGAGCACACTAGTTCGAGCGCTGCTCCGGCGCGTGCCTCTAACCTCCGGCATCATCCACGTCGAAGGCGTGGCGCTCGGAAATCTGGAACGTTCGGAATTCGCGCGCAGAGTGGCGGTGGTCACGCAGCGAGAAGACACGGCCTTTGTGCGCACCGTACGTGAATACATCGAACTCGGCCGCTTCCCGCACCGCGGCCGCGGGAGCAGCGGCGATGCCGAAGCGGTGCGCAACGCGGCAGAGCGCGCAGGAATAACGTCGTTACTGGAGCGCCCAACTGACGCGGTCTCCGGCGGCGAATGGCAGCGAGTCCGTGTTGCACGCGCTCTGGCCCAGGGTGGTGATGCGATAGTGCTGGATGAGCCCACGGCTTTTCTCGATGTCGCGAACGAAATGCAGATATTCGAGATGTTGTCGTCACTGGCGGCATCCGGGGTCGCAGTGCTGCTCGTCAGCCACCAGTTAAATCTTGTGGCGCGCTTTGCCGCCCACATCGTGTTGCTCCATCGGGGGAGTGTGGTAGCCGCCGGTGCGCCCGACGTCATAATGCGCGGCGATCTGTTGGAATCCGTTTACGATTGGCCGCTGGTTATTACCCGCGACCCGGCGGTCGGCGTGCCGGCGCTCGTCCCGTTACGCCGTGCACATTAACCTGATCAACACCAGATGAACCGAGCGACAGCAATTCCTCTCTTAGTAAGCGCGATCAGCACTGCGGCGATATGCGTTCCCTCCACCACGCGTGCGCAACACGCCGACAGCACCACTCTCGCACCCGTCGTCGTCACGGCCACGAGAATTCCGACCGCCGCATCGTCGCTCACGCAGCCAGTCACCGTCCTCCGGGGCGATGAGCTGCGCGCGCGCGGAGTTGCTACAGTCGCTGAAGCGCTGCGCTCGGTGCCAGGCGCGTCGATCGTGGGGAGCGGATCATTCGGCTCCGTGACATCGCTATTTCTTCGTGGTGGCGAGAGCCGCTACACCAAGGTTCTTATCGACGGGGTTCCCGTAAATGCGGTCGGTGGCGCCTTCTTCTTCCAGAATCTCACGCTCGACAACGTTGACCGCATCGAAGTCGTCGAAGGAGCAGGGAGCGCTCTGTACGGCGCGGACGCGATGTCGGGCGTCATCCAGATATTCACCAAACGCGGAGGAGGGGGCTCAACGCTGGATGCGAGCGGCCGCGGCGGTTCATACGGTACACGCGAGGGATCTGCATCGCTCACTGGCGGCACCACAGCCGCGGCGTACTCCCTTGGTGCCGGCTGGCATCAGACCAATGGCATCGTCCCATTCAACAATCAGTACTCCACGGGTACTCTCAGTGGCTCCGCAACAGTGCAGCCTGACGCGGGTTCGGTGGTTCGGCTGACGTCGCGCTATTCATCTTCCGTCTACCACTTTCCCACTGATTTCAGCGGCGTCCCCAACGACACCAACTCGTACAGCAGTCAGCATCAGCTCGTGCTCGGTGCCGACGCCAGCCGAACGGTCGTACCGGGCGTGACCGCGCGGATCCTCGCTGGTGACAACGAGAACCACGATCTTTCGGAGGACACGCGTCCCGCCGCCGGTAAGATTCCTGGATTCGTGAAGACATCCGCGCCCGCAATTGGCTACCGGCGCCGTGTGGAAGGCCGCGTCGAAGCATCGCCGGCGGACTTCGTCACGATCGCCCTCGGGATGGCCTACGAAGCTGAAGCCGCGCGTACAAGCGTGATCAGTTATAGCTATTCCGGTTCTCCGGCCGGAGTGATCGGGAAAACGACACCCGGTGGCGACGACCGCCGCATCACACACGGGTATTATCTCACAGCTCAGGGACAACTCGCTCGTCGCGTTTCCTACGACGCAAGCGTCCGTTACGATAAGCACTCAGACTATAAGGATGTGACCACGTATCATGCCGGCACCGCGGTGCAACTGTGGCCTGGTGCCCGGCTACGTGGGGCGTTCGGTACCGGCTTCAACGCGCCGGCGTTCTACCAGACTCAGGGGTCTGCGTACAACCGCCCCAACACCGCGCTGCAGCCCGAGCAGGCGCGCACCCTCGATGTCGGGTTGGAGCAATTGCTCCTCTCAGGCCATTTGCGAGCGAGCGTCGGCGCATTCGATCAGCGATTCAGCCAACTCATTCAGTACGTAGCCGGTGTCACGAGCGGTCCGCCCAACTACACGGAGCTTACGCCCGCGTACTACGACAATCTCACCCAAGCCCGATCCAAGGGCTACCAGGCCGGCGCCCAACTCGACCTCTCGTCGGCATGGCGCGCGTCGGTCAACTACACCCAGGTGATTGCTGCCGTGTACGCGGTACCGCCCAACTTTGCGGGCTCGCTCAACCCGGGCGATGCGCTGCTACGACGGCCCAGCCACTCTGGAGACGCGCTCGTCTCGTACACCGCTCCACTCGGTTGGTCAGCCTCGGCCAACGTCAACTACGTTGGCAAGCGTCCCGACATGGACTTCGCTCTGTACCCATCACCAACAGTATCGCTCCCATCGTATGTGAAGCTGGATGTGGCGGGCAGCGTAAATGTTCTGCACAGCTCGTCCAGCACGGTTGCCCTCACCGCTCGGATCGACAACGCACTGGACAAGCAGTACGAGGACGTTCTTCACTTCCCGGCGCCGCGCCGTACTGTCCTGGTCGGCGCGCGCATCGCTGCGGCCAGGTAAGCGGACCTCGGCAATCGGTAATTCGACGAGCGACATGGTTAGATTCATCCCATGTCGCTCGTCGTCACGCAGGCGATGGTGCTGCACGCC
>JBPCQO010000242.1:0-6706 GCA_050998035.1 Gemmatimonadaceae bacterium | reverse complement strand
GCAGCAAACTCGAATTTGCGGGCGTCTTCCAGATAGGTGAGATCGTAGTCCAGCATGCGCGTGAAGTCGTGCGAGTGCTGCAGCCCCAGCCACCCCACCGAGCGCGGCGCCAGCTCCGCCACCAGCTCCCGCCGTACGTAGCAGAACCCGGCTCCCCAGGGTGACAGCAGCCACTTCTGCGCTCCGCACGCCAGCACGTCGATGTTGCAAGCGCGCACGTCCAGAATGGTGGTCCCAACCCCCTGGATGCCGTCCACCACGAACCAGATCCCGCGCTCCCGGCACAGCGCGCCGATGCGCATGAGGTCGGCCCTGTCGCCGGAAACGAACGACACCCATGAGATCGCCACCAGCCCAACATCGCCGCGGTCCAGCCGATCGGTGAGCGCCTCCCAATTCGGCAGCCCGCTCGGCAGCAACGCGATCTGCTCCAGTCGCGCGCCGCCCAACTGCTCCAGCCCCATCCACGGATACACGTTGGCCGGGAACTCCCCATCGTGCCCCAGAACCACCTTGCCCCGGGCGATCGGGAGAATCTGCGCGGCGATGTTTATCCCCGAGCTCGTGTTCGGCACCAGCGCGATCTCTTCCGCATCCGCACTGATGAGCCGCGCACAGAGTGCACGCGCCGTGGCAGATGCCTCGAATTGTTGCTCGAAGGTGATCCGCCATGGCTCCGCTCGCAGCCGGTTCCATTCGTCCAGCACCGTGATTGTGCGTGCCGGCAGCGGACCGGTCGAAGCAGAGTTGCAGTAGATGATCGACTGGTCCTGCTCAGATCGCGGAAATTCGGCGCGCAGATCGACGGGAGTATGAATGGGCGAATTCATGGTCGGCTTTGTGGACGGTTTCGTGGTCACGCCCGTACAGTAACACCCAGCCATTCCTGACGCTAACTTGCTCCCAGACCCTCCCCGACCTCAAGGGAAATACGATGAATTGGCGGCACTTACGATTGTACCCGGCGGCCCTGTCGCTGCCGTGTCTCGTTCCACTGTTGGCTGCACCACGGCTGCTCGCTCAGTTGGCCCCACCGCCGGCTGCACAATCTGCACAGTTTGCACAGCTGTTGCCCCTAGGTGTGGATTCCATCAGCGCGCCGCCGTCCGCGAGCATCGTCACACTCACCGGCCCGGGCCCGTTCAGCGAGCCAGGCGTCGCCGTGGATCCGTCCAATCCCACGCACGTGGTCGCGGTGTATCAGACCAACGCGCACGCCACCTACTCGCGCGATGGGGGCGCGACATGGACGCGCGCCGAGGGGACAGCTCCGTCCAACTATAAGGTCTCCGGCGACGTGTCCGTCACCTTCGACAACCGCGGCCACGCAATCCTCTGCTACATCGCCTTCGACAAGCTCGGCACCCCCGAGTACTGGGCGCACAACGCAACGCGCAACGGCATTTTCGTCCGCCGTTCGCTGGACGGCGGTAAGAGCTGGGAGCAGAACGCAGTCTCCGTAGATGCGATCTCCACGGCACCGGTAGTCTCGTTCGAAGACAAGCCATACGTGGTAGCCGACAACAACAGCCGCAGCAAGTTCGCCGGCAACCTTTACATCGGCTGGACCGAGTTCACACTCGATAAGAGCGTCATCCTGTTCTCCAGATCCACTGATGACGGCGTCACATGGTCGGCACCCACGCGCATCAGTACCGAGGCCGGGTTGCCACGCGACGACAACGGCGACGTCGAAGGATTCACCGGTGCAGTTGGCGCGGATGGCACACTGTACGTCGCGTGGTCGGATGGCAATCACATAGTGGTCACGTCTTCCCGCGACGGGGGAAAGAGCTTCGCTCCGTCACGCCCCGTAGTTCAGACCGCGCCATCTTACTTCAACATCCCAGCCGTCGATCGCTCCAATGGCTTCCCGCAGATCGGCGTCGACCCAAGCAGCAACCGTGTGTTCATTACGTGGAGCGATTACCGCAACGGGGATGTCGACATCTTCTCAGCCACGTCGAGCGATGCCGGCGTCACCTGGTCGCCAGCGGTTCGCGTCAACGACGACACGGTTCACAACGGCTCCGACCAATATTTTCAGTGGCTCGCCATTGATCCCACAGACGGCTCCGTCAACGTCGTCTTTTACGATCGCCGTGCAGACTCCACCAATCGCGCCGCGCGCATATTCCTGGCCCGGTCCACCGACGGCGGTCGCACCTATCGCAATTACGCGTGGACCCAGACTCCATCCAACGCCGAGGGTGCATTCATCGGAGATTACACTGGCATTGCCGCTCTCAACGGCCGTGTATACGCTGTGTGGACCGAGAAGGCATCTGATCCCGAACTTGCCGACGCAGCAGCAAGCACAGGCCACGCCATAAGTCGCACCACGCTCGTCAGATTGGGCATCGCCGATTTCGGGAGACATTGAGACCTTGACGCAGAATACCACGCGTTACACCATCATCCGTACGACGCTCGCGATTCTGACCGCGGCTTTTGCTTCGTGCGTAACCGCTCCAGCATCTGCAAGCGCACAACAGGCCAGTGCGCAACAGGCCGGCGCGCAACAGTCATCGCGAGCTACGCTCAACCTGATGCCCGTGCCGCGGATGTTGACCGTGCGGCCGGGACTCCGGCTCGCCATCGACACCTCCTTCCACGTCGCTGTAGTGCAGCACGCGGACCCGCGTCTGGAGAGCGCCATTCAGCGCATGCTGCCACGTCTGGAGCGCCGCACCGGACTGGTACTGTCGCACGAGGTTGCGCATTCTTCCTCACCCTCTCCAGAAGGCGCGACACTCATCATCGACTGCGCTGGTCCGGGCGAAGCTGTACAGTCTGTGAACGAAAACGAGTCGTACGCAATAGACGTTCGCGGCCAGTCCATCGCCCTGAGCGCTCCCACCACCGTCGGCGTGATCCGCGGGCTCGAGACAGTGCTCCAGCTCGTCGATGGTGATTCCACCGGCTTCTTCATCCCTAACGTCAGCATTCAGGACAGTCCGCGCTTCCCATGGCGCGGATTGCACGTCGACGTGTCGCGCCACTTCGAACCGGTGGATGCGGTGAAGCGCACGCTCGACGCGATGTCTGCCGTCAAGCTCAACGTGCTGCACTGGCATCTGTCCGACGATCAGGGCTTCCGCGTCGAGAGCAACACTTACCCCAAACTGCAGCAGCTAGGCTCCGACGGGCTGTACTACACGCAAGCGCAGATCCGCGACATCATCGTGTACGCGCGCGATCGCGGTATTCGTGTGATTCCGGAATTCGACATGCCCGGCCACGCGTCGTCGTGGTTCATCGGCTACCCTCAGTATGCGAGTGCGCCGGGACCGTATCACCTCGCGCGTACATGGAGTCGTTTCGATACCGTACCCGTGTTCGATCCTACAAGTGAAGACACCTATCGCTTCATCGATCGCTTCATCGGTGAGATGACCACGCTCTTTCCCGACGCGTACTGGCACATCGGCGGTGACGAGGTGAACCCCAAGCAGTGGAACGCTAATCCGAGTATCCAGGCGTTCATGAAGTCGCACCACCTGGCCGACAGCCCCGCCCTCCAGGCGTACTTCAACCAGCGCATGTCGCGCATCCTCACCGCGCACCACCGTCACATGATTGGTTGGGATGAAATCCTGCACCCCGACCTCCCAACAAGCACAGTCGTGCAGTCGTGGCGCGGCACCAAGTATCTGGGCCAGGCCGTCAAGCAGGGCTTCAACGGCATCCTCTCGGCGCCCTACTACCTCGACGCCATGAAGAGCGCCGCGGATATGTACGTTGCCGATCCCATCCCGCTGGACAGCGATCTCACCCCCGAGCAAGCCGCGCGCGTCCTGGGCGGCGAGGCGGCCATGTGGTCCGAGCTCATCACCACCGAGAGCATCGACTCGCGCATCTGGCCGCGTACGGCCGCGATCGCAGAGCGCTTCTGGTCACCGCACGAGGTCACCGACGTCAGCGACATGTATCGCAGGCTCGCGGTGGAGAACGTGCAACTTGAGCAACTCGGAATAGGCTCCGAGTCACACACCGACCGTTTCCTGCGCCGCGTTGTTCACGGCCCAGACATCGCGCCGCTGCACGATCTGTTAGCGTTCGCCGAGCCCGTGAATCTGGGCCAGCGACTACGTCCGCATCCCACCACGCAGATGCTGCCGCTCGTCTTTATAGTGGACGCCGCGATCCCCGACCCGCCCTCCAAACACACGCTACCCGATCTAGCCGCTCACGCCGCCGGCACGGGCCCCGCCAACGCGGCGACACGCGACTCGCTCTCCCGGATATTCGCCATGTGGCGTGCGCTACCGGCCAGAGTGCGCGTGACTGCCAGTCGCGCTCCGCTGGCCCAGGACGCAGTACCGGCTGCGGATGGGCTCGAGGTTGCTGCAATTATCGGTCAAACCGCAGTGAAGGCGCTCGCGACCGGCAAGCCGCTTCCGCAGACGTGGGTGGATGCCGCTACCACGTCGCTCGACGCCTTGGACAAACCGCAGGGACTGCTCCACCTTACCGTCATTCCCGCGATCAGAGTTCTGATCGCGCCGCAGGTAACCCCCGCTCACTGACACCGGCGCTCCGGCGCTCCGAGTCACTCCAGGCACTCATGGCGACTATTTACGACGTTTGCATTGTGGGATCCGGCGCCGGCGGGGGAATGGCTGCGTACGCACTGACCCAGGCCGGTGCGAACGTGGTGATGCTGGAAGCGGGGCCGATGTGGGATAGCGCCAAAGACTCCAAGATGCTGATGCCTGCCTACGCATCGCCACGGCGCGGAGCAGCGAGCAGAGAGAAACCGTTCGGCGAGTTCGACGGCTGCATCGGTGGATGGGACATCGAAGGCGAGCCATACACCACCGCGCCCGGCTCTCGCTTCGACTGGTGGCGCGCCCGCATGCTCGGCGGACGCACCAACCACTGGGGCCGCATCTCACTCCGCTTCGGTCCGGACGACTTCCGCCGCAAGACCCTGGACGGACTCGGCGACGACTGGCCCATCTCGTACGACGACGTGAAGCCGTACTACGATCGCATCGATGAGCTCATCGGCATCTTCGGGAGCAACGAGGGGCTGCGCAACGCACCGGACGGAATTGTTATGCCGCCGCCCAGGCCACGCTGCTACGAGCGGATGATCAAGCAGGCCTCCGATCGACTCAACGTTACCTGCATCCCCGCGCGGCTATCCGTCATCACGCGACCGCACAATGGGCGGATGGCGTGCCACTACTGCGGCCAGTGCAACCGCGGCTGTCAGACCAATTCCAACTTCTCCAGCCCCGGCGTGCTCATCAAGCCGGCGCTGCAGACTGGCCGCCTCCAGATCATCACCGGTGCGATGGCGCGCGATGTCACGCTCGACAAGCGCGGTCTCGCCGACGGCGTGTCGTACATCCAGAAGAGCGATGGCACCGACCAGCACGTGCGCGCACGCGTCGTCGTACTCGCAGCGAGCGCGCTGGAATCCGGTCGCATCCTGCTCAACTCCAGGTCGTCGCTCTTTCCACACGGACTCGCCAATTCCAGCGGCACCGTGGGCAAGTACATCACCGACACCACCGGCACCGACGTGACCGGCTTCATCCCCAGGATGATGGATCACGTTCCGCACAACGAGGACGGCGTCGGCGGCAACCACATCTACATGCCGTGGTGGCTGGAAAACAGCAAGCTCGACTTCCCGCGCGGCTACCACATCGAGGTGAACGGTGGACTCGAGCCCCCGTCCTACGGCTTCATGGGCGGCGTGCAACGGTATCCCGCTGGCGGGGGCTACGGCAAACAGCTCAAGGACGATTACCGCCGCTACTACGGCGCGACTGTCTCCTTCTCCGGTCGCGGCGAGATGATTCCGAATGATGATTCGTACTTCGAACTCGATCCTACCGTCGTGGACAGATGGGGAATCCCGGTACTCCGTTTCCATTGGAAGTGGAGCAATCACGAGTACAACCAGGTGAAGCACATGCAGGACACGTTTCGCGCGCTCGTCGCCGAGATGGGCGGCGAGGTCTTCTCGGCGATGCCGAGCAAGGAAGAGGGCTACGGTATCGCACCCGGCGGACGCATCATCCACGAGCTCGGCTCCACACGCATGGGAAGTGATCCCAAGACATCGGTCCTCAACGGCAACTGTCAGGCGCACGATGTGAAGAACCTGTTCGTCGCTGACGGAGGCCCGTTCGTTTCACAGGCTGACAAGAATCCAACCTGGACCATTCTGGCGCTCGCGTGGCGCACCAGCGATTACATAACCCAGCAGATAAAGGCGGGCGCGGTATGAAGGCGAGCGCATGAGGGCGAGCATATGAGCGACAACGAGATCAGCCGCAGAGATGCGCTCAAGATTCTTGGGATGGCACCGCTCACCGGCGCGCTACACTGGACGCCGCTGGACGTGGACCGCGCCAACCGCGAGCTGCAGCGAGTCGCACCAGATGATGCCGTACCCGTCGCGCTCAAGTTCTTCACTCCGCACGAGTCCGCGACCGTGCACGTACTGGTGGACATGATCATACCACGTGACGAGCGCTCCGGCGGCGCGACCGACGCACGCGTCCCCGAATTCATGGACTTCATGTTGGCCGAAGCGTCCGAGCGCACGCGCACCGAGATGCACGGCGGCCTCGTCTGGCTCGACACCGAGTGCAACAAACGCCACGGCGTCAACTTCCTGCACTCGACGCCAGCACAGCGCACCGCCGTTCTGGACGACATCGCCTGGCCCAGGCGCGCTCGCGCG
>JBPCQO010000238.1:0-34109 GCA_050998035.1 Gemmatimonadaceae bacterium | reverse complement strand
CGGAGCAACGTTCCTGGAGCGCCGCAGCCAATTGTAAAGCATCTGGAGTGCGCACACCGTAACGCGCTCGAAGTTGCGCGGCAGCGCGGAGCTGGTTGCGGTCGATGTCCACAAGATGGAGACCGCGGCTGCGCGTCAGGAGCGCCTCGTAGCGCGCGGCGAGTGCCGAGTCGCCAACCCGGAACGGCACCACCATAACCTCGAGCAACGTGAGCGCTGACGTCACGATTTCACGCTCCCCGCCAGCAACCTCGGCGAACAGGGGCTCGATGATCGGGAGGTACGGGTCGTGCTCCTCGATGAAATAGATGAAGACCGCGGTATCCACCGCCACGCGGCCCCGGCCCACCGTTTTGGCCAACTCCTGAGTCAGTCCCACGCACCGCGCTCACGCGCCACGTGTTCGGCGGCATCAACGCCACGCCACTCCTGCTTGCCGAGTCCGCGCAGCTCAGCGATCGAGAGCACTTCGGGCTCTGCAAGCGCAGCGGCGAGAATGTGTGTCACCTCCTGCGTGACCGAACGGCGCTCACGCTTGGCGCGCGCCTTCAGTTTTCGATACAGCGCGTCGGGCAGATTCTTGACATTGAGTATTGCCATAGTGCCTCCAATATGGAGGAATTTAGGAGGCATACTCCTCGCCTCGCAAGCGTAGCCAGCGTCGGAGTGGGCGAGCCGGGTTCAGTTCCCTCCCCCGGTCACTGGTACTCTGAGTACCATTCTTTTCACTTGCGGGAGCCGTCTCGAGCAGATGAGTGCCGCAGAGTTTTATCGAAGGTTGCCAATGCCGACCCCTCCAAACATCCTCTCAAAAGACATCCAAGACGCCCCGCTCGCCGAGCGTCTGCGGGCCGCTGCCGAACTACTCGAGTCTATCGTGGACAACCGGGCGCTACTCGCGGGCGTGCCCGAGGCGGATCGGACACGGCTGCTCCAGGCTGCAGGCCAGATCTCCCGGCCGGATGCGGTGGATCGGCGGCAGCTGGTGAAGGCCACCAAGCGGCAGCGGAAGGCGGCAAAGGCGAACCGCGCTGAAAGCGTGCTCGCCGGCACGGGGATCCGGAAGCTGCGCCGCGCATCGGTATTCATGACGCCAAACGTGTTTCCGCCCGCGGGGTTCAAGCAGGGACCCGACCAGCTGGATGGTGTGACCGATGATGAGCCGGAACTGCGCGAGGCTAACGAGCCGCAGAACTGCTACATCTGTAAGAAGGACTTCTCGACCATTCACCATTTCTATGACCAGCTGTGTCCGCCGTGCGCGGAGCTGAATTTCGGCAAGCGCACGGAGTCGGCAGATCTGCGCGGGCGCGTTGCGCTGCTGACGGGCGGGCGCGTCAAGATCGGCTACCAGGCGGGGATCAAGCTGTTGCGCGCAGGTGCGCGACTGATTGTCACAACACGCTTCCCACGCGATTCGGCGGCCCGTTATGCGCAGGAGCCGGACTTTGGCGAGTGGGGAGATCGTCTGACGATCTATGGGCTGGATATGCGCCACACGCCAAGTGTGGAGGCGTTTTGCAGACAGCTGCTCGACACCGAGAACGGGCTGGACTTCATCATCAATAACGCGTGTCAGACGGTGCGGCGTCCGCCAGAGTTCTACCAGCACATGATGGCGGCCGAAACGGCGTCGCTCAACGATATGCCGGAGCGCGCTCGCGGGCTGCTCGGCGCGTACGAAGGGCTACGCGGCTATCACATGCTGCCCGAAGGTGGCGCGACTCCGGTGGCGCTCGACACGCGTATTTCGGAAGTGGTGGGACTGACGCACGCGGCAGAGCTGTCGCAGGTAAAGCTGTTGCCGGAAGAGCTGGCCGCGCAGGACGGTCTGTTCCCCGTCGGCGTGCTCGATCAGGACATGCAGCAGATCGATCTGCGCGAGCGTAACTCGTGGCGATTGATGATGGCGGAAGTGCCATCGGTTGAACTGCTGGAAGTGCAGCTCGTGAATGCGATTGCACCATTCATAATCAACGCGCGGCTCAAACCGCTCATGCTGCGCACGCCGGATCGGGACAAGCACATCGTCAACGTGTCGGCCGTGGAAGGGCAGTTCTACCGTACGTTCAAGACGTCGCGGCATCCGCACACTAACATGGCGAAAGCCGCTCTCAACATGATGACGCGCACGGCAGCCACTGATTACTACGCCAGCGGCATCCACATGAACAGTGTCGATACCGGCTGGGTGACGGACGAGGACCCGGCGGATATCGCGGCACGTAAGACGGCCGAGCATCGCTTCCACCCGCCGCTGGACATCGTGGACGGCGCGGCGCGGATCGTCGATCCCATCATCGCGGGGATCAACACTGGTGAGCACGTGTGGGGGAAGTTTCTGAAGGATTACATACCGACGGACTGGTAGTTTTCACCCCCATTACTTTTGGTTGCTGAGCCGGTACAGCAGCAGCGCCGCACGTTTGGTCAGCACTGGCAGCATGCGCAGGTCAGCGGTCTCTTTCACCGTATGATCGTCGTGACCCGATAGCCCGATACCGTCGATCGCCATCGGGACGAGGCTCGCGGTAAATGACACGTCAGCCGCACCTGCGCGTGACGGATCGACAGCCACTACGGGTCCGAAGCCGAGGTCACGGCTTGCCTTGTCATACAGCGCCAGCAACCGTTTGTTGCCCGCGGTCGGCGCCATGGGCGGATAGCCGTCTTCAAAAGTGATCGCAGCGGTGGTGTGCGGCAGGTGCGCGGCGACTATGTCGCGCATGGTCTGCCTGGAGCGCATCAGCTGCTCGGGTGATATTGTGCGCAGATCTCCGGTAATTTCCATTCGCCCGGCTACGACGTTACGCTTTCCGGAAGCGGTGCCGTCGGTGCCAGTAGTGTCGATCCCGACTGCTGTGCCGCCGAGCGCGAGACCGGGGTTGAAGGTGAGATACTGCTCGGCGGAGAGTTTCTGGTAAAATTGCTGCAGGATGCGCGCTCCTTCGAAGACGGCGCCGGAACCAACTTCGGGACGGAAGATCTGCGATGAATGCGCTGGAAGTCCGGTGGTGCTGAGGTTCCACGAGTCATCACCGCGGCGCGAGATCACGGCAGTACGGGGGTCGGCGGCGCCATCCTCGAATCCGATCGCGGCACTCGCACCTCTGGCCGCATCGATGAGAGTGCGTCGCGCGAGGTTGAGCGGCGTGCCGGACTCTTCCTCGTCGCCGTCGTACACCACGCTCACGTTCAGTCGTTGAAGCACCCCTGCATCCTTGAGTGAGCGGAGCGCGTACAGCGCGATCACGTCACCGCCTTTCATGTCGATGATGCCTGGTCCGGTCGCCGTGGAATCATTGATTCGCTCGAAGCGCTGGAACGGGCTGCCTGGCTCGAACACGGTATCGAGATGGCCGATGAGCAGGAGTTTAGGTCCTGGTCCGGGATGCTCAGCCACGAGATGTCCTGCACGCTGGAACGCGGCGCCATCGACCCAGCGCGTGGTGAAGCCTAACGAGTCAAACTGCGCGCGGAGTACATCGCCGACAGCGCGTACCCCTTTGAAGTTCATCGTCCCGCTATTGATGTTCACGAGCCATTCAAGCAGCGCGAGCTCCGCCGCGCTGTGCTTGTCCACTGCCTGAACGAGCGCATGTTCGGGGGCAGTCAGGGCGGAGCTCGGTTTCTGAGCGACCACAGGACTGGTTGCCGTGAACAGAGCACTCATGAGTGGAAACGCGAGAAGACTGCGACGGCGGGTCGATGTACGCATGGAAATGGGGAGCGAGCCTGGAAAGTTTGGGCGCGGAAGCTGGAGTGCGAGGAAATTACGGCGGCGGCGCTGCTTCGGCATCTCATGCAGCAGCTATACTTACCTGTCGCGGGCGTGATGACCGAGACGGTGTAATTTTGTGAATGGACGCGGATAGGTCGCACCGACTCCGAATGGCATGCTCCTTCCCATAGAGTAGCGTGTGTTCCCAGCGCGGTTACGGGTGCTCATCTGTATCGGCGCCGGGTGGGCGGCGGTCGCCAGTGCATGCGCACGATCGAATTCACCGGACGCTGGCGGTGACACCGCACTCGCGCGCGACCTTGCGCTGGTGTCGCTGAGGGATTCGTCCCGGGGGGGCACGGCCGTCGGCATGCCCGCGGCACCCGTCTCGCAACCGGGGAGCGTACGGAGCGATAGCTCGCTCGTAGCAACTGTGGGATCCCGACCGGCAGGTACTCCGAAGCCCGCGGTACCGGTCGCGCGCACGAAAACCGTGCGGTCCCACGGGGGACTTACCGGAACTGCTGCATGCGAGTCGCCAAGGTTGGCGGATCAGAACAGCTGCCTGCGGGCAGAGATTGCGCCGGACGATGGCAGGCTGAACCACGTATACAATGCATACCTGGCGCGATTACGCGCTGCGCCGGCAAGACGGGGGGGCGGCGCACCCGCCATTGCGAAGCTCCGCATTTCCGAGCGGGCCTGGTTCGTGTATCGTGATCAGGAATGCAGGCGGCGCAACTGGGGTAAGGAAGGAACGCTCTGGGCACCGAAGCGTGCAGCATGTATGAAGGAACTAGCGGCGACTCGGGCAGATGAGCTCGAGCGGCTGCTCCGATCCAGGTGACGAGGGAGGAGGCTAATCATGTACATCCCGCCATCGAACGCCGAGCACGATCAGAACGTCATCTTCGATTTCATCCAGGGGAATCCGTTTGGAGCGCTCGTCACCGTGTCGGCTGACGGGCTCCTCGCGACGCATATCCCGCTGGTGCTGGACCGCACGCGTGGCGCGCACGGTGCTCTGGAGGGTCACATAGCACGGGCCAACCCGCAGCATAGCGAGCAGCTCACCGCGCCCGAGTCGCTGATAATCTTCTCGGGTCCTGACGCCTACATCACGCCGACGTGGTATCCAACCAAGCAGGAGCACGGCAAGGTGGTACCAACGTGGAACTACGTGGCGGTGCACGCGTACGGCCTGCTGACATTCACCGACGACGCCGCGTTTCTGCTGCGGCATCTGGAGCAACTGACGGGACAGCAGGAAACCGGACGGGACCCTGCGTGGGCAGTGAGTGACGCACCAGCGGACTTCATCGCACAGCAGGCGCGTGCGATTGTTGGGTTCGAATTCGCGATCACGCGACTCGAGGGCAAATGGAAGATGAGTCAGAACCGCTCGGACGCTGATATTGACGGCGTGATCGGCGGACTGGGCAAATCGGCAGTATCGGGCGACCTTGTGGTCGCAGACATTGTGGCTTCGCGACGACCCACCTTCCATTCACCAGGTCAGTGACCATGCGCACCCGACGATCCATTCACATGTCCCCAGTTCGCGCCGTGGCATGCACCCTGGCGGCGTTCGCTGCCTCTGCGTGCGCGATCAGCGGCGCTCCTGCGGCAAGGACATCCACTGCTCCGACAGTTGATGCAGTCACCGTGACGGATGCGGTCCTGCCTGGCGTCGAGGTCATGTTGCGCGATTCCCTGCACCTGTTGCAGGGAAAGCGCGTTGGGTTGCTCACCAACCCATCCGGACGCGACCGCGCGGGACATAGCACCATAGACCTGCTGTATCACGCACCCGGTGTGCGGCTCACCGCGCTGTTTGGCCCCGAGCATGGGCTGCGTGGCGTTGCCCAGGCCGGTGTTGCCGTCGCTTCGGCGGTGGACAGCGCAACCGGCATTCCCATCTATTCGCTGTTCGGTGCGATACACGTTCCAACACCCGAGATGCTCGACAAGGTGGACGTGCTCGTATACGACATCCAGGACGTCGGTGCACGCATCTACACGTTTGAGTGGACCATGGTGCTCGCAGCGGAGGCCGCGGGGAAGGCCGGTAAGCCGTTCATTGTACTTGATCGTCCCGATCCGATCCGCGCCGATCGTGTCGAAGGCAACGTGCTGGACCCGGCCTTTCACTCGCTCGTGGGCGAGTATCCGGTCGCCATGCGGTACGGCCTAACGCCAGGTGAGCTGTTGCGTTATCTCGTGGGAACCGGTCTGGTGCACGCCAACGTCACGGTGATTCCCATGCAGGGATACCGGCGCTCGATGTGGTTCGAGGACACACGGATTCCGTGGGTGACGCCGTCACCCAACCTACGCGACATGACGGCGATCATCCTGTATCCGGGCACTGTGTTCTTCGAGGGGACCAACGTGAGCGAGGGGCGCGGTACCGACCGCCCGTTCCGGGTGATCGGGGCGCCGTTCCTCACCGATGCTGGCGCCATTGCGCGCGAACTCAACGCGCTCCGGCTCTCGGGAGTGCGTTTCGATTCAACGTCCCGCACCATCGAGCCGGGGTTCAAGTTTGCCGGGCAGACCATTCCCATGATTGAGGTCATGGTCACTGACCGGGAGTTGATTCACCCGGTGGAGGTCGGCGCCCGGCTCCTGAATGCGATCCACACGCACCACCGGAAGGAATGGCAGTGGCGCATGCCGCAGATCGACCGCCTAGCCGGGAGCGACGCTCTACGCGCAGCGGTCGATGCTGGGAATGTGGACACGCTCGTCACGCGGTGGAACGCGGAAGCGGCGTCGTTCGCACAACGACGCACGCCTTACTTACTGTATAGGTAGGTAGCCATAGGCAGGTAGCCGCATCAGAAGTCCGCGCGCAGGCCCACCTGGGCGCGGCGCGCGCCGAACGCGGAGTTGGGCTGGCCGAAGGACGCGAGCGGATTGCCAGCCTGGTCCAGCATGCGCCCGTTGTACGCGGCCACGTTGTACGTGTTCAGGAGATTGAATACCTCGGCCGACAGCTTGTAGTGCATGCTGCCCGTCGTGAGCAGGTTCTTCTCGAGACGCATGTCGATGTTGCGGTACCAGTGGCTCCACGAGTTGGACGGCCGAATGCTTCGCTCGCCAGCCGGATCGCCGCCGGGGAGGAAGTCATCCTCGAGACTGTTGTCCAGGTTCGCATCCCGCCCGAGCGTCACGTTGATGCGCCGGGGACTGGCCACCGTGGTTATGCTCGATAGCGTGATCCCCCACGGAACGTGGGCTACCTCAGACAGCACGACCCGATGCCGCTCATCGCCACCGGTGGGCTGCAGATTGTAGGAGGACCGGAAAGGGAACGCAGGCGCCGTCACGGCGTCGTAATCCGCCTTGTAGTAGCCCAGTGTGTACGACAGCGTCGTCGTGACGCTCGGCCGCTGGTACGCAATCGAGGTCACCACGGCATCGAACTTGGCGCGCGCAAAGTCGTCCCATACAACCACGTCTCCGTACTGGGATGTGAGATGCCGCGTGGCCGGCGTGACGGACTTGTCCAGGTAATTCAGATTGAGCCGCGCGTACAGGTGCCGCACGTCCTGATGGATATAATCCACGTTGAGCGCGAGCGCGTCGCTGAGCTGCTCGCCCACGCCGAGTGAGTACTGGTGGTTCTCGGGCGTGTTCATCCTGTTCTTCACGAGCACCAGGTTGGGCGTCGATTTGACACCGCCGCCGGCGACTACCTGCCGGAGCGAATCAACGTTCATGCTAGACGTCTGAAAGGTGTACGTGCGCTGCCCAGCAGCCAGCCGTTCCTGAAACCCGATGAAGCTGGGGACCCGGTCGAAGATCACGCCAAAGCCGCCGCGCAGGAACGTGCGGTTGTTGTTCAACACATCCCACGAGAACGATAGCCGCGGAGAGATGTTGTTCAGGTCGTTCTTGCGATCCCCGCGATTGAGGTAGGGCTGCACCTGCGGCAGCGCTGCGAACGCGGGATCGTTGGCCCACGGCACCGTATAGTTGTTGTTGAGCGTGTTCAGCTCGGCATCGTAGCGGAGCCCGAGGTTGAGTGTCAGTGGCCGCACTGGATGCCACTCGTCGTTCGCGTACAGCCCGGTAATCCACCCGCTCAACGAGGCTTTGGCGTCGGCCGTGCTGGTTGCGTCCGGGAAGCCGACACCGATGGTCGCCTGGTATGGAACGGAGCTCGTGTCGGTCCTGTAGCTGAACGATCCCTGCTGAAAGTTGGGTGAGAACTGATCGGCCGACACGTGGCTCAGTTCCACGCCTCCCTTGAACACGTGCGTGCCAAAGAAATTGTCCTTGGTCCACGTCGCACGGTCGATCGCACGCAGGTGTAGCTCGTTCAGCACCAGCGGAAAGGACGGCGTGCCAAAGATGATGCTGGGATATGCGCGTGTCGGGCCGGGGTACAGCTGGTCCTCGTTGTGGTGCCACTGCACCACCTGCAGGCTCAGCTCGTTCACTGTATTCTGCGTCGGCAGGTAACGGTGACGCACCTGCGCGACGTTGATGAAATACTTCTGCGTGATGCCGCCCAGCTGTGACACCGTCCCGCCGAAATTCCCCTGGCCGGTGAGGTAGCGGGTCGCCAACTCCGCATCGATCGTCTGTCGCTGGCTTGGCGTGTACGTCAGGCGCAGGAAGCCCGTGTGGTTGCGGGTGGGCGCAGCGAATGAACCGCGATACGCATCCCACAGCGTGGGGTTCGCGGCCGGCCGGCCGGGTACGACGTCGATGTAGTTGTTGGTGTTCGTGAGCTCGTAGTTGGCCGCGAAGAACAGCTTGTCTTTCTTCAGCGGGCCATTGAGATTGAAGCCGACCTGCTCACGGTTGTAGTTGGGGAGTGTGCTCTGGAACGCGGTGCGAGCGGTCATGTCCTTGCCCTGATAGAATCCGAACACCGCACCGTGCGTCTCGTTCGTTCCGCGATTGGTAACGGCGCTCAGCACGTACGCGGCAGCGTGCGAGTACTCGGCGTCGTACGGGTTAAGGAAGACGCGGAACTCCTGCACCGATTCCTGCGGGATCGGCGCGCCGGTCTGCGGAATCCCGACCAGATTGCCATTGAAAAGGCTCTTCAGCTCGATCCCGTCGACATAGAAGTTGATGAAACGCAGGTCCGGCACCGCGCCCGCCGAAGGGAGCGAGCGCCCTGCCTGCGGTGAGAACGACTTGATCCCCGGCGCCGTCGCCGCGAGCGTCATGATGTTGCGGTCCACCGTTGGGAGATGCACGATCTGTTCGTGCGTGACTGGCGCTGACACGGAGGTGCGCTGGACCTCGACCGAGCGCGCAACGGTCGCTGATACGGAGACGCTCGAGAGCGATGTCGTGCCGTGCTCCAGGGTGAACGCCAGATGGGCGCGTTGTCCGATGAGCAGATCCACCAGCTGCTCGGCTGGCCTGTACCCGATGCGCTGCACCGTCACGCGGTAGCGGCCCGGCGCGAGGCCGAGCACGCGGAACAGCCCGGTCTCGTTGGTGCGTGCGCCGCGCACTGTCCCAGTGGAGGGGTCGGAGACGCGAACCTGTGCGTTGTCCACCGGCTGACCTTCGTCACCGCGGACAGTCCCTTCGAGGGAGATGGTAGTCTGCGCTGATAGTCGGCCGCCACTACCAAAGATGAGTGCGCCGAAGGCGAGCGTCAGCAGGGCACGGGAGAGGAGATGTCGCATGGGCTGGGGTGCTCCGGTGAGAGGACATCGAACCCGCACCGACCGCGACCGAAACGTCGTTGGCCTACCGGTGCTTTCGCCAATGTCCCGCTCACTGGACGCGCTGTCAAGCCGCACTGCCTGCGGGGCCGCCCATGCGAAGAGTGCTCGTCACACGCGGCTCACAGCGGCCGAGCTACTCCGGCACTACGCTGCTGCGCGCTTCATGGTCGCGTAGTCCACGTAGCCGTGTGGTCCGCCCGAGTAGAACGTTGTGCCGTCCGGTTCGTTGAGCGGTGCGCCCTGCCGAACACGCTCGACCAGATCGGGGTTGGCGATGAAGAGCCGCCCGAACGCAACGAGATTCGCGGTCTTGTTTTCGAGTCCACGCTCGGCGGTGTCTGGCGTGTAGCCGCCAGCAGTGAAGACGGTCCCGCGATACGTTTCACGCACCAGCGCCGTGGAGCAGACCTGCCGCTCGTCCGGGCCGTTCGTCCCGACCGGGGCCTCCACCACGTGCATGTACGCGAGCCCGAGACCATCCAACCGCTGCGCGACGTACGTGAACGTCTCGACGGGGTCTGCGTCGTGGATACCGTTCATCCCGCCGGCTGGTGAGACGCGCACACCCACACGCTCACTCGGCCACACGGACGTCACCGCGTCCACCACCTCGATTAGAAAGCGCGTGCGCTGTTCAGGCGTGCCGCCATAATCGTCAGTGCGCTGGTTGCTCCCTGTCTGGAAGAACTGGTCGATGAGATAGCCGTTCGCGCCGTGGATCTCCACGCCGTCAAAGCCAGCCTCGTGCGCCACCTGGGCGCCGCGGCGAAACTCGGCGACGACGCGTCGGATCTCCTCCGTGCCCAACGCGTGCGGTGTCTCGTACTCCTTCATTCCTTCGGGTGTATACGCCTTGCCGCTCGGTGGTATGGCCGATGGTGCCACTGGCTGCTGGCCGTGATAGTACGAGTGCGACACGCGCCCAACGTGCCACAGCTGCGCAAAGATGCGTCCACCGGCGCGGTGCACGGCATCGGTCACGACGCGCCACCCGTTGCGCTGAGCGTCAGTATAGATGCCGGGCGTGTCCTGATAGCCCTGCCCAAGCGGTCCGACCTGGGTTCCTTCAGTGATGATGAGACCGGCAGTTGCGCGCTGCGCGTAGTACTCCGCCATCAACGCGTTCGGAGTGCCACCAGGCGCACGATTGCGGGTAAGCGGTGCCATCACCATCCGGTTGGGAAGAGTGATCGGGCCAAGTCGGTAAGAGTCGAGAAGAAGCATATATGATCCGGAGAACAAGCGCCGCGAGCTCACGGCGGAACAGGTAGTACTCACTGATGGGCAACGCATGTGCCCGTCTGTCTGGCGATGCCACTGTAGTCGGTGACGTTGAGCGCCACAGTGCTGACGAGGCCAGCCGTTGCCCCGCTCCCTATCTTCAACAACATTTCGAGACCGCTCACTCCCGGAGTAATCGTGCCTCACATGTTTCGCGAGCGATTCTGCCCGCAAGTGTTGCTTCTGCTCGTCGCCGCTGGCGTAACCAGCGGCGCTACCCTTGGCGCGCAGACCCGTCCCGCTCCCACGGTTACCGCCGAAGGGATCACCGCAAGCCGGCGCCCCATTCCGGGCGCGGTGTACGAGATCCCGGGCTTCACCCGCGCCGTCGCGAACGGCACACGTACGCGCACCGGCCAACCTGGACCGCGAAACTGGGTGCAGCACGCGCGGTACGCGATTGACGCGAAGCTCGATCCGGCGACGAATACGGTAACTGGATCGGAGCACGTCATCTACATCAACAACTCGCCCGATTCGCTCGGCGAGATCATGATCCATCTATACCAGAACGTCTTCCGCCCCGGTAGCCCGCGACGAGACGAAGTGCTCCCCGGCGACGGGATGAAGTTGACGCGTGTCGCCGCAAACGGGACAGCAATGGCCGAACAGCACGTGCAGGAACGACGAGGGCGTCTCCCGCGCGGGACGGCGATCCAGGCCGGGTACATCGTGAACGCGACCGTCATGCGACTCACACTCGCGACGACACTCCTGCCGCACGACAGCGTGTCGCTCGACTTCGCGTGGTCGTACGTTCCGCCGCTCACGCCATCGGATGGACGAGAAGGGCGCGAAGATCACCTGTACTTCATGGGCTACTGGTATCCGCAGGTCGCGGTGTACGACGACGTCAATGGCTGGGTCGCGGACCCGTACCTGCTCGAAGCTGAGTTCTACATGGATCCCGCCGACTACGACGTGCGCGTCACAGTTCCGCGTGGATGGGTGGTCGGTGCAACCGGCACTCTGCAGAACGCGAACTCGGTCTTGAGTGCGTCCACGCGCGCGAAGCTGGCGCAAGCACGACGTGGCCGTTCCGTTGTCACCATCAGCAAGCCCGGTGACGGGAACGCGGCATTCGCGACAACATCATCCACATCCACAGTATCCGCTACAACGTGGCACTTCACCGCACCCAACGTGCGTGACTTCGCATGGGGAACAAGCGACCGTTACGTCTGGGACGCAACCAATGCCATTGTGAAGGACGCACGCGGAGCATCGGACACTGTCGACATCTACAGCTTCTACCGCATCCATCCACCTGCCGCGGCATGGGCCGTTGGTGGCGCGCGATTCACACGTGACGCGATAGAGCAACTGTCAACGTACCTGTGGGAGTATCCGTGGCCCACGATGACGTCCATGGAAGGCGTTCTCACGAGCGGCGGCATGGAATACCCGCGCATGTCGCTCATGCAGCCGTGGGCGGATACACTCTCACTAGCCGGCGACCTGATGCACGAGACGGGTCACATGTGGTTTCCGATGCAGGTGGGGTCCAGCGAAACTCGCTATCCGTGGATGGACGAAGGGCTCACGCAGTTCGACGACGCGCAGGGGATGCGAATGTTGTACGGCGAGCCGCGCACGGGCGGACGGCCTGGCGACTCTGAGCCTGGCCAGCGCATGATCTACACCCGGCTCGCCGCGGCTGGACGAGACCAGTCGCTGATGACGCCCGGCGATCTGTTTCCATCGGACGTCTACAGTCTCATCTACTACGACAAGACCGCACAGGTGCTCTCTGCGCTACGCGGCATCGTGGGCGAGGAGACGTTCCATCGCGCGCTGCGCGAGTACGGACGCCGCTGGACCGGGAAGCACCCGTACCCCGCTGACTTCTTCAACACCGTTGACGACGTGGCGAAGCAGGATCTGGGCTGGTTCTGGGAAACGTGGTTCTTCCAGGCGTGGCCGCTGGATCAGGCGATAGCGAGCGTCAAGCCGGACGGCAACACGGCAAACATCACCGTTGAGGACCGTGGTCTCGCGCCAATGCCCGTCACGCTGGCCGTGACGCGGGCGAACGGGAAGGTGGAGCGCGTCAATGTGCCAGTGGACGTGTGGCTCACTGGTACGCGAACGCATGTGGTGCGTGTGCCGGCGACACCGGAGATCGTGCGCGTGGAGATCGATCCGGATGCGTTGTTCCCAGACATAAACCGCGCGAACGGGGTGTGGGTGAAGCGGTAGATCGCAGATCCGCGCGTAACGATCAGCGCCGTGCAAGCCATCGGCGCGGATCCCGACGGCTATGCATGAATGCGATAACCGACATCCCACGTGTGGTCACAACGAAGTAGATCACGTAAGGGAAATGTCGGAGCACCAGCTTGCGAATATCGTCCACTGTGATCGGATACTGCTCCGGCACTCGCGCGATCTCAGCGAACGCGACCCGCACGGCTCGTAGGAACTCACGCCCGAGACCGGTCCGGCACGCTTCATATCAGCCGTACGCATCGGCTATATCGGCACGCGCAGCACGCCGAACGAACAAGCGCGGCGTCATCCGCCGCGCTCTGCAATCTCATCCAGAACCTGATCCCCGGGTTCGCCTGGATCCCCATCCGCAGCGAGCTCAGCCCGGCGACGCCGTAGCTCCGCGATTTGCTCGTCCGCAGGTCCGACGGCCTCCGGGTCGATGCTATCCCACAGCTGCTCGGCGAGTTCGATCCGCTCCTCGGGCGTCAGATGATTGAAATCGAGAATCGGCGTGGCCATATTGCAATCTGGCCGACAGCCGTCGTTCGAACAAGAGCGCAGATTGTAACCACACGTGATCGACGACCGCGTGAAGTTTCTTAAGGCACGGTATCACTACTGACCCGAAGGTGCACGTCGCGGAAGCAGTACCGTCGTCTGCTCCGCGACCTCAGCGACGTGCAGCCACGCGTACGCGACCGGGAAGTAACGATCAGCGGCCCAGAGCGGAAACAGATCGCGATAGTGCGGGTCATCCGGGTTGCCCGCCTGGCCCGGATTGTTGATACCCATCGTCGTCTCCCAATTGCCCACATCGCTGACGATGCGGAATGATGCACCGGACTGCTGGTTGTCCGATCCGCCAGTCGCGCCGACGGTGTTGCCGTCGCCGCCACGTGGAGCGGGGCCGACGTCGAGCCGGGCTCGCATCGAGTCGCTCACTGCGGATGCGAGTGGATGGATGATCAGCGCGTGATGATATTTCGGCTGGCCATACACCCACGCACCCGGTACCGTCCCGAATCGCTGAGTGAGATCAGCAACGGCCTGCTCCAGACTGTGCAGCAACAGAGAATCGCGCGCCGCTGTGGGGTTCGCGCCAAATACCGCCGTGGGCGCGGTAAGTCTCTCCACGAGTCTGCCGGCAGAGACTGAACGGAACATCGTTCGCGCACTCTCCGGCACCATCAGCGGTGTGACATTCTGCTCCAGCCGATGATACCACGCTTCGTATATCCCCGCTGGAACGGAGTTCTTATCCAGCACGAAGTTCCACGCAAGCAGCATACGACGCGCGCTGTCGACCGCCGCGTTGGTGGATGACACACGGGCGAGCAGCGGGACAAGTTGACGCGCTGGGATCGACAGATAGTCGGTCTGCAGGTGCATCATGTCCGCTATGGTGAGCTTGCGACCCGCGCTCAACACTTCGGATATGCGTGTCCATCGGAACGGATCGGCCCACGAGAAGCCGATCGCGTCCATGTGCTGATAGCCGGACGGAATCAGGTCATTGTTCGCCGTGGCAATGAAGCCCGAAACCGGATTGAAGGAGTGCGGCTTCTCCTTGATCGGGAGATAACCGTCCCACTCGTACCGGCCATCGCCAGGCACGGGAACGAGACCGCTCCAGTTCTTCCGGATGGGTGCGATGCCGATGGCCTGCCAACCGATGTTGCCGGCGCGGTCGGCCCACACCATGTTCTCGCCGGGGATATATGCGTAGCTGCACGCGTCGCGGAACTCAGCCCACGTGCGTGCCTGGTCGATGCGCAGGCTCGCGGCGTACGGCGACGAGCCCGGCTCCAGCCACGCTGCGCGTACGGCATAAGCAACGTGGTGCGCTGTGTCCTCGTAAACTACGGGACCGTGGCGGGTGTATCTCAGCGTCGCCGCGGCTGGTGGTTGACCCCGGACGGGAACGGTCTCCTGAATGCTGCGCATCGTTTCCCACGCACCGCGGTAGCGATACTGCAGCGGGTTGGCGGGATTGGTCTGATAGACGTATAGATCCTCCCCGTCGGTGCCGAAGATGGTGAGCCCCCACGCGCCGTACTGGTTGTGGCCGATGGACACGCCGGGGATCTCGGGCTCGCCGCCGCCGATGACGTCCCATCCAGGCGCCTTGAGGTGTACCCAGTAGCGTAGCGACGGCGCCGATTGTGCGCGGTGCGGATCGTTGGCCATGATCGGGTGACCGCTCTGGGTCAATCGGCCGCTCACTACCCAGTTGTTGCTCCCGATGTCGCGCCGCTCGTGGGACTTGACCTCCGCGGCGAGTGAATCGGCGGTCGCCGCGAGGCGGCGGTAGCTGTTCGGATCGTTGCGATAAGCGACGGCCAGATCTGCTGGCTGAAAGTGGACCGGTGTGCGGAACGCCTCGTACAGAGCGAGGATTGGCGCGGACAGCAGCTTACCGTTGATAGCTGGATCGAGGCGGATATCGGGATCACCGGGATGGAACGACACGATGTCCTTGACCTTGGCCGGCCCGAGCGTGGCGACGGCACGCCCGTACTGCAGCTCCTCGTCGATGTTGCCGAGCAGCCCCTGGTGACGGGAGATCACGACCTCCGGAGTCCAACGTCCAGGCTTGGTACCGAGCAGACGGAACTCGATGGGGAGCAGCGCTGGATTCCGTTCAGTCTCAGCGACGTACGCATTCACGCCATCGACGAAGGCGCCAACAATGTCAGGCCCATGGGGGTGATAGTGGCGCAGTTCTGTCTCCATGTTGCCGCGAAATCTGAACAGGCGAGCCCCAATGTCACGCTGAAGCTCGCGTGGTCCGAGTAGCTCGGCCACAGTCCCGGTGGCCTGACGGCGCCATATTTCCAGCTGGAAGAGCCGATCCTTGGCCGCGATATAGCCTTGCGCGAAGAACAGATCATGTTCGTTCCTGGCGGAGATGTGGGCGATGCCCCAGCGGTCGCGGACGACTTCGACCAGTTGGGTGAGACCTGGGGCACGGACGCTGTCGGCAGACTGCCCATGTGCTTGGGACGGCAGCAGGGCGGCGAGCGCGAGGATCGCGATGTTGGGGATCGCAATTCTGCGGATTCTGGAGCGATTTGCCATGGGGCTGCCCTCGGAGCGGAAATTGGAACCGTCGGCGGCGACACGAAGTTGGAGTGCTGGCACCGCGACTGCACGCAGAAGGTAGCGAAACAGCACGAGGAGCGCATGAAGCACCGGCGCTCTGATCTTTCAGAATGGGAGAAGGCACGATGAGTTACAGCGGGGAGCGTCCGATCGCAGACTATTTCTCGACGCAGGCCGCGGACTATGCCACGTACCGGCCGCACTACCCACCGGAGCTGTTCGCATCTCTAGCGGTGCTCGCTCCGGCTCGTCATCTCGCATGGGATTGCGCGACCGGCAACGGCCAGGCCGCGGTACCCCTGGCACACCACTTCGACCGAGTGATCGCGACAGATGTGAGCGAGGAGCAGCTTGCACGAACGATTCCGCACGCGGGTGTGGAGTACTGGCTCGCACGTGCGGAGGCGAGTGGGCTGGAGACCGCATCGGTCGACATCGTAACGGTCGCGCAGGCGCTGCACTGGTTCGATTTGGACGCATTCTACGGGGAGGTGCGTCGAGTGCTGGTTCCTCGTGGCGTACTTGCCGTGTCGAGCTACGGAAGCGCGGAGCTCGACACTGCGGATCTCGCACGCATCTTCAGCGACTTCGAGTGGGGAACGATGGGATCGTATTGGCCGGCGCGGCGTAGTTTTGTCGGTGAGGCGCTGCGCGATCTACCGTTCCCGTTCGAGGAGCTGGCCGTGCCACCGGTCGTGCTCGAGATGCAGTGGACACTGAACGAGGTGGTGGGCTATGCACGCAGCTGGTCGGCAATCGCGCAATACGTGAAGAAGCATGGTACCGATCCAACGAGCGCGCTGGAGGCGGAGCTACGCACCGAGTGGGGACCGCCCGAGCTGCGACGAACGGTTCGCTGGCCTTTTGTAGTTCGCGCCGGGCGCGTGTAGGCGCGTGTAGCGAGCACCCTGCCTTTCATCCTTGTATCAGTGCGCGTTGATCACCGCTGGAAGTCCGTGCTGCACCCCGACGCGGCTGAACGCCGAGACGTCGGTGGCCATCACCTGATCGAGCCGATGGAGTATCGAATCGAGGTTGGCGGACAGTTCTTTGAACACCACATACGCCGAAGCGGTCGGGCGTGCCTCGCCTGACTCGACGTTCTCTTCCAGTGCCGCGAGCCGGTTGTTCAGCTTGATGGGAAAGTTGAGTGGGTCCTGACCGCTCCGGTTGCGCGTCTGATATAGCTCCTCCTCGATCGCGAGCAGTTTGGCCGTGACGGAGTTGGCCGCGCTGGTGACTTCCGGCGCGTTGGCGCTCGCTACCCGATCCGCGATCACACTTCGCATGTGACGGATGCTGATCACCGCGGTATCGGCCGCTGACACTCTGTCGCGGATGCGCATGGCCAGGCCGAACTGTTCGTTCAGGTCCGCGATGGTCACATCTTTCACGCGCGGGTCAACACGCACAACGATTGGATGCATCTCCGTCACGCCGTTGGCCGTGACACGTACCTGGTAGTCGCCCGGCGGTGCGAGCGGGCCAAGCTCGGGATTTCCGCTCCAGATGATGTTGCACTGGAACGTCACCGCGCCGGGGTAGCGTAGATCCCACGTGAAGTGATTGAGCCCCGCGCTCCCGGTGGGATGTGCCGCGCGATTGGCGCGTCGGCCCGACGGCTTCTCACAGCCGGTGGGTTGCATGATCGTGTCCGGCCGCGCACCAGGTTTCATGGCGGACGCGCTCGCTACGCCGGCGCTGTCCCGCACCGAGTCCGCGCGCGCCTGTGCCGAGTCGCTCCGCACCGGTCCACCGCCCAGATACGTGCGTATGACCTTTCCGGTGTGATCGAGTATCTCGACGCGCACTGTGTCAGCGGGTCGCGCAAGCGCGTACTGAACAGTTGCATCGAACACGCGACGCGTCGCCACACGCGGCTTGTACACGTGCAGCGGAGCTGTGGCGACAGACTGCTGCATTTCCCGAATTGGCGCAATGTCGTCGAGCACGTACATGGAGCGGCCGTGAGTCGCGATGACGAGATCGTTGCCCTTGACCGCTATATCGGGGACCTGCGTATCAGGAAGATTGAGTGACAACGATTTCCAGTGTGTGCCGTCGTCCCATGATATGTAGATGCCGTGCTCGGTCCCGGCGTAGAGCAGGCCGGCGCGGACAGAGTCTTCACGTATCGCGTGTGCGTAATCGTCGGCGCGGATTCCATTGATGATCCTGGTCCACGTCTTTCCCCAATCGCTGGTTCTGTAGATGTACGGCGCACGGTCGTCCAGCAGGTAGTTGTTGGCGGTAAGATACGCGGTACCTGGCGCGTGATGCGAGGCCTCGATAATGCTGATGCGCGCGAGTCTCGGGATTCCCTTGGGCGTGACGTTCGCCCAACTCTTGCCGCCGTCGCGCGTGAGGTATGCGAGACCATCATCGGAGCCGGTCCAGATGACCTGTGCATCGAGCGTGGATGGCGCGATCGTGAAGATCGTGCCGTATATCTCAGGGCCGTTCATGTCGTGCGTAAGCGGGCCACCGGAGAGGCCGAGAGTGGTGGGATCCGCGCGAGTGAGATCGGGCGAGATGCGCTGCCACGTCTGGCCCTCGTCCGTAGTCTGCCACAGGTGCTGCGACGACGTGTACAGCAGGTGCGGATTCTTGGGTGAGAAGACTATGGGGAACGTCCACTGCCAACGTTCCGGGAGAGCGCTCGCGGGCTCGCCGGAGAAGAAGCGCGGGTACACCTGAACGTCGCGCTCCTGGCCGTTGGAGCGGTCGTAGCGAGTGAGCAGTGCGCCCTGGCTCCCTGCGTAGAAGATGTTCGGATTGATTGGGTCGGGCGCGATGTATCCCGACTCGCCGCCCCCGATCGCGTACATCCAGTCGCCGAGGCGGCGCGAGTTGGGGCCGCGGAGATTCTCCCAGTCGTCGGAGGGGAGACACGCGGTGCTGTTGTCCTGCTGCGCGCCGCACACGTGATAGGGAAAATCGATCGTGGTCGCGATGTGGTACAGCTGCGCCGTGGGATACGTCTCATCGGTCCACGTGCTGCCGGCGTTGACGGAGACGGTACCACCTCCGTCATTCGCCTCGATCATGCGATGGTTGTCGTTGGCTGCGATCCAGAGCTCGTGATTGTCGCCGTGCGGAACGGCGAGTGCGGTGTCGAAGTGCACGCCGCCATCGTCGGAGCGGAAGAAGCCCACGTTCAGCACGTACACACGATCCTTGAGCTTTGGGTCGGCGGTGATGTGCGTGTAGTAGAATGCGCGCTGGCGCAGCTTGCGTTCGTCGTTGGTGCGCTTCCATGTTGCACCCGCGTTATCAGAGCGGAATATGCCGCCGTCGGCAGCTTCCACTATCGCGTACACGCGATTCGCGTCGGCCGGCGATACCGCAACACCGATGCGTCCAATCACACCACTCGGAAGTCCCGTTGCGCGCGTAATCTCGGTCCAGTGCTCACCGGCGTCGGTGCTCTTGAACAGGCCGCTCCCGGGTCCGCCGCTGGACATCTGATAGCTGATGCGATATGCCTCCCACAACGCAGCGTACAATATGTTCGGGTGAGTCGGATCCATGGACAGATCGATCGCACCCGTCTTATCATCGCGGTAGAGCACCTTTCGCCAGCTCTTGCCACCATCGGTCGACTTAAAAATCCCGCGCTCCGGATTGCGTCCCGCCGGATGGCCCAGCGCCGCGACGTAAACAACGTCCGGGTTGTGCGGATCGACGCGAATCTTGGCGATCGCCTGGGTCGCGTCGAGGCCCATGTGCGTCCACTTCTTGCCACCATCGACGGATTTGTACACACCGTCGCCCTGCATGATGTTGCCGCGAATGTCGGTCTCACCCATCCCGATATAGACAACGTCGGGATTGGACTCCGCGACGGCGACCGCTCCAACAGAGCTGGAACGGATCTGCCCATCGGTAACCGGCTTCCACGTCTGCCCGCCGTCGGTGGTCTTCCACAGTCCGCCGCCGACCGCGCCGAAGTAGTACTCCAGCGGCCTGCTGCAGCTCCCCGCAGCCGCGGTCGATCGACCGCCACGGTTGGGGCCGATCGTGCGCCACTGCATCCCGCGGAATTGCGCGGTATCCACTCCAACGGCCGTGTCAGGACGCTGTGCCAGCGCGGTTGACGTGAACGCCGCGAAAGCTGCGGTCGAGATCAACGCGGAAGTCAGTCCGGCTCTCGTTTGCATTTGAGTTGGGCGGAAAGTCAGTTGCAACGTCAGTGATGGTTCGCGATCACGTCGATGTACTTCAACCCAGATCCTGTATTGAAGAGCACAACGCGGTCGCTCTGCTTAAGGAACCCGGAGTCGATCAGCTTGCGATATCCCACGAGCGACGCTGCACCTTCGGGCGCCGCGAAGATTCCTTCAGTCGATGCCATCTCGGTAACTGCGTCCAGCATCTCATCATCCGTCGCTGTAACGGCGGTACCGCCGCTCTCGCGCAGAATGTCGAGGATGATGTAATCGGCGTATGCCTTCGGCACTCGCAACCCGGCCGCGACGGTGTGCGCGTTCTGCCAGAACTCCGACACGGGCTTGTGCTCGTCCCACGCTTTTGGAATTGGCGCGCATCCGGCTGCCTGAACCGCAATCATCTTCGGCCGGTCCTTGCCAACCCACCCGAGGTATTCCATCTCCTCGAACGCCTTCCACATTCCAATGAGACCGACACCGCCACCGGTGGGATAGAAGATCGCGTCCGGCAGCTTCCAATCCATCTGCTCGGCTACCTCATACCCCATCGTCTTCTTGCCTTCGACGCGGAATGGCTCCTTGAGCGTCGAGATGTCGAACCACCCCTCGGCTTCCTTGCGCTCGTTCACGATCCTGGCGCAATCGCTGATGAGACCGTCTACGAAGGTGACGTTGGCACCGTACTGCTGGCACTCGACGCGATTGGCCATGGGAACATCAACAGGCATGAAGATGTGCGCCTCGATGTCTGCCGCTGCGCAGTACGCGGCGAGCGCGCTGGCCGCATTGCCGGCCGACGGGATGGCGATCTTGTCGATGCCGTACGCCTTGCACATCGTGACCGCGGCGCACAGACCACGGGCCTTGAATGAGCCGGTCGGATTTAGTCCTTCATCCTTGATGTAGAGATTGTCGTTGTGCCGGCTCTGGATCATTGGCGTGAAGCCTTCGCCCAGCGATACCGGTTCGACATCCGGCAGAACGTCGGCGTACCGCCACATGCTGGCGATACGCCCCTTGAGTGCGTCGCGCGTGGCGAGCCCGCGGTACGGCTCCAGATCGTACCGCACGTACAGCGAGCCGCCGTCGATGGGACACAAGGTCCACAGTTTGTCCGGACTGTAGTGCTCGCCGCACTTGGTACACTCGAAGTAGGAAATGGCCGCCATGTCAGTTGATTCCGAGGGATTGCTGTTCAGTTTCGCGTAGTGCGCCTTCTACAAACTCAGCCTACAAACTCAGCCTACAAACGCAATGTACTTATCGGGAAGCATCCGCCCGCGCCTTCACCTGGAGTCCATCACCGGCGTGGAAGAACCCGGGGAGTGAGATCGGCGCGCGGCCCGTGATGTTGGCGCGGCCGAGTAGCGCGCGTGCGGCGGAGCGCTCCAGGTCATCGCTCACGCCGTAGGCGACGAGATACGTTCCGACGTGGGGGAATTGCTGGATCAGATACGGATTGCCGTACGAGACGACGATCACGTGCCTGCGTTGTGCCAGGCTGTCTATCCATGTCGCAATCTGCTGCGGCAACGCAAACCGTCCCTGCCCTTCCACACGCCGCACGTACAGCGCCACCACAACCTGGTCCGCGCTGTCTGCCGTTGCGGTCAGCGACCTGAGCTCGGGCGCACCACTCGCGGGCGAGATCTTTACCACGCGGGCGCCCTTGATGACGCTCCGCAATGTCGGCGCGAAGACCCTTCCCGCCTTCAGCTCGCTCGCTGGAGCGTACTGCACTATCAGCATGTGCATCAGTGTGTCCGCTGGTAGGGCGAGCGGAACAATGTGGTCACGATCCCGCAGCAGGGTGATGGCACGCTGGGAGATGTCAGCCGCGACCGCGCGATGTTCCGGTGCGCCGACAATAGTGCGAAGCGTGTCGAGGTCGACCAGGCGGTTGCCCACGATGCCCGCGCGCACCTTTAGCTCCAGAATGTGCCGAACCGCGGCGTCGATCTTTTCACGCGGGATCTGACCTCGTTCCACGGCGGCCACCACCGCATTGATCGCGCGCGTGGGATCGGTTGGTTTGAGCAGGATATCGGCACCGGCCAGTACCGCGTCCACGGCGCTCTGCTCCACCGTGTATCCCTTGCCCACCCCTTCCATGCTGAGCGCATCGGTGATCGCGACGCCGTGAAAGTGAAGGCTATCGCGCAGCAGCCCGGTGATGATGCGCGGCTCGAGCGTGGCCGGCGTCGTGCTGTCGCCGTTGATGGCGGGGAGGGCGACGTGTGCGGTCATCACCAGCCCGACACCAGCCGCGATCGCTGCCCTGAACGGTACCAGTTCGAGCGTGTCGAGCCGCTGCATGGTTGCGGTGACAATCGGGAGCCCGACATGTGAATCGACGTCGGTATCACCGTGGCCAGGAAAGTGTTTGGCCGTCGCGATAGCGCCGCCCGCGGACAGCCCACGAACGAACAGTGACGAGAGTCGCGCGACCTGCGTCGGATTCTCGCCGAATGAGCGAGTGTTGAGGACAGGGTTGGCGGGATTGTTATTCACGTCCACCACCGGCGCGAAGTCGATCTGGATGCCGACGGCGCGTGCTTCCTTGCCGATGATGCGAGCAGCGTCGTACGCGTCCTGGTCGCGCCCGGTCGCCGCGATCGCCATGCTGCTCGGGAAGACGGTAGCGCTGCCGGCGTCGCTGAGATAGTGCGCGAACACCCCACCCTCGAGCCGGCCCAGTCCCGGCTCCAGGTCGGACGCCACGAGCAGCGGGATCGCCGCACGGCGCTGCATGAAGTTCACCTTGGCCGCCACCTCGACCGGTGTGCCGAGTGACATGCTCACGCCGCCAACATGATCATGCTCGATCCAGCGCAGTACCTCGGCGAAGCTGGAATCCCCAACGCTGGTGTAGTCGCCCATCACCCAGACGTTCACCATCTGCCCAACACGATCGTGCAGCGACAGCGATGCCAGCGTGCTGTCCACCCAGCGTTGCTGATCGCGCGTGAGTGGCGTGGATAGAGAGATGCTGTGGGGGGGTGCGGCGGACGGTGCGAGCGGCGCCGGCAAAGTGCGGGTATGGAGAGGCGTGCAGGCGAGCGACACGACTGTCAGCGCGGCTGCGCGCCGGCGGAGATGGGAGAATCCGGTCATGTGACTCAATGTACCGCTAGCGGCGGTGAGTGTTAAGTTTGCATCCCCTATTCGCCCAATTCCCATGTCGCTTCCATTCTTCCGGCATCCCCGTTCGACAGCGCAAGTACGGGCTGGCGCGCGGCACGCTTTCGCGCTATCGCTGCTCGGGCTGTCTCTCGGTGCATGCGCCTCAACGGTCGCCAGGTCGCCGTCGAACTCCGCATCGACACCCATTGGAGGATCACCTGTCGCGACTCCGACGACCGCCCCCGGCCCGTTTGACGTGTTGATCGTGAATGGGCGCGTGGTGGACGGGACCGGAAATCCGTGGTACTACGCCGACGTTGCGATCCGGGGCGACAGGATCGTCGCCGTCGCTCCACCGCATTCGCTGGATGGCGCGACTACCGCGCGGCGCATCGACGCAAGTGGGCTCGTCGTGACACCGGGCTTCATCGACATGCAGGGGCAGTCCGCGGGAGCATTTGTATATGGCGATGGGCGCGCGATCAGTAAGATCACCCAGGGTGTGACCTCCGAGATCCTGGGTGAAGGGAGCACGCCGGCACCCGCCAATGCTGCCATCCTTGCGCTGCAGACGCCAAGTGACAGCCAGATGGCGCGGTCCATGCGCGGCTTTGAGGGTGCGCGCGGATTCGGCGCGTGGCTGAACATGATGGCACGCCATGGAGTCGCCGTGAACGTCGGCTCGTTCCTGGGTGCGGAGACCGTGCGCACGTATGCGATGGGTGCCGCAGCTGGGACTCCCGCGCCGGCGCAGCTCGATACGATGAAGCGCGTGGTACGGGACGCCATGCGCGATGGAGCGTTCGGTGTGGCGAGCGCGCTCATTTACCCGCCGGGATCGTATGCTGGCACGCCCGAGCTCGTCGAGATCGCACGCGCGATGTCGCCGTTTCACGGCACTTACATCACCCACATGCGCTCGGAGGGTGACTCGCTACTTCCGGCCACGGATGAAGCTCTGCGCATCGGGCGAGAGGGCGGCGTACCGATCATCATCTATCATCTCAAGGCGTCTGGGCCGGCCAACTGGAACAAGGCGCCGCTGCTCGTCGCCAAGATCGACTCTGCGCGACATGCGGGACAGGACGTCACCGCAACGATGTACCCGTACCCAGCATCATCCAACGGACTGGAGTCGTGCGTTCCGCCGTACGTCGCGGAGAACGGCAAGCTGCTCGCGAATCTGCGCGACCCCGCAAAGCGCCCACGCATTGCGCGCGAAATGAGTGATAAATCGCTCGGCGTCAGTGCTGACTGCCAGGAGATCACGCCTGATCGGATCATGGTGGTTGGCGTGCACGCTCCGGAGATGAAACGCTACGAGGGAAAGCGGCTGTCGGAGATTGCCAAGACGATGGGAAAGCCGTGGGCCGAGGCGACGATCGATCTACTACTGGCCGACCCTGCGCTCGGCAGGGTCACATTCTCAATGTCGGACGAGAATGTGACCCTGCAGCTCAGGCAGCCGTGGGTGATGATCGGCACCGACGCCGAGTCGTGGAACCCGGCCGACTCGCTACAGGGCCTCACGCATCCGCGCGCATACGGCAGCTACCCGCGCATTCTCGGCCGCTACGTGCGCGAACAGAAAGTGCTCACGCTGGAAGATGCAGTGCGGAAGATGACATCGCTCCCAGCCGACCGGCTCGGGCTGCGCGAGCGTGGGCAGATACGCACTGGTTTCTTCGCCGACGTTGTGGTACTCGATCCGGCTACGGTTATCGACCGTGCGACGTACGACAGGCCGCACCAGCTGTCGGTGGGCATCAGCCACGTGCTTGTGAACGGCGTGCCTGTGGTGCAGAATGGCGCGGTGACAGGCGCGAAGCCTGGACGCGCGCTGCATGGAGCAGGGTGGCGTCCGTGATCCTGCCCTGCGTCTGGCTCGAAGCACATGGCTCCAGCTGCCTCGAGCTAGTAGCAGTGGTGTCCGGCATCATCAGCGTGTACCTGAGCACGCGAGAGAACATCTGGAGCTGGCCGATAGCGCTGGTCAACGTTGCGCTCTTCTCCGCGCTCTTCTATCGGTCCGGCCTGTACTCCGACACCGGCCTGCAGGTCGTGTACTTTGTTCTGTCGATCTACGGTTGGTACGAGTGGCTGTATGGCGGTGCAAACCGCACGGCGATCAGCGTCTCGCGCACCACGCGCAAGGCGTGGATCGTGCTCGGCGGAATCGGTATCGTGACGTGGGCCGTGCTCGGCAGCATCACGTCGCGACTCCCCGGTACCGCGCTGCCGTATGTGGATGCGGCGACCACTACGGTAAGCTTGCTCGCGCAGTGGATGATGACGCGCAAGCTGCTCGAGAACTGGGCAGTATGGATCGCCGTGGATGTTGTCTACATTGCAATGTTTATATTCAAGGGACTGTATCTCACCGCGTTCAACTACGGGATCTATCTCGCTCTCGCGGTGCTCGGCTACATCACATGGAAACGCTCCCTCGCCGTAGCGGTCTGAGTAACCCGAGCAGCGTTATTCGGGTCGTCCTCACCGGCTCCGAATCGACCGGCAAGACCGTACTGGCGCGCCAGTTGGCGGAGCACTACGGAGCGGAGCTCGCTCCTGAGTTCCTGCGCGACTACGCTGTCAGAAAAGGGAGTGAGCTCGATTTCTCCGATACGGAGCCCACCGCGCGCGGCCAGATCGCGCTCGAGGACGAGCACGCGACGCGCGCAGCGCACGCAATGAAGCTGCTCGTGCAGGATGTCGATCTGCTCAGCACCGCTGTCTACGCCCACCACTACTTCGGGAAGTGCCCAGAATGGATCGAGCGCGTCGCGCGGGACCGACGGCCGGATCTCTATCTGTTGCTGGAGATCGACGTGCCGTGGGTCCGAGACGACGTGCGCGACCGGGAGGACAGGCGTGAAGAGATGCAGCAGCTCTTCCGGACCGCCGTCGCAGAGTCCGGGTCGCCGTACGTGGTGATCCGCGGCTCGTGGGACCAGCGGTACAAGCTGGCCGTTGATGCAATCGACGAGCTGCTCAGATCCCGAGCTTGACGGTGACGAACAAGCTGCGCGGCGGTAGCACGAAGTAGTAGGACACGCCGTCGCTGGCGTAGCCGCTCCCGTACTTCTTGCTGTTCGTGAGATTGTTCCCCCGAACCAGCAACTCGTTTCGGCCGATGCGCCACGCGACCGATGCGTCGGCGTTGAACGCCGCTGGCAGCACAAAGCGCCGATCGCTGGTGTTCTGAAGAAATGACACGCTCTGGTACCGCCCCTCCAGCGACAGATCGATCGAACGCGTGGCGGCGAATTGCGCCCGACCAAAGCTCAGGAAGCGCGGCGTGAGTAGCGGCTCCACGTTGTGATATGTGATCGGCACATCGCCCGTGGAGTCCGTGTACTCGCGAATCCGGTTCATGCTCGCCGCGGCATTCGCGCTCAGCAGCCAGCGCGGTATCCCACGATAAGTCGCGTCGGCCTCGATGCCGCGCCGGTAGCTCGCCCCCACGTTCTTACGCAGCGGATTGCCCAGATAACTGAGCGCTCCGATCGGTGCGATCTCGTTGCGGAAATCCATCGAGTACAGATTGGCCTGAACGTCCAGCCCTGCGCTCCGGTACGTCGTCCCCAGTTCCACGTCGTGAACCGTCTCCGGCTTCACACGATTGAAGCTGCCCACAAAGGCGACGTTGGACGTGTCCAGATTGTCGAAGCCGGCGAACATGTCGCTCCGCGCTGGCTCGCGGCTGGTCTTACCGTACGACGCGTAGATCGCAAGCGGACTCGTGAGCTGGTACGTGACGCCGCCCTTGGGATTGAGGAACGACCACGATATCGAGCTGCCGGTAACTCCCGACTGTGCGTCCGGCGTATATCGAAACTGGGCGTGGCGGCCCTGCACATCACCGAACAGCGTCGCTCGGCCCACCGTGTATGAGACCTTGGTGAATCCGCTCTCGTCCTGCTTGTGCCCGGTGTTGAAGTACAGCGGATCGGTGAGATCGGGGTGCGTAAACGCGTAGTGATCGCGCGCGTACGTATTCGCGTTCACACCCAGGTCGAGCTTCAAATGGTCGCGGTGATAACTCCAGGCGCTGGTCACGCCGTACCATGCGAAGTCGAGATGGAAGTTCTGCAGCGAGTCCACCAGAACATCATAGTCGCCCGTCGCCGAGATGCGGTACAGCGTCGTTGAGAGCGACGAATTGGCGCTGATCAGCCTGGTGTAGGCCAACGCGGCCAGCCGCTCGCCGAAACCATCGCGCTCCCTGGTCGTGAGTGGATTGATGCGGCGGTCGGTGGCCAGCTCGGCCGCCGGTACACCGAGATACGCCAGCGTGTCCCGCATCGATCCCGTGGTCACGGTGAACTTGAGGATGTCGCGGTCGCCGAAGTAACCACCACTCACGAACGCCGACCGTCCCTCGACACCCGAATGATACCGATAGCCGTCGGTGTGCAACGCGGACAGCCGCGCGTAGAACGCGAGATGGTTGGGAAGCAGTCCGCTGCGATACTCCGCGCTCAGGCGGCGCGATCCAAACGAGCCCGCCTCCAGTTGCAGCTGGCCGGAACGTTGCGACGTCGCCAGCGAGATGGTCTCCATGTTGATGGAGCCAGCGTATGACGCGGTGCCATTGGTGCTCGTCCCAACGCCGCGCTGCACCTGCACCGATTGGAGGCTGTTCGCCAGGTCCGGGAAGTCAGCGAAGTACAGCACCTGGTCCTCGGGATCGTTGAGCGGAATTCCATCCAGCGTCAGATTGATGCGCGACTGATCAAGTCCGCGTAGCCGGATGTAGCTGTAGCCCCAGTAGTTACCCGTTTCCGCGTACGATGTGAGCGACGGCGTGGTACCCTGCAGTACCAGCGGTACATCCTGCCCGAAGTAACGCTGCTGGATCTGGGTACGCGTTAATGTCTTCTGCGAGATGGGCGCGGACGAGTCCCGAACCGCGGAGATCATGACGCGCTCGAGCCGCTGCGTGCGGGCCGAGTCAGCGCGGTGAGTGGTGTCGGTAGTGGCGGCTGTGGTGTCTCTGGCACCCGCCTGTGCCGCGAGTGGCGCGGCGGCGGCGAGGAAGACGACAATGGAGGACGTCGCCTGAGCGACGATTCGCACGCGCCCGAGGCGTGTGCGTGAAGCAACTGCGTTCATCTTATGACTCCCTACGCCGGTACAAACCGGATCAGGTTCAACGGGACTCTCTCAGCCTGCGCCCCTTGTGGGCAGGCACCCCGGTCAACTCAACGGCTGAATCTATTCAGTGCAACGCGTCGACGGCACCGCCTACCACGAGTAGACGATGCCGCCAGATAACGCCGCCCTGCGAATCCTGCAACCGCGCGCGGTCCCGCTCCTAAAGCAGCAGGATCTCTCTGCTCCTCGGGTCCGGCCGTACGGTGAATGTTTGCGTGTAGCTCTGCCCATTCACAGTGAGTCTGGCCGTGAACGTTCCCGTGAGCGACGTGCCACCGCTTGTTCCCTCTCCGTCACCACCGCGCGGAGCGGGAGTGACAGGGTTCCACACCACACGGTGCATTCCGGCCGCCGTGGAGAACGGCTCCGGCGTCGTCTGCCACAGCGCTGAGACGTTCAGGATGCCGCCACCACTCCCACCACTCCTGCGTGCGCGCGCCGGAGTTGCAATCGCCGCATCGCTCGAAAAGGTGTGGACGGTCTTACCGCTTGCATCGACTATCTGCAGCGTCACCGGCCCGGTAGCGTTGTTCTTCAGGTAGTAGTCGATGATCGCGCCGCTCGGCGGGTTAGATGCCTGCGGCTCATCCTTCTGCAACGGCGTACCGTTGTCGTCACCTTGCAGAATGTTGATTGCGTCGGCCGGCTTGAACAGATGCACGTCGGCCTTGAGCACGCTGTCGTTTATCTGACGAAGCGGACTGATGTCGTCGATGAGCCAGAAGCCACGTCCATGCGTCGCGACGATCAGATCTCCTTCGTAGATCTCCAGGTCGCGCATCGAAGTGATCGGGAGATTGAGCTGCAGAGCGTGCCAGTTGTCGCCATCATCCAACGATACATACACTCCGCGCTCGGTACCCGCGAAGAGTAGTCCCTGCCGCACGGAGTCTTCCTTCACCGTATGTGCGTACACGCCGGCCGGCAGACCCCTGGTGATCTTCTGCCAACTCTTGCCCATGTCGCGCGTGCGATAGATGTACGGGTCGAAGTCCTGCAGCTGGTGCCGGTCAACGGTTGCATAGGCCGAGTTGACGTCGAAGTGGGACGCCTCCATCATCGTCACCCGGCTCCACGCCGTCATGGCGCGCGGAGTGACGTTCTGCCACGTGTTGCCGTTGTTGCTCGTGACGTGGATCAGACCGTCGTCAGTCCCCACCCACACCATCGGAACGAGAATGGGCGACGGCGCGATGGTGTAGATGACACCGCGCTTTCCATTGCGATCGGTGAGTGCAGCCGACGTTGCGTCCAGAGTGGCCGGCACGTGCAACTCCGGCCTGCTCAGATCGGGGCTGATCTGCGTCCAGGTCCGGGCGCCGTCGGTGGTCTTGAACAGGAACTGATTGGCGTAGTAAAGCGCACGCGGATCGGCTCTTGAGAAGACGAGCGGCTGCGTCCAATCGGCGCGCCCTGTTTCAGGCGCGTGCGGTGCCACGGTCCCCGGGATCGGCGTGTTCAACGCCAGATCGTACCGGCTCCCCATGCCACCGTAGATCACACCAGGATTGAGCTGATCGCCCGCCGTGTATCCACTCTCACCACCGGCGCCGATCGGCTCCCAATCGTGCGTCGATATCTCGGCGAACTTACCGCGCGAGCGCACGGCGACGGCGCCACTGTCCTGCTGCGCGCCTGTCACCCAGTACGGAAACCTGTAGTCCACCGACAGGTGATACAGCTGCGCCGTGGGTTGATTGAGCCACGAGCTCCACGTGACATGTCTCGCATCATCCGTCGTGGCGTTGCGTGTGACGATCGCACCCTGATCGCTGGCGACAATCATCGTGTTGGAATCATCTGGCGACACCCACGCCTGATGATAGTCGTCGCCGCCCGGCGATCCTCTCAGCGCAATCCAGCTCCGGCCACCATCCTTGGATCTGTTCACCGCGACGTTGGGCACGTACACGATGTCAGCGTTCTTGGGATCCACCGCGACTTTCTCGAAGTACCAGCCGCGTCCCCACAGCGCGGGATCGGCCGACATCTTGGTCCAAGTGGCGCCGGCATCGTCCGAGCGGAAGAAGCCGCCCTGGCCTAACGGTTTCGCTGGCGTACGTGCGGCTGCGGGGGGCGCGTCCGGCTCCACGGGGCGCACAACTTTCGCTGTCTCCGGCCCGGGAATGAGGCAATCCACCACCGCGTACACTCGCCTGGGATCGGTGGGCGAGACTGCAATGCCGGTTCTGCCGATCCCTTGCGGCGGCAGCCCCGTGGTCAGCTGCTTCCATGTGGTGCCACCATCCGTGGACTTGAAGATGCCGCCGCCCGGTCCATTGCTTGGCGCGTACGTGAACCACGGCGGACGACGTGTATTCCGCAGTCCCGCGTACACCACATTCGAATCCGTGGGATCGATGACGACTTCCACGGCGCCGACGTTCTCGTCCCGGTACAGAACCTTGGCCCACGTTCTACCACCATCCCGTGAGCGAAACACGCCACGCTCCGCACTCGGCGCATACAGATGACCGATCGCGGCGACGAAAACATTGTCCGGGTTCTTCGGATCGACGGCGATCTTGCCGACGTGCTGCGTGTCGTCTAGCCCCATGTGCGTCCACGTCGCGCCGGCGTCGAGCGACTTGTACACCCCGTTCCCGAAGCTCACAGAATCGCGCAGCGTCGATTCGCCGCTGCCGACGTACACCACATCCGGTGCCGACGGAGCGACCGCTATCGCGCCGATCGAGGCGACCGGTTGTGAATCGAAGATCGGCGTCCACACGCGCCCCGCGTCGATGGACTTCCACACGCCGCCGTTCACCGCACCGAAATAGAATTCATTGGGCCGCCCCGGCACGCCACTCACCGCGCCAACGCGCCCGCCGCGGAAGGGGCCGAGTGTGCGCCAGCGCAGTCCGGAGTAGAGCGCGGTGATCTGGTCAGGTGCCGCAGCTGGGTCGGCCACGTTCGCCGGCGTCGCCGCCGCTGCACCGAGCGGCGCGGTCCCCGCCGACGTCCGCAGGAAGTGGCTCAGCCCCGGTGCAATACCAGACAGGGTGGCGCCGGCTTCACCTGCACGGACCAGGAATTCACGTCGTGAAAACAAGCTTTCTCCAGGGCGATTCCACGCCGATTCAAGGTGAGAACAGTACTGCGACCAACGTTGTGATCGATGTTCCGGTCGATGTTGCGATTGACGTTGCGGACAAAGTTACGTCGCTCGTTTGAGAGCGAGAGTGAAGGTCGAGCCCTTGCCGGGCTCACTCTCCACAGTGAGCTCGCCACCCATACCGCGGGCGAGATCGCGGCTGATAGCCAGTCCGAGCCCGGTCCCTTCAGTGGGTTGGGACAGCGTTCGACTCAGCTGAATGAACGGCTCGAAGATCGCGTCCAGACGATCACCCGCGATCCCGATCCCCGTATCGTGCACGTGAATGCGAACATCGCTTGCGTCGGCGTCGCTGGTGATCGTGATGCGGCCGTTGGACGGCGTGAACTTTATCGCATTGCTGAGCAGGTTGAGAAGTACCTGACTCACCTTCTCACCGTCTGCCATTACGCGAACGCCATCCACATCCCAGGTGTATTCTATCCCCTTGGCCTGAAGCTGCGGCGCGACCAGCGACTCCACGGTACCGATGATGTCGCGCACCCGGATACTTGTAAGGTCGAACTCAACCCTTCCCGCTTCTAGCCGCGCAAAGTTCAGGATGTCGTTGATGAGGCCGAGCAGGTGACGCTGGCTTCGCGCTATCCGCTTCAAATCTTCCTGCTGTGCGGCAGTGGTCGGCCCGCGTATTCCGAGGCTCATCAGCTCGGTGTAGCCACCGATCGCGTTGAGCGGGGTTCGCAGTTCGTGGCTCACGTTGGCCAGGAACTGAGTCTTCGCAAGATTGGCCGCGTCCGCGACTTCGCGCAGCCGCTCCGCTTCCACGCGCGCGCGCACCTGCTGAGTGACGTCGACGGCCACTATGACGATGCCGTACACCGCCCCAACGCCATCCAGTACCGGCTGGAAGACGAAATTGACATATATCTCGTAGTCGGCTCTGCCAGATCCCGGCGATAACAACGCGCGGATCTCGTTGCCCACGTACGGAACGCCAGTCTCGTAGACCTGGTCCATGAGCTCGAATATCCCCTGCCCCTCGAGTTCGCCCAGAGCCTCGCGTACAGGTTTCCCGACTATGTCGTCCTGCCGGCCGGTCAGCTCCAGATAGAGTGGGTTCGCGATCCGGAAGATGTGGTTCGGCTCGCGTACGAGTGCGATCGCGACCGGCGCCTGATTGAACACGCGCTGTAGATCCTGCCTTGCATCCTGTGCTTCGGCGAGCGCGATATCACGCTCACGCTCCGCAATTTTTAGCGGCCGCAGGTCAGAGATGAAGCCTGCGATGGTCATGTCGTCGTCGCTGTCACGGTCCAGCACAGAAGGGACAACGAGGATGGGAATTCGCTCACCGCTCCTGGCGACGTATACCTTCTCGAACGGCTCGGCGGTGCCGATTGTATGCAGGTCGTGAAGAGCGCGCTTGTCCTGCTCCATGAACTCCGGCGGGGTCAGATTCACCCACCTCACCTCGCCGCGCTCGACCTCATCCGCGGTGTAGCCCAGCATCTGCAGCAGCGGAGGATTCATGTAGCTCAGGCCACCCTGCGCATCCCCAATGACGAGACCGACACTGGTATTCTCCACCAGTCTGCGAAACCGGTCCTCGCTTCTACGCAGTGCATCCTGCGCCAGCCGGTCCGCCGTGATGTCTTCCTGAACGCACACCCAGTAGTCCCGGTCCCCCCGATGGACAGCGGTGATGCGCGCGCGCGTTCTGAACGGCGTACCGTCCTTGCGCACGTTCTCCCATTCGCCCGACCAGGCGCCGTCCGACTGGAGCTGCGCGATCACCTCGCCAACAACCCGCTCGTTTTCCTCCTGGGGATAGGCGTTCTGGGCCTTGACGTTCAGCCCCACCATCTCGCCCGGTTCATAGCCGAACATGGAGTCCTCGGCGGGATTGGTGTACACGATAAAACCACCCTCGTCGGAGACGCTCACGCCCTCACGCATGCTCCGCAGTACCTCCGACTGCATGCGCAGCGCGTCGTCCACCCTGTGCCGGCTGGTCACCTCGCGAGAGATGCTGACAATACCGTCGGTCGTGGGAATGATCCTGGTCTCGTACCAGCGGCCCAGTCTCTCATAAAAGTCCTCGATCTCCACCGGCCTGTGCTCGGCTAGGCAGAGCAAGGCTGCCGCGTGATGCTGGGTGCCGTGGAGTTCCGGGAGCATGTCCCAAATGGAAGCACTACCGGCGGACCCACCCGAGGCACCGTTCAGCACGTCCGAAGTCACTCCGAGTTCGGCCAGCACGTCCCGTGCGGCGCGATTCATGTACGTAGGATGCCAGTCGTGGTTGAATGCGATCGTCACGTCCGGGATCGCATCGAGAACCGAGAGCGGCTGCTGGCCGCTGTATCGGCTCTGATCGTTCTGCAGGCTGGCGTCAGGTGCTTTCACGTGGATCAATATGGACGCTGGCGGCGAGGTGCGCTCGTGGACCAAGCACCCTCGGTGAGTGTATAATCCGTTTACCATTTTTAACGGGGGGCCAACGTGTCCCGGAACACACAGCAGGGTAGGCAGAGTTGGTTTGGCACCGCCGCGGTTGCGGCCGCACTCCTGGCCGGCACTTTCGC
>JBPCQO010000073.1:0-9353 GCA_050998035.1 Gemmatimonadaceae bacterium | reverse complement strand
CAATAGCGGCACTCCCGCCAGGCGCACGAACGGTATTCGCGCTGCACGACGTGGAGGGATTCAAGCACGAGGAGATCGCGCGGATGCTGGACATCACTTCTGGTGGTAGCAAGGCGCAGTTACACCGGGCGCGGCGGCTTCTCAGGGAGGCATTAGCATGACGAACGAAGATGATCGCAACGACGATCGCCTGATGAATGACGGAGCGGTGGAGGATGCCGTGTTGTCGTATCTGGAAGCAACGCCAGAGCTGATGCAGGGAATCGCGCCGGAGCGCGACCTGTGGGCTGGTGTCGAGAGCAGGATCTCGGCGCGAGTTCTCCCACTCGGTAGCTCCGCTATACCGCTCAGGCGCAGTCCAAAATCGCAGTGGACGCCGTGGCTACCCATGGCTGCCGCGGCAGCCGTGCTCATATCGGCGACATCGAGTGTGACGTACATGCTGAACAGGCGCGGCGACGCGCCGAGCGGCGCGGCGGTGACTGCGTCGTCAGCGATTGGGACGGCTGCGCAGCGGACTGCAACTCAACAGCAGCAGGTGCAGGCAGCGCCAGTAATAGAGCCAACGACGGAACCAGTGGCAGTGCAACCCAGGGCAGTGGCCGTATTGCCGCCGCGGCACCATAACGACGGCAGCGTAGCGCAACCGCATGGTAGCACTCAGAATTCCACGCAGCTCGTATCGAGCAGCGAGGATGCGAGTACCCGCGCGACGTACGACGAGGAGATCACGACGCTGCGCGCGGCGCTGAACGCGAGGCGTGCGCAGCTGGATCCGGCGACGGTCAGGACTATCGAGCAGAACCTCAGCGTCATCGATAACGCGATCGCGCAGTCGCGTGCTGCGTTGGCCAGGGATCCAAAGAGTCGGTTCTTGGGCAGCCAGTTGGATAGATCACTCGCCAAGAAAACAGATCTGCTGCGAGCGGCGGCGCTGCTGCCATCGGCATAAAGGGTGGCAGCAATGAAAGTCCATTTAGAGGACAATGACAATGACAACACTGACTAACAGATTCAGAAGCGTATTCGCGTGCATGGCGATCACGCTTACAATCGCAGGCACGGCACCGGCGGATGCGCAGACCAGCCCACCCACGCCACCGGAATCACCACGGCCACCGCGGCCGCCACGATCGTCGAGTCGGTGGTTCCGGTGGGACGGGGGAAGCGGGACGGGGGTGGCCAAGATCGATACACTGGTCCCGTTCTCTGGGAACGGATCGGTGGAGCTCGGTTTAATATCCGGGTCCATCAAGGTATCGGCGTGGAATCGAGGCCAGGTCCGCGTCGTGGCGAGTGCAATCGGTAACGCGTCGCTGGACTTTGACGCGACGGGCTCGCACGTGGATCTCGGGGTGCGCATGGGTATGAAGCACAATCGATCTGAGGATGGCACCGCCACTTACGACGTGACTGTTCCGGCGGGTGCGCGGGTGACACTGAGTGCTATATCCGGTAGCATCACCGTCGCTGGAGTCCGCGGCGGGATCGATGCCAACAGCGTCAGCGGTTCGGTGGACGTGCGCGACGCCGCGGCGAACGTCGCGATCGAGAGCGTCTCCGGCAACGTCACCGCATCCGGTGTGGCGGGCGACGTAAAGGCGGAGACGGTGAGCGGCCGATTAGAGGTAGCTAACGTTTCGGGGACTGTAAGTGCAGGAGACGTGAGCGGTAGTATCGATCTGTCAAACTTGCGAGGGACGCGTGTGCGCGCTAACTCTGTGAGCGGTGACGTCATCTTTGCGGGTGCGCTGAATCCCGCAGGGCGGTACGGGTTCGAGACTCACTCCGGACGCACGGTGCTCAATCTGCAGAGCGGGGCGAGTGCGGCGATAACCGTGAACACGTATAGCGGGTCAGTGGCTAACGATTATCCGGGCGCCGTGCGCCGGCCGGAGAATGACGCTGACGATGAGCGGACAATCTACAGGTACACCATTGGTCGCGGCGACGCGCGCGTGTCCATCGACACATTCAGCGGCCGGGTACAAATCTCTCAGGGAAATCATTAACAATGAATCGCACTCTGAACAGCACTCTCAGCAGATTCGCCGTAGTTGCCGCCCTGGCCGTGACAGCGCAGGCTGTGGCATCGGCACCACTGGCGGCACAGCAGGATCTGGGACGTAACGGGACATCGTGGCGCTGGGATGGGCCAGTGTCGAGTGGACAGTCGTTTCGTCTCTACAATGTGAATGGCCCGGTGAACGTCACCGCGAGTTCGGACGGTAGCGTTCACGTGCGCGCGGAGAAGCGTGTGCGAAACGGAGGTGACGCGTCCACCGTTCATTACGCTGTGGTGCGATCGGCCAATGGGGTGACGGTCTGTGCGCTATGGACGGACGGCGCCACGTGCGACGAGAACGGCGCGCACGGGAACAGTATTCAATCTGACGGAGACAACCGGCGTCAGAACGTGGAAGTTTCCTTCGATGTGCAGGTTCCCAACGGTGTGCGCAGCGGTCTGAACAGTGTTAACGGGAACGTCAAGGCGGTCGGGCTGAGCGGCCAGCTGTCCGCGCGCACGGTCAACGGCAGCGTGGATGCCGAGCGGATCGGGTCTCCGGTGTCAGCGAAGACCGTGAACGGCGACATTACTGTCAGCGCGAGCGGCGGGCCCCTCGATGCGTCTACCGTCAACGGTTCCGTGCATGCGTCGCTCGGGGAGCAAGGGACGTCCGAGATGACGTTCAAGTCGGTGAATGGTACCATCGACATCACCGCCCCTTCACGGTTCAACGCAGACGTGAGCCTGAGCACCGTGAATGGTTCGATCGACTCCAAGTACTCACTTAACTACGATCGTCGTCACCGTCATGCCGACGGCGTTGTAGGTAGCGGCGGAGCCCACGTATCAGCCACCACCGTGAATGGCTCGATCCATCTCCGCTAGAGATCGCTAGCGGAGGCGAGTGCCGTAGCCGGACCCCCGTGGCGGGCGTTACTTCCCCGCCACCAGCTCTGCCAGGTGCCGTTCGAATAGGCCGGTGGAAGTGCATCGCACGGGCGCGCGATTGTCGCCCGGATCGCGCGCGTTGGCAGCGACCATGGTGTGGAGCATCGACCCGGCGCCGTCTGGCGTAACGTACGTGGTAGCTGAAAGACTTACGTCGTAGCTATCTGCCGGGGTGCGCATGGCGCCCGATCCGCAGTCGATATAGCGCGACAGGCGGGTGCCGGCGAGTGCGCCGCGCACGCTCATGTTCCGTCTACCGATAGTGTACACGCCACCAGTGTTGTCGACGACGGCGACGTTAGGGATCCCGAGCTTGGCGTATGCGGCGGGGAGTGCGTCAAAGGCCTGCACGGCTGGGATCGGCACGCTGTGCTCATCGCGCACATCATGGCCATGGAGATCGACGTCCATCTTCGAAATTCCTTCTGATGATTCCATCCTTGTCCGGTCCTGCTGCACCTCGGTATTGGGGGGCGCCGATGAGGCACAGCCGCACAGCACGGCTGCGACGAGCGTGACCTGCAAAGTGGGGTAGAGGTGCATGGTCGTGGTGATGGCGGTTGGTGGCAGCGAGCGGTGCAAAAAGGTGCAACCCATTTCCATAGTACCGCAAGGGTCGCCTCGCGCCACGACCGTGACCATTCGAAAGTAACTTACGGGATGCCGACCAAATCCCGCCTATTTTTCGCCGTTCTCGCCTCAGTCGCGGTGCTTGCCACCACCATCGCTCTACCGCGCTCCAGCTCGGCGCAGGTCCCCCTCACGACTTACGCCGACGGTTTCGAGGCACGCTTCGACCGGTCTCAACCTGTCGTTCGCTACGTCGTCCGTGCCATGCCGGCGTCTGACTCGACCGGATACTCGATGGAAGTGCAGCTGCGAAACGTGGGTGACACCGTGCGCATGGCGAGCCCTATCTGGGCGCCTGGTGCGTACCGGGTCGCGAACTTCTACAGGTTCATCAGGAACGTTCGCATCAGCGACGGTAACAACGCGGTCGCTGTAACGCGTGAGGACAGCTCCACGTGGCGCGCCGTGATTCGGAGCGGGAGCGCGACGGTCCGATACGACGTTCGCTACCCAGATGCAGCCGCGGCCGCGGGACTCGGCAACTATTCCTTTCTGAGGAGTGATGGCGCGTTATTGAGCGGGGCGATGACGTATCTGTACGTCGTCGGCCAGAAGCTCGCACCGGTGCACGTGACGTTCGAGCTGCCGTCAACCTGGCGCGTTGCGACGGGGCTGTCGCCCACTTTCGATCCACGTACGTTCTTCGCCCCCAGCTACGACGTTCTCATTGATTCACCGGTGTTGATCGGGGCGAATCTGCACATCTGGCCTTTCGAGGTGGATGGTGTGCCGCATCGTGTGGCGTACTACACGCAGCCTGGGGCGCCGGCGTTCGATTCGACAAAATGGGTGGCAATGCACCGGCGGATCGTTGTTGCCGCGCGTAACATCATGGGGCGGCTGCCGTACCGCGAGTACACGTTCATCTACGAGGACGGCCCCGGTGGCGGTCTCGAACATCTGAACAGCGCAACCATGTCCGCGCCCGCGAGAGAGTTGGCGCAGAACGCCGAGTCGACGGCGGGGCTCACGGCGCACGAGTACTTCCATGCGTGGAACGTGAAGCGGATTCGCCCAGTGGAGCTCGGGCCGTTCGCGTATGAGCGCGAGGTACACACCACGGGGCTGTGGTGGGCGGAAGGCGTCACTGACTATTTCGCCAACGAGATCAACCGCCGCACCGATCTTCTCACTGATAACGCGGCGCGCCGGGATCTGGCGGCAACGATCACCAGCTATCTGGCGAATCCAGGGCACGATCGCGTATCGCCGGAGCGAGCGAGCTGGACCGCGTGGAACGCGAACACCGTGAATGGCGGATACAACATCTCGTATTACACCACCGGTGGACTGATCGGCCAGATGCTGGAGCTGCACGTGCGCAACGCAACCAACGGCGCCAGGGGAATGGACGATATTGAAGGATATCTGTTCGACCACTACGCGGGCGTGACGGGATACACGGACCAGAACATCCTGGATGGAATCAACGCTGTGTGCGGTAGTGACATGAACCTGTTCTACACGCGCTTCATCGCTGGGAACGAGTCATTTGATTTTGACAGCTACCTCAAGTACGCTGGTTGGAAGACGGTCACGGCACGTGTGACTACAGATTCCCTCGGGCACCCGCTGGCCGACGTGCGCGGCGGGATCACTCCTTTTGCGGGTGTGGGAAGTCTGGGGAGTTACGTGGGGAGCCCGCCCAGGTTATCGCTCTCCGTTCCGGACGGCAGCTTCGGAAAGGCAGGGCTGGTGGACGGCGACTACATCAATTCCGTAAACGGAAAGCAGATCAGGACCGTTGAGGACTTTCGCGCTGCTCTGGTCGGCGCCAAGGTTGGCGACTCCTACACTGTTGCGTACCTTCGCGGTGGCAAGCCGATGACGACCACGGTCAGAATCCTGCCGTACCAAACAGTGCGTGTGGACATCGTCGACCTGCCCAACATCTCGGCGCAGCAGCGGCGCATACGCGACATATGGCTGCACGGCGGCGACATGACGTCGATCACACCAACAGGTAGCTCTGCCAGCACGTCTACCAGCACGTCCACCAACTCGCCAACCCACTAACCGATGGCGACCACTGATGTAGCGTTGCGCCCCGCAACCGAGGGCGACATCCCGGCCATCATCGGGCTGGTGCGGGAGCTGGCCTTGTATGAGCGTGATCTTGATGCGGCGGTCGCGACATCGGAGTTGATGCGGGAGGCACTCTTCGGCGACAGGGCGGTGGCGTATGCAGTGATGGCTGATGTTGATGGTGTTTCCGTGGGGTTCGCGCTCTACTTCTTCAACTTCTCAACATGGACAGGGCGTCCGGGGCTGTACCTGGAAGATCTGTACGTACAGCCAGCCATGCGCGGCCGCGGTATCGGACGCGAGCTGTTCAGCTATCTCGCGCGTGTGGCGCTGGAGCGGCGGTGCGGCAGGTTCGAGCTGTCGGTGCTCGACTGGAACGTGGACGCGATCGGTTTCTACGAGAAGCTCGGTGGCGTGGCGATGGACGGATGGACCGTGTATCGGTTCGGGCCGGACGCCATCGCCGCGATTGCGGAGGTCAAGTGAGCCGCGCATTCCAGGTCAGTATAGCAGACCACGTCGCACACGTAGTGTTGAGCGGCCCTGGCAAGGGGAACGCGCTGGGTCCGGATTTCTGGCGCGATGCTCCCGGCGTGTTCGACGCGCTGGACGCCGACGAGCAGGTGCGCGCGATAGTGCTCAGCGGTGCTGATGGGAATTTCACGTACGGACTGGATCTGCTGGCCATGACTGGTGAGCTGCGTTACGCGCTTGCCGGCCCCGCGATGGCTGCGGAGCGCACGCGCTTTTTTGGTCAACTCACGACCATGCAGCGCGCCATCACATCGCTGATGCAGTGTCGCAAGCCGACTGTGGCCAGCGTGTCGGGTTGGTGCGTCGGTGCCGGCATAGACATCATCTGTGCAGCGGATGTCCGTGTCTGCTCGAGCGAAGCCATGTTCTCGGTGCGTGCGGTTCGAATCGGAATCGTGGAAGACATGGGTAGTCTGCAGCGACTCCCCGCGATCGTTGGCGAAGGTGCGGCCCGCGAACTCGCCCTCACGGGCGATGATTTTGACGCAACGCGTGCCGCGGAGCTACGCCTGGTGAACCACGTCTGCGACACGCCGCTCGCGGCGCTGGATCGTGCGAAGAGCATCGCGGAGCGCATTGCTGCAAATCCACCGCTGGTAGTGCAGGGCGTGAAGCAGGTGATGAACGAGAGTGCGTACAGCGGGATGAACGAGAGCCTGCGCCATACCGCGCTCTGGAACGCGGCATTCATGCAGTCGCGCGATTTCTCGGAAGCGATGTCGGCTTTCGCTGAGAAGCGGGCGCCTAAATTCGAGGGGCGCTAAGGTGGGGGCGGTGGTGGGGGTGGAAACTTTTCGTGCCGATATTTTCAAGGGGATGCGTGCGCTGGTCACTGGCGGCGGCTCTGGGATCAGTCAGAGGATCGCGGAGCGGCTAGCGGAGCAGGGGGCGAGCGTGGCGCTCGTGGGCCGCACGCAGGCCAAGCTCGACGCAGTGGCGGATGGGATCGTTCAGCGCGGCGGTTCGGCGGCCGGATTCGCGGCAGACGTTCGCGATTGGGATGCACTCTCTCGCGCAATAGCGGAGGCGGTCGAGCGGTTCGGCCCGCTCAGCATCGTGGTGTGCGGTGCCGCTGGCAATTTCCCGGCACCGGCAACCGGAATGTCTGCCAATGCCTTCAAGTCCGTCGTCGATATCGACCTGCTAGGCACTTTCAACACGTGCAGAGCCGCGTTCGAGCACCTGCGGCGTCCGGGCGCCTCAATCATCAATATTTCGGCGCCCCAAGCCGTGCAGGCAATGCCGTCTCAGGCACACGTGTGCGCCGCCAAGGCTGGGGTCGACATGCTCACCCGTACCTTGGCGCTCGAATGGGGGCCCCTGGGCATACGCGTGAATGGGATAATCCCGGGCGCGGTGGCGGATACGGAAGGGATGGACAGACTGGCACCGGCGGGGCCCGCCCGGGATGCCCTGGAGCGCCAGTTACCACTACGACGCCTGGCATCAAAGGATGATATAGCGAACATGGTGCTCTTCCTCTGTAGCGATGCTGCCGCGTACGTCACTGGCGCCATCATCCCATGCGACGGCGGAATGACTGCGGGCGGCATCACCATTCAACCGCCGAGAGGAGCAGCGCAGCGGGAACGAGATGGTCAAGAGTAGGTGTGGAAAACGGTGCGGCACTGCTTTTGAACGTGTACGGGTGGCTAGTGCGGTGACTACTGGCGACCCAAACCCAAATCCAAATCATGGCTGAACAATCCGACTTCAACGACTCCATCCGCGACGAAGAGCGCACAGCTCTGCACAGTGAGATGGTTGCGCGACTGCACCAGAAGGGGCTCATGATCGCCGGCGACGCGCCTGACGACAACCTGGCCGACCTGCTCTCCGCGATCGACCAGTTCGAGGCGGCGGTGGTCAAGGCTGGCGGCGACCTGTACGTGGATTCGCTCGATTCATCACAGCCAGAGCGCCCCGATTGGGTACTCCCCCACATCGGCGACGATGAGACTGTCGCGGCCTATACGGAGCGTGTGCAAAAGGCTACAGCACGGGCGGGCGAGAGCGCTCGTTAGGGCATGAGTTAGGGCATTACCGGCCGCGGCCGCTGACGGGTGCGGACCCAGTCCACAGATACCGCGCCCGCGCCTGTGGCCGCGAGATACAAAAAGATGAAGCAGAGTGCGATGGCCAGCTCGCCGTGATTCAGTATTGGCCAGAAGTCACGGCGAGCGTGGACGGTGAAGTATGCCACGGCCATCATACCGGCGAGCAGGAACGCCGCGATCCGGGTGTAGAAGCCCAGTATGAGCAGCATTCCGCCGAAGAACTCGATGAGGCCGCCCACCCACAGGACGGTCCCGATGTGCGCTGTCTCTCCCGCGCCGTTCATGCCGCCGAGGAAGCCGAACAGCTTCTGTGATCCGTGCTGCATGATGATAGCGCCGGCGAAAACGCGGAGTAAGACATGCGCCCAGCGCGCGTACCGCGGGTGATGGGCAAAGAGATCAGCCATGCGAGTAAACCAAGATAAGTGTGGATGGTTCAAACCAAAGCGCACGTTGCGCCATCAAAGCACTTGGTTTCATCCACGAACTCTGGGCACATGTCGCACAAACGATACCATATATATAGTCTTGCAGCACTCATCGCTCTTGGCGCCGCAACGGTTGATGCGCAGCAGAATGCAGGCTCATCTTCTTCCCGGACTGCACCACCTGTAGCGAACGCCGCACGTCGGACGGGCGAGATCACCATTGACGGCAAGCTGGACGAGGCAGCGTGGAACGCCGCCACACCTATTACGTCGTTTCGTCAATCGCAGCCAGCGGAAGGAGCGCCGCCAGCAGTACGCACGGAAGTGCGCATCCTGTATGACGACGGGGCACTGTACGTAGGTGCGCGGATGTACGACACTGCCGGCGCACGCGGTATACGCGCGCCATTGGCTCGGCGCGACCAACTGCTTGACAGTAATGGGAACAACGGCTCCTTCAATTCATTGACGACGGACAAGCTCGCAGTCGTGCTCGATCCGTATCACAACCACATCGATCGGGTCTGGTTCGAGGTAAATCCAGCTGGCGTGCGGGGAGATCAGTTCAACGGCGATCCGTCGTGGGACCCGATATGGGAAACAGCGACGCACGTCGACTCGCTAGGCTGGACCGCGGAGATGCGCATCCCGTACTCGCAGCTCCGTTTCTCGCGTGATCCGTCGCAAGTCTGGGGCATGCAGATATGGCGCTACACGGACCGC
>JBPCQO010000210.1:0-5727 GCA_050998035.1 Gemmatimonadaceae bacterium | reverse complement strand
TATCTTCACGCGCGCAGTCCCCGAACCCATGCGCATGATCGAGCCCTTGCCGCAGTTCTTCTCGATCTGCGCCACTGCCAGGTTCAATGCCTTCTTCTTGTCGTCCTGCATGGTGGAAACGGCCATTTGTAGTGTCCCTTTGCTGACTGTAAGATAACCCTTGAGGCTGCGTTACGGATTCGTGTTTCCAGGCAAAATACCCTGCGCACGATCATTTTCCCACGACATACCGTACCCGAATAAAATACGAACTCGGAGACCGAAAATCAACCGAAGGAGCGCAACCAAAATGCGTCTGGAACGTGCTCTATTTGGGCCCTTCCTCGCCGTACAAGCACCCCGACCACGTCGAAACGATAGTTGTCCCCCGAACGTCTGTTCAGGTCAATCCACGCACGCGCGGATCGGGCCACCTGGTGCTGCTTGCGCCACTGTACAGTTTCAGCCGGCCGCCCGAAATCAGACAAAACGCGGGTTCTCACCTCCACAAAGGCGACCAGGCGACCTCCCGCCGGCTCCGCGCGAGCCACTACCAGATCCAGGTCGCGGTGCCCGGATCGGAAGCGCCGGTCGAGTACGGTCCAACCGCGTGCCTCCAGCCACCCGGCAGCGACCACTTCTCCGCGAATCCCCAGCTTCTGCCGCTCGGTGAGCATGAACGCAACCTATGGGCTCGCTTCACACTCACGAGGAGCGGATACCGACGCGTGGTGCTCTTTCACTGCGCCCGCATGTCACGCCCGCATGTCACGCCCGTTCGTCGCAGCGCTCTATTGCGTCGCTCTTAACCCGTGATTCTATCGCGCTTGCGACGCCGGCTCTCGCGCCACGCGGCGGCCACGAACGCCAGCGTAGCCGTGAGACACAGGCCGCCTACCCAGTCGCCCACACGGGTGTACAGCGTCCGGATCCCCGCCCGCTCTACGACATATGTGGCGGTTCGCGGAACGAAGATCGGCGTTTCAGCGCGCACTCGGCCGAGCGGATCCACGTAACCGGAGATGCCAGTATTCGCCGAGCGCACAATTGGCAGACGAGTTTCAATCGCGCGAAGAGACAGCTGCGCGAAATGCTGATATGGTGCGTTGCTACGCTGGAACCACGCATCGTTGGTGACGTTGATCAACATGCTCGCCCCCTGCACCGCGTACGACCGCGCCAGCTGCGGGAAGATCGACTCGTAGCATATCATCACCCCAACGGTGCCGAACGGGAGCCGGAACGGAGCCTCGTTGGTGCCGCGACCGAAGCCGCCGAAGTAATCCACGCCCTGGAACCACGCCGGGTTGAGAAACGGGACGCGCTCCACGATCGGCACCAGATACTGCTTACGATATGGCGGTTGCGTGGATAGGCGCCCGATAGAATCCGTTAGCAGCGCCGCGTTGTAGTACGCGAACGGCAGAACATTGGGAGTGCTCGAGTCCATGAATCCCGTGAGGACTGGAGTCGGCCTGTTCGACACCGCGGACCTGAGCGAGTCCACCCACGCGGGATATTGCCACAGAAAACGGTCCAGAGCAGTCTCAGGCCACACCACGAGGTCGGGCGTACTATGCGACAGCTCCGACCTGGTCATCGCCGCGAGCTTCCCGACGTGCAGTGTTGGATCGTCGATGGCGAGTTTCGCTTCCTCTGGAATATCCGGCTGAATGATGGCGATGCGCGCGAAGGGCGTGAGCTTGATCTCGCTCATCCGCAATGCACCGTATCCAGCGGCGGCAGCCACCAGCGCAACAGCGCCCGCCAGACGCCGCGACATCGCAGAGCGGTCATGCCGCCACAGCCACGCGTCCGCCACGAAGCCGTTCACCGCAGCAATCCAGAAACTCACGGCGCGCACGCCACTCAACTCCGCTGCCTGCGCAAGAACCGGAACGTGAGCCACGCCGAGCCCGAGCGGCAGCCATGGAAACGACAGATCGCTGAGGTGGTTGAGAACCAGCTCGGACGCTGTCCATACGATCGGGAGCAGGATGGCCAGCGGCCACCCTGTCACACGTCGAGCAAAGAACAGCGCCGTGAATGCCAGCGCAACGTAGGGTGCCAGCCACACCAGCGCCCCCACGTAGCCGAGCAGCGCCAGCTTGGTGTAGAGCAGGAGGGCAACCGCGATCCAGTACACGTTCGCGCCGTATCCGATGAAGCCGAACCAGAAACCAGCCCGCGCCGCCTGCCACGCGTGCCCCTCATAGTCGGCAATCCCCGCCACCAGCACGGCGATGGGCACGAGGCACACGAGGATCGGCACAACAAGATTGAACGGAGGGAACGCAATCGCAAAAATCCCCGCAGACGCGAGCGCAACAAGCGCTTCGCGACGCGAGGGAGTAATTCCACCGCCCCTGATCCTCAACGCCATCTCAATTTTCCTTTTTTCCCGTCAGTAGCCGTACAGCGGTCGCCCGAAGCAGACCATTAGCTCAGGGGCGAACCTCGCGCCCTTCCTCGGCGGACTTGTACACCGCTTCCACCAGCTTCTGCACAATAAGCTGGTCCGCGGGCGCCTTGTAGGGTGACGCTCCGCTGAGCAGCGCCATGAAATGCGCCAGCTCGGCTCTATAGCTCTGGGTGAAGACGCTATCGCGCGCAGCCGCGCCGCTCGGCGATACGTCAGCCGGCCGGCCGTTCAACGACTTGACGATGCGCAAGGGCGCCAGCCGCGCACTGCCGCGCGATGCACGGGCCTCGAACCACCAGCGATCGTTCTCACCCACGTAGTTCCAGGCCACGTCGCAAGTGAACAACATCCCACCGGCGAATTCGATCTGAACCGCCATGCTGTCCTCGACCGCCGACGCAGCACGACCGCGATCCCAGTGCGCGTTCACACGCACGGCATCCGGGAAATCAGCAAGCCACAGCGCCAGATCCATCAACGGATAGCCCAGCTCCAGGAATGCGCCTCCACCAGCCTCAGCGCGGCGATAGCGCCAACCCGTCTGCGTACCGCGGAACTGGTAGTGGCCACCGCGAACGCTGTTCAGCGTACCGAGCTCACCCCCCTTCACGAATCGCTGCAACTGCTGGATGTCGGCCCGAAAACGATGGTTATTGCCGACGACGACCTTCCGCCCAGTTCGCTGCGCCGCGGCGAGGATCCGTTCCACCCCGCGCGACGTGAGCGAGAGCGGGCGTTCACACAGCACGTCCACGCCCGCCTTGAGAGCGGCGAGCACGTGCGGCTCGTGCAGGTGATTGGGTGTCGCGATGATTACCGCGTCGAGCTGATCGAACTCGAACAGGTCGTCGATGTCGGTGAACACGTCGCGCACACCGAAGCGTTCGGCCAGTGCGCGCGCCTTGGGGCCATCGTTGTCACACAGCGCAACGAGCTCTGCGCCGCGGGTCTTGGAGAGAACCGGAAGATGCGCCAGCTGCGCGATCGCGCCGACGCCGACGAGTCCAAACCTGATCGGCTGCGTCGTGGCCATCGGTCAGATCACCGGACCGATGTTGGTGCCAGGGTAGTAAGTCTCCAGGATCGTGACGTAGCTCTGGCCGGCGCGCGCACGCGCGATCGCGCCCCACTGATCCATGCCCACGCCGTGCCCGTTCCCCGGCCCGTGGATGGTGAGCCGAGTCACGTGACCATCGTCCGTCGTGGCGTCGAACGAGAAGAGCGTGCTCGGTAGCACATCCCCGCCCGGCGTCCGCAACACGAACCTTACATCGTTACCGCGAACGGTAAACCGTCCGCGGTCGGTTGTGAAAGTAAGTCCAGCTACGCGACCAGACCCGGTGCGCCCCGTCTCCGCAATGCTGCGGACCTCACCGATGCCGCTGCTCGGCGCATGGCCGTACTGCGGCAGGTACTTCCTGAGTACCGCGTCGAGAGCGCCGCGGTCCAACGTGCGGGTCCAGCTGAACTTGGGCGAGTCCTGACAGTAGAATCGGTCTGTGCCTGGAATCCGGTCGCTCACCGAAACCAGATACGGCTCATCGCCCGAGCGCCATACCTCGCTCGCCGCGGCGGTTGTGCCACCCGAGTTTGCGTGATACGGTGCATTCACCACCTTGCCGCCATACAACAAAACCATGTTGTGCGTGGCCTCAACCGCCTCGTCAGCTACAGGCCGCTCAGCATCCATTCCGCCGTATACCTGATCAAGGACGGTGGCGGACATGTCGTATGGGTGAGAGCCGTCCAAGCGCGTGTACGTGTAGCTTCTGGCGGCGATGGCCTGGGCCTGCACAGCAGCCGACTCGAACGGCGTTCTGTCCGATCCAATCTCCAGCGGAACGACACCGCGCAGATACTGCTCCACGGCGAGTCTGTTGACGACGGTCAATCCGCTCCCCGATGACAGCACCAGGAGCTCACCACGGTAGTGATGACCGTTGAAAACGAGTACCGCATTGGGATCCGTGGGTCGCACAACCAGCGGCCCGCGGAAGGATGACCTACCTCCAGACGGACTGGTCAAATTGAGCGCACCGTCACGCGCGTCCACGTAATACGAATCGCCCGAGTGAGCGACGGATAACTGGTGCTCGCCGGTACGATCGAACAGTGACCAGTCGCCCGTTGCCGACAGCCTCACCGATGGCTGTGCCAGTGCCAACGCGATGCGTACGGGCTGATCGGACTCGTCGGTGCGGGAGCTCGCGGACGTCCGCGCCGTAGGCTGCGAAGCCGATTGTGCAGGCGACTGCGAACCGGCTCCACGACGAATGATGCTCGGTAGAACGGTTGCCGGCGCGTCGGCTACGGTACGCGCCGCATTGCTGTCGGCTTCAGCTTCGGGGGGGGTAGCCGGTCGCGTCGATGGCTTCGCCCGCGGCGCTGCGGCTACCGGCGCCGGCACGGGGGCGGGCTGTATCACCGGCTTGATGGACCGGGCGCAGGCGACGGCCGAGAGCGAAAGAAATAGTAGGATGTATCTCACGCCTGGATGACGCGTAAGACTCATCTTCCGAAACTGCCGATGGTCGTAGCCAGTAGCGGCAATTGTCTCCCAATGACCTCCGCGGTGGGCCTGGACGGCGCACCGAGAACGGCAATCACTGATGCCGCGAAGTCGTAGTCGTCCAGCACCTGGCGCGGAACCACCTCGACGAGCGTGCCGGGCGGCAGGTGCTCGTCCAGGTACGTCACGCCGTCGATGTCATCCGCCTGCCATGGAAGGCGCGCGACGGCACGCCCTGTTTCCTCGTCAGCCCGGTCCACCAGCGCGTGAGTGCTGCGGCCGAGCCGCGCTTCGTAGCGCTCCGCGGTGATGGAGCGCTGCAGGTCGCTCAAACACTCCATGCGATCAAGCTTCACTGATTCAGGAACGTCATCGATCAGCGCGGCGGCACGTGTCCCTTCCTGAGGCGAGTAGGTGAACACACCCACGCGCTCAAACTGGACCTCCTCGACGAAATCCAGCAACTCCTGAAAATCGGCGTCCGTCTCGCCGGGAAAGCCGACTATGCACGTTGTCCTGATCGCCACGTCGGGAACGGCGTCACGAAAGCGTGCGACCTTCTCTCGTATGGTGTGCTGCCGCTCTGGGCGGCGCATGCGCTCGAGCACCGCATTGGCAGCGTGCTGGATGGGCATGTCGAGGTACGGGACAATCCGCGGCTCGCGCGCCACCACACCCAGCAGCGCCGGGGTGATGCCAGTCGGATACAGATACATCATGCGAATCCACGGCACCGACGTCTCCGCAACCAACATCTCGAGCAGCTCTGGGAGGCGCACGTTCTGCTCGCGAATGTCGCGTCCATAGTGCGCGAGAT
>JBPCQO010000196.1:0-3341 GCA_050998035.1 Gemmatimonadaceae bacterium | reverse complement strand
AACGCCTACGAGGTTAGCTGACGGGTTCGGGGCGAAACTCCCCGTCCGGCTGACTGCCGGATTCACCCCGATGGACGCGGAAGTCCTACACTGCGTCCTCTGGTTCCCCCGCCACACGGCTGGCCTTGTAAGGCTCCGTGTGCTCGGCGATTCTACTGCGGATGGAGCTTACGCGACCCTTGCCGATCTCACAAGAGGCAACAGCGGCCTGAGCGCGTACACGCCGCAACGTCCCACGGCACGCGTGAACGTGCTACGCGGCATTGTGGCGGCGCATGTAAGCAGCGATGAAGGGGCATTGAGGGACGATGTTCAGCCCCTTTCCCCGCGCCCAGTCGATTCCCGCTCTGGCCAGCGCATCCCCAACCCCTTCGCCGCGGGACTGCTCCGGCACCTCGGTGTGCGTGAACACCACGTCACGGCCGCGCAGCTCGTAGCTCGCAAAGGCGGTCCCTCCATCCACTTTTGCCTCGAAGCGGTGCTCCGCTTCGTTATTGCTGACGTCGATGCTGTCGCCTGAACCAGCCATGTCTGTTGCTCCTGAACCGTCGTTGAATGTGGCCACGCAAAGGCTGTACTGTGAGTGCACGGATACGCCACAGCGCAATCCTTACAGCAGTTGTTACATCGATCGTGCAGCGATCCAGTCGGCGATTGTGCCGAGCACGTCGGGTCCAAGCTGCTTGGACGGGAGTGTGGAATACCCTGCGAAGTTGCCCGTACGGTCAGCCAGGAAGAGGTGGTCCAGTCCCGGGAAGAGCTTCATGGTGACGTCCTTGTTGCCGCCCGACCGGAACGTCGCCTCTAGCATCTCGGCCTGATCGGGCGACACCTGGCGATCGTTGGCGCCCTGGAGGATCAGCACCGGCGTATGCACCTTGCGCGCGGTAACCGATGGATCGTAGCTGGCGAAGTAGCGTGCCCATGGCTGCGCGGCGACCGCTGCGTTGAGCATCACTTCACGCGCTTTCATGGCCGAGTCGCGCTTGGAGGGCGGGATCGCCGAATCGGACGCGATGCTGTAGCGATTCTGAGCGCGCATGATGTCCATTCCAGGGCGCGCCGCGCCCGCGAGCAGCACGATTCCCTTGAGCGAGGGATCGGTCCACGCTATGAGCGGCGCGATGATTCCCCCTTCGCTGTGTCCGACGAGGAAGAGTCGCTTGGAATCGATGTCGCGACGGCCTCGCAGGTACGCCAGCGCTGCGCGGGTATCATCGGCGAGGTTGGCCGTGGTGGCCTGCGATGCATCGCCGCCCGACTCACCCACACCGCGATCATCCAGCCTGAGGACGGCCACGCCGCGGCGACCGAGAGTGTCGGCGATCTGCTTGAACGGGCGATATCCGGAAATTCCCGCAATGGCCTCATCCCGGTCGTTTGGCCCCGAGCCAGTGATGGTGACCGCGGCTGGCACCGGTCCGGAATGCGCTTTCGGCATGGTCAGCGTTCCCACCAGGCTATATCCACCGGGAGTGGGGACGCGTACCTCTTCGCTCGTGTACGGCGCGCCGGCTGGCGCCGAGTAGTCGGGCCTGGCGAGCTGAGGACGACTTCCGGTTGGACTGGACTCCACCCGTTGGACCGTCACGCGCTGGGTGGGCACCGCACCGCTCAGCAGCCGACCACTGGGGTCCACGTGAACGTTCAGCACCGCATCTGAGAGATCTATGGCGAGCGAGTCACCGCCCAGCTTCGACACCGTGGCCGAGAGCGTTCGCCCTCCCTGAACCACGAAGATCGGGATTTTGACCTGGTTACCGCCTATCACTCTCGCACGACGGACCAGTTGCTCGGCGAACGCGAAGGAGAGATTGATCCACGGCATCGCGCCCTGTTGCGTCGCGACTTGCTGTGTCTTTCCCTGCCCGATATCTGCAAAGGCAGTATCACCTACGAAAGTGAGGACTCCGCGCGAGGTGCTCTGGCCATTGGGCGTCGATCCCAATATCTCCAGCCTGGATATCAGTTCGCTCGGCGCTATGGTAGCGGTGTACTCTCCCTTGGCTCCGCCACGCGCCTCCACGACGCCGTGCAGCCTGCTACTTGATCGCTCGAAGTTCTCTACCGCGATGGTATCGCTTCCCTGCCGCACAATGAAGCTGCCGGTCGTCTGTGCCGGCGTTGCCCGCGTGCCCTGCGGCCGGGCCTGGGCATCAACACCACTCGGCACCGTCAAGGCGACGCCCAAGACTACAGCGATACAGCAGCGCGCAGCTACATCCGAGGGAATTGTTGGCATCATCCGTATCATAGCTTGGCAGGCAGCCCGGTTATTCGTCGTGCGGGCCGCTTCCGCCCTGCGTGGACCCACTCGCGGGCCCGCTCGTGGGCCCGCTCAGGGTGATATTCCGCACTGCGTCACTCCGGATCAGCTCGTGCTCCTCACATGGGTCGCAAGGCCCTTTCTCGTCCAGATGCTCCGTTGGTGGCTCGATCATGGCGGTGATGTGGATCGGCTCGCCGTCGCTCGGGTGCGCATCATTCAGCGGCTCCGAAAGGTTGGCCACACGGTCGGCGATAGCGTCGGAATTTTCGGCATCTGGGGACGACAGGAGGATGCGGTAGTCGTCTCGCCCTTCCGACGCGATGAGGTCCGACGTTCTGAGCTCCTGGCACAGTCGCCATAGGAGCGCCCGTCGAGCGCCTTCACCGCCACCCGTAACGTGCAGTCGGACCACGCGCACGAGCGTCTTTCGCCTACGAGCCTTGCGTTCTTCCCAATTCTGAATCATACAGAAGTAGGGGATGTTGGGCAGGCCCGTCGACGGATCTGTCAGCGCTCGACCTAAAAATGTATCCAAACCGCCCCCGTGTTGCCGTGAATCCCGATTGGCACAAGTCTAACCTTTGCACAAATCGGGCACAGTGCGGTGGCCATATCACATAACCAGAATCAAAGCTACTCGAACATTCGTTCGAAACGCCTGTAGTTGTCCAGCATGTCCCAGGGTCCGTCGTAGATCTGTGCTGCGCCCGTGAGCTTGTCATCGGGCCACCCGCCTGAGCGGAACGCTATGCAGCGAACACCGGCTCGGCTCGCAGCCTCAATGTCGTATGGGGTGTCGCCAACCATGACCAGCTTATCGGCGGGGAGACCGCTCTTGTCCATGGCCGCTTCAACGATGTCCGGGTCTGGCTTGGAGTGCTTCGCGTCTTTTGTGGAGGCCTCACCGCTGAGCAGGTCGGTGACGTTGGCGATGCGGAGCAGCGGCTTGAGGTCCTCTGGTTTGGCGGAGGTCGCGATGAAGAGGCTGAGGCCGCTGTCGCGCATATGCTCGAACAGCGCGCGAACGTCCGGGAACGGCTCTATGTGCGGCAGGTACTGCTCCCTGAAGATC
>JBPCQO010000184.1:0-2871 GCA_050998035.1 Gemmatimonadaceae bacterium | reverse complement strand
ACTTGTTCGTTGGCTTGCTCATAACGGCTCCACCTTCTCAGGAGTTGGAGCCTCCAGCAAACCCGGCGCGGTTCAGGCCGAACATATGAACCCGAGCGATCCGATCAAAATATCTGCTCAAACCTCTTGCAAGAGGGAGCCGTCCACATATGACAGCACCCCCAATACCTCGGAAGCCTGAATCACACCTCAGCCGAAATGTGAATCTGGAGGGTTCTGTGAGGTCGCGCGGCGGTGAGCGTCGATCCTGGCGCTATGCGCGACCTCATTGAAGCCGGATTGAGCTAACCCGCTAACGCGGGGCCCGCCTATGGGGTTAGTGCCACGCGGGTTGCTCTGCGACCGGCATTGCCGGAGCTGCGGTGACCACGGCTGCGGAGCCGGTGAGCAGCAGGACGAACTGCGAGCGTTGCTTGCGCTGGTGCGTGACAAAGAAAGTCTCGGCTCGCGCCCAGTTGTGCAGTCGCTGGCCATAGATCGACCGGCGCGGCAATCGATGTCGACTCCACAGCAGGATTACTGAGCCTCGGGGTGCGATGCCGGGTCATGACGTATCCGGATAAGGTTGGGCGTTCCCGATCCGCAATCGCGGGAGGGCAGAGATGATGCGGAGCTGACCTCCGCAGCAGGGACAGACGGTCGGGTCGAACAAGGGCCGGGTCCTGGGCGAGTCGATAGTGGCGGGCTCGTCGGCGACAGCTTTAGGTGGCGGTAGGAGCCGACGGATTGTTGCGAGCCGGGGCTTGCGACAGCCGTTGGCGAGGAATCCATAATGCCGGATGCGGTGGAAGCCGTCGGGGAGGCTGTGGAGCAGGAAGCGCCGAATGAACTCGTCCGGAGCGAGCGACATCACCCTTGGCGCATTGCCGCGTCGGTAATCGCGCCAGCGGAAAGAGACGCTCGTGTCGGTCGCGCTGATCAGGCGACTGTTGGCGATGGCGACGCGGTGCGTGTAGCGGCCGAGATAGGCGAGAACATGCTCGGGCGAGCCGAATGGCGGCTTGGAAAAGACGACCCAGTTCTGGCGACGAAGCTTACGGATAGATGCAGCAAAGACGTCGGCATCATCGAGTGAAGCGAGCTTACCCGAAAAGCGCAGCCTGCCGCTGAGATACGCGGCGTGAAGCCGTTCGAGGAACAACCGCCTAAACAGGCGGGAGAGCACATGGATGGGCAAGAAGAAGCGCGGGCGACAGGCAAGCCAACGCTCGCCATCGGCAAGCCCGCCTCCCGGAACGAGGCAGTGGATGTGTGGATGATGGGTGAGCGCCTGTCCCCATGTGTGGAGGATAGCGAGGAACCCGATCTCGCCGCCGAGGTGCCGCGGATCCGCGGCAATGGTCTTGAGCGTCGCCGCCACCGCATCGAACAGGATCGCATAGACGAGGGCCTTGTTGTGGAACGCGATCTCTGCGGCTTGCGCCGGCACGGTGAAGACGACGTGGAAATACGGCACCGGCAGCAGATCGGCCTGGCGGGCCGCGAGCCACTGCTCGCGTGTGGCACTCTGGCACTTCGGGCAATGCCGGTTACGACATGAGTTGTACGCGACACGGCGATGGGCGCAGTCATCACACGCTTCGAGATGACCGCCGAGCTCTGCGGTCCGGCAGAGCTCGATCGCCGACATGACGCGGCGCTCCACGCGGCCGAGATGACCGTCGTGGGCGGCACGATAAGCAGGACCATAGCGACGGAATATATCCGCCACCTCCAGTTCGGCGCGCATCGCCGATCAGGCGGGCGGCACCACCTCGAGCGTCAGACGGTCGAATGGACTTTGCGTCTTCGAGATCGTCGTCGTCGCGACCTGCGTATAGCGAGCTGTGGTCGAGAGGTTGTTGTGCCCCAGCAGCACCTGGATGATGCGGATATCGGTACCGTTCTCGAGCAAGTGGGTGGCAAAGCTGTGCCGCAGCGTGTGAACGCTGACGCGCTTGATGAGGCCTGCCGCCTTGGTCGCCGAGCGGCAGGCAGAATGAAGCACCTGGACGTCGATCGGCTTGTCGCCTCGGCCGGGGAACAGCCACGTCTCGGGACGCGCAAGCCGCCAATAGGTCCGCAGGACCCTGAGGAGCTGCGGCGAAAGCATGATCGTGCGATCCTTGGCGCCCTTGCCGTGGCGGACCTGGATCAGCATCCGGTCGCTGTCGATATCGCCGATCTTCAAGCCGACCGTCTCCGACGCGCGAAGTCCGGCGGCATAGGCGGTCGTCAATGCGGCACGCGCCTTGAGCGACGGCACGGCCTCCAGGAACCGGACGACCTCATCGGCACTCAGGATATCAGGCAGCTTGCGAGGCGTACGGGCGTAGGCGATCCGCTCCGGGATCTCCGCACGATCCAGCGTGACGCCGTAAAAGAAACGCAGCGCACACACCGTCTGGTTCAGCGCCGGCCAGGAAATACCCTGCGAGACGAGATAAACCTGAAACGATCGCACGTCCTCCAGACCGAGTTGATCGGGCGATCGGCTGTGGAACCGACTGAACCTCTTCACCGCGTGAACGTAGGATCGCTGCGTGGCGGGCGACAGGTTGCGCAGGCTCATGTCGTCGATCATACGACGACGCAGCGGGGTAACCGCTGCCGTGGCATCAGTCATGGGATGGTCTCCTGGTTGAGGGTTGGTCCAGCAACCAAACCTTCTCATCAGGAGGCCATTCCGGCCAATACCCTCGTCACTCCCGCGTCAGCGGGTTAGTTCAATCCCTCGACAGATTCCTACTTCAAGCTCGATGCTCTAGCGCGCGGCGAGGCGCTGATTCGGCATACCGCGCCGCACCCATTCGGCGGGCGCGTCGCCCGAAAGCGAGCGGACGAAACATGAGCCTCCGGCCTTCTGAATGCGCACGCAAAGACGCGTCGCCT
>JBPCQO010000102.1:0-9058 GCA_050998035.1 Gemmatimonadaceae bacterium | reverse complement strand
ACATACGGGCGTCAGTACACGGCCGAGCACCCGGTGTTGATTGCAGTGCGCGCGCTACTGGACGAAGAGACGGAGCGGCGGGCAAGAGAATCAGATATCTCGCCCGGTTCCAAACTGCTCATCGAGGATTCCATGTAGCCGCTCGATCCCGTCGCGCGATAGTGTTTGCTCCTTCATAAGACTCGACACCGGCGCTTCCGCGGAACTATCGAAGAGGTGATCCACCGTTTGTGTCAGAGCACTCACACCGACTGCATGCTGTTCGACGAGCGGATGAAAGCGGTGCGTATGCCCCTCGGCCGAATGGTCAACGTGCCCCTTGTTCTCGAGGATGCGTAGGATCGTGAGCACCGTGTTGTGGGCGAGATCGACACCGTCGCGGCGCAGGCACTCTCGCACCTCAGCAGCAGTGGACGGGCCCTCGTGCCAGAGGGCGGCCATGATATCAAGCTCGCGGTCAGTCAGCTGCACCCCCACGTTACGACTCCACAACTAAGGTCTCATGTAAACATATGTCTGCCGAGAATTCCTGTCAATTGACTCCTGAGGGTGTTGCGCTGCTGCCCTGATCGATGCACGCGGCTCGTGCAGTAGGCACTTAACTTTCCGCATGGTATTCGGCATCAATCATCGTCGTCGCGAACGTCTCCGTGCTCAACCAGTACCGGCTGCCTGGCGCGAAATCATCGAGCACAATGTTGCGATATTCCAACGTTTGCCGCCCGCGGATCAGGCCGAGCTACTCGGGGTGATGCAAGTCTTTCTCGCGGAGAAGCACTTTGAAGGTGCTGGCGGCCTCGATCTCACGGACGAGATCCGGGTTACAATTGCGGCACAGGCATGTCTGCTCCTGCTGCATCGCGAGACGGACTACTATCCCGAGCTGACCTCCATAATTGTGTATCCGTCCGGTTATACAGCCCGCGAAGACCAGCCCGTGGGCGGTGGCGTGTGGACGGAAGGCGGCGAGGATCGGCTCGGCCACACAGCGCGAGGTCTTGGCGCGCTGGTACTGGCATGGGATGCTGCGCGCCGCGGAGCCGCTGATCCCAGCGACGGGCGGAATGTTGTTCTGCACGAGTTCGCGCACCAGCTCGATTTCGAGGATGGAAATACGGACGGCACGCCCGCCCTGGACACACGCAGCGAGTACCTGAGTTGGGGGCGCTTGATGAGCACCGAGTTCGATACGCTCAGGCGTGCAGACGACGTTGGGAAACCCACGCTGCTGGACAAGTATGGCGCAACAAATCCTGCCGAGTTCTTCGCCGTGATTACCGAAGCTTTCTTTGAACGTCCGCGGGCGCTACGGAGCAAGCATCCGGAGCTGTTTGCCGAGCTGCAGCGCTTTTACCAACAGGATCCAACGACTTACTCCGCGGAGTCGGAGGGGTCGGCTTGAGGGCGTCTGATGATCGTCGTCGTTAACGGCAAGTACGTGCGCGACGTCAAATGCACACTCATTGCTAGTGCTCGCTGATGGCTGCACGGATGCAGTACATCGCGCTCCTGCGCGGCATCAATGTCGGGCGAGCGAAGCGCGTGGCCATGGCGGACCTGCGTGTGCTGGTTGCGGGGCTCGGATTTCAGAACGTGCGGACACTGCTCAACAGCGGCAACGTCGTGTTCGACAGTGATGTAGGGGACTACGCCGACGCAGCCATTCGCATCGAGCACGCACTGGCAGAGCGCACCGGAGTAGTCGCGCGTGTACTCGTGTTGTCGGCGGGAGATCTCGCGACCATCGTTGACGAGCATCCGTTGCGCGACGTGGCAGTGGACCACTCGCGCTTGCTCGTGACGTTCCTGTTCGACCCGGCAGACGCAGTGCGACTCGCGCCGCTCGCCACGCAGGACTGGACGCCGGAGCGCCTGGCTGTCGGAACGCGTGCGGCGTACCTGTGGTGCCCCGACGGGATCCTAGCGAGCGGTTTGGCAAAAGCTGTAGGTCGCGCGCTCGGTACGCCGGCAACGGCGCGCAACTGGGCTACCGTGATGAAACTCCACGCGCTCGTGATGGGTGACCGGTCGATCTAGTAGTCAGTCGCCAACGACGTACTATGGGAAGCACTACGGCGTGAGATCAAGCGACGCTTTGCCGCTGCTGACGTCGAACGGCACAGAGTTATGCTCATGCGTGACCATCCACTTGTCATTGAGCTTACGGTAGCAGGTGGTGGTGCGTAGCCACATATCGATTTCCTTTCCGTCTTTCGTCGTTCCGCTCACCCTGGTCACGCAGTGACTGAAAGCCACATCGTCGCCCGCAGCGATGCTCAGATCGCGAACCTCAAAGCCGATTGCTGACTCAAATGAGGAGAACCACTCCTCGGCGCGCTTCCTGATCTCGTCCGATCCGACATATTGCAGCGGGTCTACAACGTCGTACGACACACTAACACGTGCGACGGTAGACATCAGCGCATCGACATCTTTCGAGCCAACGGCGTTGCCACGATGATCGATCAGCGTGCGGATCTGGGCATCATCGGTCGTCTTGATATTTTCGCCCGGCATACTCTTCTCAGTTGGTGTGACCCGATTCGGGGTTATATCCCGCATCGTCGAAGATGTCACTTCGACGCCGGTGCTGCGCGCATGGTGAGCATCGGGCCATACGCATTCCGATACGTCCAGGCGAGATAGATCTCCAGCACCACGACGACGGCAGCAACGCCGAGCCCGGACGGGACGAGGAAGAGGTGAAACGCGAAGATGTTGACAACAACCGGCGCGAGAAGAACGAGAGCCAACGGCACGAACCGGTTTGACAGGAGCATCACCCCGACGATCGCCTCCGTGCCCGCGATCAGCGGAAGCATGTACCGCGTCTTCATCAACACGCCCATGAACGCGAGAGCTACGTCAGGCATCGGCGTCGAGGGCTGCGGTATGAAGTTCAGGAAACCGTTGAGCCCCACCACGAGGAAGAGAAGCCCCATCAGGATCCGTGCGACGGTGGGAAGAAAGCGGGAGATCGACCTGCCAGCGTGGCCTTCGGCTACATCCGTGTTGGGCGTCATTTCACGGCCGCCGATGCGGACTCCCGTTGTAGGGCGGCATCCAGATTGTCCAGCAGATCGCGCGTTCCGTGCTCGCGATCTCCTGCATTATCGTAGCCGTCCAGGAAGACGGCCTGCTCGGTATAGATCAAGCACGTGCCGCTGCCTGCGGGCTTGAACTCCACAGTCGCGAGCGAGACCGAGATCCGTTTGTCGTCCATGTGCATGTCGTACGTGGAGACGATGCGCTCGTTCGGCACGATATCCTGATAGCGAGCATCATAGCTGTGGACCGGCCCGCCCGATGGACCGCCACTCACGTGCTCCCGGCCACCGACGCGGAAGTCGAGCGTGTGGTCCGACTGCTTCCATGCGTCCGGCCCCACGAACCAGCGTGCCTTGGCGTTGGGATCTGCCCACGCGCTGAACACGCGCGCGGGTGACGCGTCGTACGTGCGCTCGATAACGAAGGTGTCATGCTGCGTCGATCGATTGCTCATGATTTTCTCCGGGGTTTGGGATGTTCGTTCTGCCGCTCTAGCTGCTGCTCAAGGTATTCGTCGAGTCGGTCGAGTCGACGTTCCCATGTAGCCTGACGCTCGGCAATCCAATGCTCGGCCGTCCTGAGCGCCTTGGGCTGGATGCGGCACGTGCGCACCCGTCCGACCTTCTCGGACCGGACGAGCCCGCTCGCTTCCAGTACCTGTAGATGCTGCATCACCGCCGGGAGCGACATCGCGAGCGGCTTGGCGAGCGCGCTGACCGAAGCCGGCCCGCGGCTCAATCGCTCCACCATGACTCGGCGGGTCGGATCGGCCAGTGCCTGGAATACGAGATCGAGGTGCGGCGATTGGTTAAGCACTTACTTAAGTATACATGCTGGTAATATCGAGTCAAGGATTACCGTGGTACGTTTCCTACCTCTTCCGGAGTGCTCACCGATGCGTAGCTACTTCTCGTCTGCCGCGATCATGATGATGCTCGGCGCTCTCCTCAGCGCTGGATGTCACCGCCACCCTGTGGGCATCGCACCGGTCCAGCCGGCGCTAGCGTCGTCGGCCCAGGAGGGCCATTGCTGGTGGACTGTCCTGCGTACGCCTCTGCCGCCAGATTCGGTGGCCGTGCACTTCCAGCGCGGCTTCGCGGCCATTGGGCTGACCAACGCCACCTGGGCACACAGTGCCGACACCGCGTGGGCGTATGCTGGTCCTACACCGCTCAGCCGCGGGCCGGCCGGGGCGATGTATGCGAGCCGGGTCGTGGCTTATCTGCACGGCGACAGCACACACTTCCGCTACTATGTCTCGATTGCGCCAACCTCACTCATGAAGGGGTCCGTCGCTATTCCCTTCTGCGGCGAGATCACCACGGCGGCTAGTGTCCCACACTCGGCACCCCGGAACCCAACTGGAGAAGAGACACTCACAGTCTGGAGACGTCGCCCGTAGGGGGAAGCCATGTCGTGCGGTATGGAGCGGCGCGCAGCATGAACGCCGTGACGTCCACATGCTCGTGAGCGGCGGCGGCTACAAGTCGGCTACTCGCGTTCCGCCGTTTGTGACTATGCGATCAGCAGGTCTGCCGGGATCCCGAGCTCGTCCCGGAGCGTTCGGATCTGCTCCACCGATAACCGGCGCTTTCCAGCGAAGAACTCAGAGAGGCGCGCCTTGCCGCCCATCAGCGGCGCCAGGTCGGCGCGCGTCATCTCCCGTTGCTCCAGCATGAAGGCGACGATGCTCTGCGGCGTTCCGTTGTTCTCGTCAATCGATAGCGCTCGTCTTCATGGGCCTCTACCAATGCTGACAGACACTATAGACAGTCATACGCATCCGACCCACGCTTTAGGTCTTCGCCCGGCAGTCTGTCTATCTCGCTACCGCGGCCCTATACTCACGAATGTTCCGACGCACATGCGGCTTCGCAAAGTCCAGAACCATTGCCGTCGCCATGGTCTTCGCCCTCAATTGGTTTGTCGTATTGAAGCAGTTTCCGCTTGATCAGCCGGTCATATTCGCTGTGTGTCACAACGTGCCGAATGTAGACGCCACCAAGATCATACCGCATGTCCACCACCCGGCGGTATGAGCGGGCTGTCGTGAAGCTAACCCCACTCCGATCTCAAAGCGGCAACCTAACGCGCGCTGAATCTGACAAATATTTTGTCCGATTGTGCCGGCTTCCTGCGCTCGCTGACCCTTCGGCATTGTTTGCCTGCAGCTCACTCTGGGCGTTGCAGACGAGGCCACACTTGCGACGGGACTGAAATGATGGACCGGGCTGTTGAAACATCGCCGCGCCTGTGGGCCAGAATAGCCGGTGCGTTTTACTTGATCACCATTATCATGGGCGTGTTCGCTGAAGTCTTCGTTCGCGGCGCACTCATCGTACACGATGATGCAGTGGCAACAGCAACGAACATCCTGGCGCATGAGACCTTGTATCGCTTCGGTCTGGCCGCCGATCTCGTCATGATCGCGTGCTACATCGCGGTGACTCTCATCTTCTATGTCTTGTTCAAGCCAGTGAGTAGGAGCCTCTCATTGCTTGCCGCGTCCTTCAGCCTGGTGGGGCTAGCTGTTCTGGCCGTCAACTCGCTCAACCATCTAGCGCCATTGATCCTGCTGAGAGGCGCTCACTACCTGAGCGTATTTGAGCCGGCTCAGCTGCAAGCACTTGCGCTCATATCGCTCAAAATGCATGCATGGGGCTACAGCATCGCCGATGTGTTTTCCGGAGGCGTTTACTGCGTCATGATCGGATATCTTATTTTCAGGTCGGGCTTTCTACCTCCAGTATTGGGAGCGCTGATGGCGATCGGAGGCCTGAGCTACGTGATCGATAGCTTCGTGAACCTTCTCTCGCCCACGCTCGCGACTCGACTTCCCGAACTTACGGTGCTCGCCGGGGTCGCGGAACTAGCGCTCAGCCTTTGGCTGATTGTAAAGAGCGTGAACGCTCACAACTGGCAACAAAAGGCAGGAGACTTCATCCGATGAAGAACGTCGGAACAGCCCTGGACGACATGAAGATCCACGTGAAGATCAAGATCTCGGCGTTGTGGGCGAGCGTGATGTTCTGCTACATCTATGGAGACTATTTCGAGCTGTACGAGCCTGGCAAGCTGCACGCGATGATGGAAGGGCGAATTGGACCACTTGGGCCGGCGACTCAGGGGGTTCTGTTCGGAACCTCGGTCATGATGGTGATCCCGAGCGTCATGGTTTTCCTGTCGCTGGTATTGAAGCCTTACCTGAATCGGTGGGTGAACATCATCTTGGGCGTGGCCTATACGGTGATTATGCTCATCACGATGTCGGGTTCGTGGGCGTTCTACATATTCTTGGGAATCGTTGAAGTCGTACTTACGGCGCTGATCGTCTGGTATGCATGGAATTGGCCCAAGCAGGAAGCAACATAAAAGGGGAGCATGTGCTGGTCGCGCGCGTAGCCACTAAGTGCACCGCTCACCTATGCGCTGCACCCGGTATCCTAGACGCGCGTTGCGCGGGCACAGGCGATTACGCATCGGTAATTGTTTTGCCCCGTGCGTTTGGCCTGATCGCGGGAGCTGTGGCGCTCCTGGCGTGCGCTGTTCCGGCGTCCGGCAGTACACGTCCAGCCGAACCGCGCGCATCGGCTACGGGCGCAGCACGCGCCGTACCGGACTCAAGCGGCACCGATACAATCGACGCATACAACCGTGGCCGGCGCTACACGCACTGGCTGTTCGCAAGCGATTTTGACAGCCTGAGCGCTCGCATGTCGCCCGCCGTGCTGCGCGCGGTCGGCGGCGGAGATGGACTCACGCAGTTGCGACAACGGCTGGCCGCAAAGGCGGGCGAAGAAACAGCTGTGGTGAGTGAACACATTTATCGCGAGCCGGGCGCAGTGGAGTACTACCGCGTCTCGCGCTTTGCCGCGACTCCGGACACGACGTGGACGACCCGCTGGGCGTGGACGCCGGATGATACGATCGTCGCGCTGTCTCTGACGATCACACCGGCGCCGGCACCGAGTGCATACCTGGGCTATGATACGAAGACCGATCTGCACCTGCTCCTCGCCACGCCGCCGGGGACGCTCTGGTATGTGGGCTGGGGCGGACGCACGGTGCAGCAGAATTATCACGCAATCGCATCGGACCAACGCTTCGCTTACGATTTCGTGCTGACGAAGGGTGGTGCCGCGCACAGCGGGAGTGGCGCTCAGAACACGGACTTCTACTGCTTCGGCACTCCCGTTCTTGCGCCTGCCTCTGGAAGAGTGACCATCGCCGTGGACTCGGTGAACGACAATGTACCGGGCATCGTGAATCGAGCGACTCCACCGGGCAATTACGTGGTGATCGATCACGGACACGGCGAGTTCTCACTCATCGCGCACTTTCGCCGCGGGTCCGTGCGGGTCCGGCCTGGGGAACAGGTCAGGACCGGACAACAACTCGGAGAATGCGGCAACAGCGGCAACGCGACGCTCCCTCACGTGCACTATCATCTGCAGACAGGGCCAGATTACAAGGACGGCGTCGGCCTGCCGGCGTTCTTCAACTCGTACATCGCCAACGGTCGTCCGGTGACGCGCGGCGAGCCTGTGCGCGGGCAGTACATTCAGCCATCTCAGTAGCCGTAAACAGTCAGATACCTGTCACTACACAATCCCTCTCTTGAGCTCGACCGAAGACGAATGGCTGTCGGGCTGGGATCCCACGCCGGGCATTGTCTCCGTCCATGCGAGCCATGATGGTCGTGCCCTCGTCTGGCGCCGCATCGCGGAGACCGGCGCGCTCGTACGCGAACAAGAACGCTTTCGTCCCTGGCTCCTACTCGACAGCCTGGACGACCTGCGGCACCCGGACGCACGCATCAACAACATTCGCCGTCGTGAGCTGGAAGGACCCGGCGCGTTGCGCCACCTCGTCAGCGCCGACGACGGTCATGCACTGACAAGAGCGGTCCTGCATGGCGCATCGGAACGTCTGGGGAAACGCGTTACTCATCTGAGTGAATTGGGTGCCGATAGCGTGCTGTCATTGCCGCCGGATGAGCAGTACCTCGTCGCCACGGGGCGAACGTACTTCCGGGATCTCCCATTCGATTGCTTGCACCGGCTACAGTTCGATTTGGAGACAACTGGTCTCGATGCGCGGCGGGGCCGCATCTTCATGATCTCCGTTCGCTACCACACGGGCGACACCGAAGTATTGGAAGCGCCCGGCGAAGGCGACGCCGCGGAAGCGGATCTAATCCGCTTGCTCATGGAGCGCGTGCGTGCGGCCGATCCGGACGTGATCGAGAACCACAACCTGCACGGCTTTGATCTTCCCTTCCTCGATCAGCGCGCACGCATTCTGGGCGTGCCGCTCTCCTTGGGCCGGACCGGTGGCCCTGGCTTGAGGCAACGCGCGGCGCGACGAGGTGCACCAGCCAGCGCGTACTCTGGCGCTTCCTCTAGCGCATCATCTGATAATCCATATGACCGCCGGCGCGTGCGATTCGTCGCGCCAGGCCGAGAGTTGATCGATACACTCGACGCTGTACGGCGTCATGATTTCTCAACCCGCGATCTGCCCGGCCACGGACTCAAGGCGGTTGCCAGACACCTCGGCATCGCTGCGCTCGATCGCGAGTACATCCCCGGAAGCGAGATATACGCAACGTACCGCACAGATCCGGAGCGTGTCCGCCGATACGCGACGGATGACGTGGAGGAAGTCGCCGCACTGTCACGCTTGATGAGTGGCGCGGCGTACGCGTTGGCGCAGATGGTCCCCCGCAGATACGAGCGACTCGCCGACGCCGGCGCAGCGACCGGTATCATCGATCCGTTGCTGGTGCGCGCGTACATGCGTGCCGGGATGGCGCTCCCTGCACACGAGGCGAGTGACGGCACGTCGCATAGCGGTGCGGCGCTCTTTCTCTTCGCGTCGGGTGTCGCGCACCGCGTGGTGAAGGCTGATGTCGCGAGTCTCTACCCGTCGCTCATGCGCGAGTATCGCATTGGGCCGTCGCGCGATCGGCTGGGTGCCCTCCTGACCTTGGTCGATGGCCTGGTACAGC
>JBPCQO010000097.1:0-7003 GCA_050998035.1 Gemmatimonadaceae bacterium | reverse complement strand
ATTCGTCTGTGATTGGAACGTACATTGGCGATAGCCTGGTGGCACGGTGCGCCGGACCGGCCGACTGGGCCCCCGAATCCGATATGGGGCTCTTCGACTCGCCGCGGCAGGTTCAGTACAGCGGAGTCGAAGGCGAGGACGGGACCATCCGCGCGGAACTCGGCGCCCTGATTCCGGCCGCCGACATGCCGCGCGAGCCCTGGGAAGCAGAGCCGGACGAGGACGTTCCACCGCTGCTCTTCCCCCTCGGCGTCATAATTAGGATTCCAGCCGATCGGACTGGCGCCGATCTGGTCACCGAATGCGCCCAGCACCTGCTGGCAGTGCTGACCGGCGGCGGTGAACCGGTGGTGGACCGGATCCTCAAGCGACTGTGAAACTGTTCTAGAGCAGTTCCGAAGCTGCTCTTGAGCTACCGCGAGTCGCGACTGGGCAGCATCATGGAATCCAGGCTCACCGGCCTGCGCGGCTGAGTCAACGGCGCCGCGCCTCGCACCGGAGCAGCAACTGGCGCTGCAGCCGGCGGAGCTGCAGCATCGACACCGGTGGTGTCATCGAATGACACGCAGCCACCGGTGAGACAGTAGGTACGGTGCCAGTGATCGATCAGCGCACCGTGGTCGGGATCCGTGGTGTAGCGGAGCCGGTACGTGAGCGACACGAGTGCGCCGGAGAGCGACAGCGTCAGCACCACAGCGCAGACAGCGAGTAGCGGATAGAACCAACGTGGCGGCTGCATTGCTAGAAGATGTCACCCGATGGGCTGCCGCACCAGAGCGGCGCCACCCGGTTCAGGAGCGCATCGCTCACGTATGCCGCTGCATTCGGCGCGTACTCGAAGAAGAGAGTCGGCTCGACGCACTCGAGCTCCATGAGCACCAGGCGGTCGTCCTGGACGATGCCGTCCACACGTGCGTACAGCACGTCGTGAGGGAGCATGCCGGTCGCTTCGGCCGCTGCAGATAGCACAGCCGCCGCGTCATCGATCAGCCGGACCGGAGCGTCAACGGCATCGGTGCTCCCGCCGTGTGTCTCCTGCACCCGGAAGTCGTCCGTGGCGGGGCGCTTCAGCACGGCGTGGCTGAAACTCCCCGCCACGAAGATGAGCGACCACTCTCCCTGCTCCACCACCTCGTCCATGAACGGCTGTATCATAACGACACCCGTATGATCGTTGAGCAGCGCATCTAAACGAGTCTGATCAGAGGCCGCGGTGGCCCGCGTGGTGCGCCACGTTTCGTATGCGCCAGCCGAGACGGCGGGCTTCACGACGGCCTCGGCCCAGCCGTTGATGGAGAGCACATCGTGTAATCGCGGCGCCGGTGACTGCGGTGCCAGATCGTTGCCCGCACTCGCATCCGACCCCGCCCACTCGGTGGGGACCACCGCCACGCCACGTGCGGAGAGCTCGCGCAGGTAGCGCTTGTCCATATTCCACGCGATCAATGGCGCGGAATTGAACAGGTACACGCCGATATCTGTGAGGTGGGCGACCCAGGCGAGGAACGCATCGCGCTTGAGGTGCGAGTCCCAGCACGACCGGATAATCGCCGCGTCGAACTGGCTCCAATCACACGGTGCATCCCACACCACTGGCTCGGCCGCGACACCGCGCGACCGTAGCTCGTCGAGCAGAATGCGGTCGTCCGCGGTCAGGCCGGAAAGGCGCGCAGCAGTCGCCAGCGCGACGCGAATAGGCGTACTCATTAGTATCTGGTAATAGGACGAGCGAATGCTACTTATCGCAATCGGTAAGCTAAGGCTTATTATGCACCGTACGATCACACTTCTCCGATGACCAATTGATTCGCTGGATTGCGAGCCTCGTCGGGTCAGCCGGTTACACAGGCGTGGCTCTGCTGATGGCGATAGAGAACATCGTGCTCCCGCTCCCGTCAGAGATCATCATGCCACTCGCCGGCTTTGTTGCGGCGATGGGTCGCATGTCGCTCGTGGGCGTGATCATCGCTGGCACGATCGGCTCGGTCATCGGGGCGCTCCCGGTATATGCGTTCGCGCGAACCGTTGGCGAGGAGCGGCTGTCGGCTTGGGTGGAAAAACATGGCCGCTGGCTGCTGTTGAACAGGAATCACATCAAGCGGGCAGACGCGAGATTCAACCGTCATGGCGGTATGGCGGTGGTTGTGAGCCAGCTGATTCCGGGGGTCCGCGGATTGGTCGCGATTCCCGCGGGATTCGCGCGCATGAACGTGGTATGGTTCGCGCTTACCAACCTGATAGGGACGGCGATCTGGTGCACCGCGCTCGCCGTTGCCGGTAATCTTCTTGGCGCGCATTTCACCGCCGTGGACCACATCATGGGGCCGATAGGCTGGGGGATACTGGCCGCTCTGGTCGTTGCGGCCGTGGTCTGGGTGTGGCGAAGGCGGCACAGTCATCGTGAGGCATAACCCTTTTTCTGAAATAACGTTCGGATAACAGTGGATCACTCCCAGATCATCGCTCATCTGTCGTCCAGCCCGTTGACGGCGATTCCGCTCCTCTTTCTCGCGGGCGTGCTCACGAGCCTCACGCCGTGCATCTATCCGATGATCCCAATCACCGCGGCAATTGTTGGCGGCGAGAGCATCGGGCGGCGACCTGGGGTGGACACCCCACGCTGGCGCCCGATCGCGCTCACGCTGAGTTACGTGCTGGGACTCGCACTCGTGTACGCGACACTGGGGCTACTGGCCGGGCTGACGGGGACGCTGTTCGGCACGGTGAGCTCCAATCCGTGGTCGTACTTCGCGATGGCCAATCTCCTGGTCATCTTCGCGCTGGTGATGCTGGACGTCATCCCGCTTCGCATGCCGTCCGCTCTCATGGGACGCGCGGCGCAGGCTGGCAGCGGAGGACAGATGGCGGGAGCGTTCGTCATGGGCGGCGCCTCCGGCCTTGTCGCGGCCCCGTGCTCGGCGCCGGTGATGGCGGCGGTACTCACGTGGGTCGGCACCACCCGAAGCGGCCTGTTGGGCTTCATCTATCTCTTTGTCTTCTCGCTCGGAATGTGCACCTTCCTCGTAGTAGCGGGTATTTCGACGGGCGCACTTGCCCGACTGCCGCGGGCGGGAGCGTGGATGCTCTGGGTCAAGCGCGTGTTCGCATTCATAATGCTCGGCGCCGCCGAGTATTACCTCGTCCTCATGGGACAACAGCTCATCTAGGTACCCAAATGCAAGCTCGCTCCGTGCACCGTACCATCGCGCTCGCCATGGCACTCATATTCAGCTCCGCCATCGCGGCAGCACCGGCGCGCGCGCAGGACGGCGGTATCGCAGTCGGCGCCCATGCTCCCACGGCGATCGTTCACTCGCTTGATGGCAAGCCTGTGGATCTCGCCAGCATCATCGGCAAGGGACCGGCGCTGATCGAGTTCTGGGCGACGTGGTGTCCCATCTGCAAGGAGCTGGAGCCCGCCATCACGGCCGCGCAGAAAAAGTACGCCGGCCGGGTGAAGTTCGTCACGGTCGCAGTCGGGGTCAATGAATCGGCCGAGCGAGTGCGCAGACACGTGGCGGCGCACAACATGACGCAGACAGTGGTGTACGACGCCACCGGCAAGGCCGCTGATGTGTACGATGCGCCGGCAACGACGTACGTGGTGCTACTCGACCGCACGGGACGCGTGGTGTACACCGGCGTCGGTGGCACGCAGGATCTGGACGCGGCGATTCGCAAGGCGCTGTAGTCTTGGCACGATAGAATCAGCCCTGGCGAGGCGGCAGTGACACATGGAAAAAGACGGAGACAAATAACTCATGCCAACGACCCAGCCACCCGTGCAACTTGACTGAAGCCACGCTCGTGCCGCGTGTTACGGCCATCAAACGCGTCCGTATCGAGTCGGTCGATATCGTACGCGGCATCATCATGATCTTGATGGCGATCGATCACACGCGCGATTACTTCGGCGCGTCGAGTCTGAGCCCCACCGACCTCGCGCATACCACGGTCCCTCTATTCTTCACACGCTGGATCACTCATTTTTGTGCGCCAGTGTTTTTCCTGCTGACCGGGACCGGCGCTTACCTCTCGCTGCGCAAGAAATCCAGGGGAGAACTCGCGCGATTCCTGTTCACTCGCGGGCTCTGGTTGATTTTCGTGGAGGTCGTTGTTCTCCGCTGCCTGGGTTGGCAGTTCAACTTCGACTACCGACTCACGCTGCTGTTCGTTCTGTGGGCGCTCGGCTGGTCGATGATCACGCTGTCGGCGTTGGTGTATCTGCCGGTGTCCGTGGTCACCGCGTTCGGCCTGGTGATGATCGCGGGTCACAATCTGCTCGATTCTGTGCGGTCCACCAATCCACTCTGGGTGATCCTGCACACGCCTGGTTTTGTTGTTGCGAAGCCGCCACACGTGATCTTCGCGGCGTACCCGCTCATTCCCTGGATCGGTGTGACAGCAGTGGGATACGGGCTCGCGCAGGTATACAGCTGGACACCCGAGCGCAGGAAGGCGTTCCTGCTGCGAACGGGCATCGGAGCCATGGCTGCGTTCGTACTGCTTCGCGCCGTCAATAGTTATGGCGACCCCTTCCGATGGGCACATCAGAGATCCGCAGTTTTTACTGCGCTCTCGTTCATCAACACAACCAAGTACCCGCCTTCACTGCTTTTCCTGCTGATGACCCTCGGTCCGGCCATGCTGTTGCTGCGGGCGTTCGACGGTCACACGCCCAAGCTGTCACGGCCCGCACTCATCATCGGCAAGGTGCCGATGTTCTACTTCGTGCTGCACGTGCCGCTCATCCATTTGATAGCGGTGATCGTTTGCTACGTGCGCTATGGTGATGCGCACTGGATGTTCCAGTCGCCGAGCATGGATCGTTATCCAATTACGCAGCCACCTGGATGGGGATTTTCTCTGCCGGTTGTGTACCTGGTCTGGGCTGTCGTTGTGCTCGCGCTGTATCCGCTGTGCCGCTGGTTCGCCGGCGTCAAGCAGCGGCGTAGCCATTGGTGGCTCAGCTATCTCTAGCACAAGGGCGCCGGAGCAATGTTGCTCCGACGCCCTCATGTGTGCTGCTGACCACGTGATTACCTGGTCGTATCTGCCACTGCCGGAGGTGCCAGCTTATCCACCGCGGCTGCCAGATCGCTGTAAGCTGCCGGCGATAGCGCCTTGAAAGGCTTGGCCACGTAGGCGACCTTGCCGTCCGGCCCGATTACGAACAGCGACCGGTTGTCTATGTTGTTCTTCGCGTCGAAGGCGCCGTACATCTTGCCGACCACGCTCCCCTTGTCGCTTGCGAAAGCCATGGGGGACCCCAGTTCCTTCGCCCACGACGCGAGTGTCGTATCGGCATCGACGCTTATGCCGATGACCGTTACCTTGCGGCCGTTGTTGAAGATCGTGGCGTACTGATCACGGTACGCCTCCATTTGGACAGTTCAGCCCTTGGTCCGCGCCTGATAGAAAAAGGCGAGGACGACGGTCTCGCCGCGATGATCCGCGAGGTGAACGGGGCCCTGCAGCAGACCGTACCGGGTGGCGCCTGGCAGCGAGAAGTCAGGTGCGATGCTCCCCACCGTGGGACCGGTCACGGGTGCGGCCGCAGTTGTCTGCGCCGCCACACTCGCTGGCGCACCCACCGCGAGTGCGATTGCAGTTGCCGTTGCCGCGATCGCGGCCATTCCTGCCCAGCGTGAACGTAGGCTCATCAATGCTCTTGGGGTGCGGGACGGTTACACATCTGGAATGTAGGGATAAGGTCAGCGGCTGTCCATGAACTGTCGCAATGGCATCTGACCCCATCCCTCGCACTCATCAAGCTGCTGTGGCCGATTGGGCTGCGCGTACGTTGGTGAGCCACCCGTGCGCGTCCGCGGCCCTGCCGTTGACGACATCCAGGAACTGCTTCTGCAACTGCTGTGTGATCGGCCCCGGACGCCCCTTGCCCACGGTAATACGGTCCACGCTCCGCACCGGCGTCACCTCGGCCGCCGTGCCAGTAAAGAACACCTCGTCTGCCGTGTACAGCGCCTCGCGTGGCATGGCGCGCTCGTGCACTGGAATACCGGCGTCGCGAGCGAGCGTCAGCATGCTGTCGCGCGTGATGCCGGGGAGCAGAGTTCCGTCGATTGGCGGTGTGTACAGCGCACCCTTGGATACGATGAACACGTTCTGGCCCGACCCTTCGCTCAGCATCCCGTCTGGGCCCAGTGCGACGGCTTCAGCGAAACCGTTGGCCAGCGCTTCCATCTTGATCAACTGGCCGCCGAGGTAGTTGCCCGCGACCTTGGCGATGGCTGGAATGGTGTTGGGCGCCATGCGGTGCCAGCTGGATACACACACATCAACGCCGTTCTCCAGAGCGCCCTCACCCAAATACGCGCCCCAGGGCCAGCATGGGAGGTAAACTTCCACAGGGCTGTCGAACGGGACCATTCCAGCCGCGCCGTAGCCACGCAGGACCATCGGACGGATGTAGCAGGCGTCCAGCTCGTTCCGCTCTACCAGATCACAGCAGGCCCGCGTCAGCTCGTCCTGCGAGTACGGGACGTCCATGCGAGAGATCTTGCACGAGTTGAGTAGCCGGATGAGGTGGTCCTGGAGCCTGAATACGGCTGGCCCCTCGGGCGTGCTGTAGCAGCGCACGCCTTCGAAAGCAGCCGAGCCGAACTGGAGGGAATGGCATAGCACGTGGACGTTTGCATCCGCCCAGGGGATGAACTCCCCGTCGTGCCAGATCCAATCTGTTTCCGTGATTTTGGACATGGGTCTCTGGAAGATGAGCGATCCACATGGACGTACTCCACATGGCCGTACTATTAGGAAATACTGTGAAATCGACGCCGTACGGCGATTCTTGACGCTCCGTATTGTAATCGCCTACGCATCCCTCAAGCGTAATCGAGGTGTAAGGTTTGCACAGTTAGGTTGTCCCTCAGAACAGACATCTCAATGGGAATCAAGATGCTCGCTGCACGGCTCGCTGCACGGCGCGTTCTCTCTCGTACGCTTTTCTCCGGTGCGCTGCTGACGGGGATCTGTCTGGGCG
>JBPCQO010000047.1:0-5243 GCA_050998035.1 Gemmatimonadaceae bacterium | reverse complement strand
TGCGCGCGGTGGTGCTCAACAGCGTGTCGAACGAGCGGCACGGCGCTGCGGAACGCACCAATCAGGCGGTGCTGAAGGAGCTGCTCCGTACGATTCCCGTGGTCAACTTTCCACACACGCGCACGCCGCACGATTACGTGCAGCTCGCAACGCTGGCGCGCGAGCTCTCGTCGCACATGACGATGACGCGTCCCTAATTGATCATTAGGAATTTCAGCGCTTCTTCCCTGCTGGTGCATCGTTTACGAACTGCTATCCCGTCGTCGTACGCGATCTCGACGGTGTAGCTCAGTGGCGTAAGCGAGCCCTGTCTCTCGCGGACGGGGCTCGGCGGTAAGTGGATCGGCCTCGACGTCTTCCTCGGCGTCTCACCCAATACGCGCACGATCTCCGCTCGCGCGGTAGCGAGCGTAACACCGCGCGCCTTCAGCACCTGAGCAGCGATGCCTTTGTTTTCCGCTAGTAGCCCCAGGAGAAGATGCTCGGTCCCGACGTATGAATGGTTCAGATCCCGAGCTTCCTTCATCGCGAACTCGAGGACTTTCTTGGCGGGAGAGGTATACGGCAGATCCGGACCCGTTACGTCCTCCGCCCGCCCCGCTTTAACGGTGCTGACGACCATTTCCCGGAGCTCGTCTGGACTTGCGTCGAGATTCTCCAGAACGGTGATGCCGACGCCTTCGCCTTCCGCGATCATCCCCAGAAGGATGTGCTCGGTCCCGACGTACTCATGACGCAGCTGTGACGCCTGCTCGCGCGCCATCGCAAGGACCTTCCGCACCCGCTCGGTGAAGTTGTAGCCGTTCATATCTCCTCATGGGTAGCTATCGAACGCAGATATTAAATTACCCCGATGCCCACAGACTGGAACGCGCTAGCCCGGCAATCACTCGCCGGTGACATAATATCGCGCGAAGATGCGCTTGCCGTCCTCAGCGCACCCGACGAAGAGCTACTGGAGCAGTTGGCGGCCGCCTACCGCGTGAGGCGGCACTACTGGGGCAACAGAGTTCGGCTGCACTTTCTGCTGAATGCGCAGAGCGGCTTGTGCCCCGAGGACTGTCACTACTGCTCACAGTCCAAGATCTCGATGGCCGAGATTGAGAAGTATCCGCTACTGGCACGAGAGAACATTCTGGCCGCTGCCGATCGCGCCGCGACGCTCAAGGCTGGGACCTTCTGCCTCGTCATCAGCGGTCGCGCGCCCGGTGAGCGAGTGTTCGGCAAGATCCTGGGCGCCGTGGAGGAAATCAAATCGAGACATGACATCCGTGTGTGTGCGTGTCTCGGACTGCTCAACGCGCAGCAGGCAGAGCGGCTCAAGAGCGCCGGTGTGGATACGGTGAACCACAACCTGAACACCAGCGAGAATTATCATCAGGAGATCTGTACCACGCACACGTTCGAGGACCGGAAGAACACCATCCAGAACGTGCACGATGCCGGGATCTCCAGCTGCTCGGGCGGAATCATCGGCATGGGTGAGAGCGACGATGACATCATCGACCTCGCGCTGTCGCTCCGCGCGATGAACGTGACCAGCGTCCCGGTGAACTTTCTGATCCCGATCGATGGCACGCCGCTCGGCGGGACCACGTCGCTCGACCCGCGCCGATGCCTGCGCGTGCTCTGCCTCTATCGCTTCTTATTGCCGAGCCAGAAGATCCGGATCGCGGGCGGGCGCGAGGTGCACCTGCGCTCGCTCCAGCCGCTCGGGCTGTACCCGGCCAACTCGCTGTTTATCGGCGACTATCTGACGACGGCCGGCCAATCGGCCCGGGCCGACCTGGAGATGATCCGCGACGCCGGCTTTGTACTGGAGGCGCCGGACGGCAGTGTACTCGAAGGCGATCCACTGGCAGGGCTGGAATCGAAGCTGGCGGAGATGCCGGCCGTGGGCTACGCGGCGATAGCGGAGTAAGGCTTACCCGGGCGCGGTCTTCCAGCCGCGCGGGTCGTCACAAAAGCTTGAGAACGGCATCGATATCGCCGTCCGTCAGCGCATCCATGGGGCTGCGCCCGCTCAGCGAGGATAGAGGCGCATGAAGCCAGCCCTCCCTGGCCGCCGGAGTCCTGAAACGACGCTCGACCGAGTGCCGGAGCGTATCCAGCTTCGCGATGCGGCGCCGTTGATCGATCGAGGGACCACTCGAGCCATCGCCCGGGCGGCCGCCGTCAATTCGTATGTCACTCACCAGTCTTGTAAACAGTTCGTCCATCATTTTCTGAATATGAGCAGTATCCAGGCCCGCGGAAACGGTTGATGCGGAATTTTGCGGAGAAGGGCCACGCGCAGTGTAGCGCGTGGCCCTTCTTGTCCATCAGCGGCAGCCCGAACGGCTGCGCGTTTTCAAGTCACTTCAGTTCCTTCAGGTCCCGTACGGGAGCCTTACGGCATCAGGACGTGGTCGATGACGTGGATGACGCCGTTGGACTGTACCACATCGTAGGTGGAGATATTCGCGACGTTACCCTTGGAGTCCACTACAACGATATTGCGCGGGCCATTCATCTTAACGGTGAGCTTCTCGCCATCGGCGGTGGTGAGCATCGCGCTGCCGCCGCCCTTCTTGATGAGCTCCATCAGGTCTTCCGCCATCAGACGGCCTGGCACAACATGGTACGTGAGAACCTTGACGAGCGTGGACTTGTTCTCCGGCTTGAGAAGATTGTCAACGGTGCCAGCTGGGAGCATGGAGAACGCTGCGTTGGTCGGAGCGAAGACCGTGAACGGCCCCTTGCCCTCCAGCGTCGGAACCAGACCAGCGGCCTTGACGGCTGCCACGAGCGTGGTATGATCCGCTGAGTTCATCGCGTTGTCGACAATTGTCTTGGCTGGATACATGGCCTGGCCGCCGACCATCGTGGTGCCCATCGCCGTACCCATTCTGCCACCCATCGTGGCGTTCTGCGCGTACATCGGCGCTGCAGCCAATGTTGCTGTCGCCAGGATTAGAGCGTATTTCCGCATGTTGAATTCTCCAATGTGAGTTGCGCCATCGATTATTCGATCGGGTGTAATACGTTCGCTTCACACGGGACGGATCTATTGGATGTTGGTTATTGTGGACTTTACAACACCCTTTGTGGAGGCACACGATATGCACTTCACGCCGCGAAAAAAGAATGGGAAACGCGCCGCAAAAACGGGCACGCGTAATACGGCGCGGCTTAAGCCGCGCCCTAGTACTTCCACCGTCGCTCCGACTCCTCGAGTTCAGCGCGGAGCTTGAGATAGCTGTCGTACCGATCCGCGCTCACCGTCCCGCTCTCCACCGCATCGCGCACGGCACAGCCGGGCTCGCCGTTGTGTGAGCAGTCGTTGAAGCGGCACTCGGCGTTGAATGGACGGAACTCCGGGAAACACTGGTCCAGCTGATCAGCGCCCAACCCCCACACGCCCACCTCACGAAGCCCGGGCGTGTCAGCGACATAGCCGCCGCCGGGCAACGGATGTAGAACCGCACCGACGGTGGTGTGGCGCCCTTTGTTCACCGACTCACTGATGTCGCCGACGCGAAGATTGAGGCCCGGGTACATTGTATTCAGCAGCGAAGATTTGCCCACGCCGGACGGTCCGCTGAACGCGCTGATCCTGCCGTCGAGCGCGGTGTGCAGAGCATCCAACCCCACGCCCCGCTTTGCACTGGTCAGATGCACCGGGTAGCCAGCGGCGACGTAGTCCGCAAAGCGTGCGCGCACCTGCTCCTCCGGCACCAGCTCGGCCTTGTTGATTACGATGGATGAGCTCAGTCCGTTTGCTTCAGCGATGACGAGGAAGCGGTCCAGCATGCGCGGGTGCGGCTCCGGGTTGGCCGCCGCGAACACGACCACCACTTGATCCAGATTTGCCACCACCACGCGCTCTCCCACCCGCCCGCCCGGCTCCCGTCGCGCGAGCTGCGACGTGCGCGGCGAGATCTCATCTATGGCCCACGTCCCGCCGCGCTCGTCTTCGGTGAGCATCACACGGTCACCCACCGACAGTTTTAGCAGCGCCTCAACTCGCACACGCTTGAGCCGGCCACGCAGCGATGCGTCCACCATCTCGCCGTCGTCGGTACGCACGTGCCACACGCCGCCTGTCCCGGAGATCACCACTCCCCGCCTGCTCGCGACCGCAGCGCTCTCCACCAGCGCAGCTTCCGTCATCACGAGTCGTTCGTCATGCGTCGTTCGTCATGCGTCCTTCATCGCTTCGTACCAGGGACGGGAGGAACCGCGCTCACGATCGATCAGCTCATCCAGCAGCCGCTTCGCGTTGCTGAGCAACGTGGCCCCCAGCTTGGTGCGTGACACGTCGGCGTTGTCGTCGAACGCCAGATAATCCGTTTCTAGATGTGCCGATGCTACAGGGTCGCCATGCCGCCAGCGGACGAACAGGAGATACGAGCCATACCAGCCGCGCGGATCGCGCACCTCGTCCGCCACTATCTCGACGCTGTACGCGGCGTTGTCCTTGCCCTCGAAGGCAGCCGGCCGAGAGTGGACGGCGCGGTAGCCACCAACCGTGTTCGCGTCGCCAGCGGCGTGATCGGGGGGATGAAAGTTACCCATGATTAACCCCAGTTACCCATAGATCAGGAGCGCCCGCGTACCAGCTCCTTCATGATGTTCCCCGTCATGAAGGCGATGTTGGCGGGGCGCTCCGCCAGTCGGCGCATGAGGTATGGGTACCACTGAGTGCCGAACGGAACGTAGCAGCGCATGCGGTATCCATCGCGCACCAGCTTCTCCTGCAGGTCGCGCCGAACGCCATACAGCATCTGGAATTCGTACTTGTCGCTCTTGATGTCTTCGTCGCGCGCGAACCGCTTCGCCGCTGCGAGCATCGCCTCGTCATGGGTCGCGATCCCGGAATAGTTCCCGTCCTTCATCAGCGCCTGCATGCAGCGCACGTAGCTTGCATCCACGTCCTTCTTGTCCGGAAATGCCACCGTGCCCGGCTCCTTGTACGCACCCTTGCAGATGCGAACACGGGCGCCGAGTGTGTTCATGTGCTCCACGTCGGCAAAGCTGCGGTACAGATAACTCTGGAGCACCACGCCCACCGTGCCGCGATACTCCGGGTACAGCCGCTGCTCGAAGATCTCCAGCGTCTTCTGCGTGTACTCGCTCGACTCCATGTCCAGCCGCACGAAGCTGTTGTACTTGCGCGCACGATCCAGCACGTCGTGCATGATCGAGATGCACAGCTCCTCGGACACGTTCAGTCCCATTGCCGTGAGCTTGACGCTCACATT
>JBPCQO010000019.1:0-6987 GCA_050998035.1 Gemmatimonadaceae bacterium | reverse complement strand
CGGCTCGGAGCTCTTCCACATCGCTGAACGCACGCGTCTTAAACGTGTGGCGGGATTCCACTCCTCTATCGCCCGGCTTGGCGATGATTGGAAAGCGAAGTGTCGTCACGGCCGCTTCGATATCCGCGGCGGTATCGATGCTCACTGAGGCGGGTACAGGAACTCCGCATCTGACCGCGGCCGCGAGCGTCTGCTCCTTGTCCAGTACCCGCTGAACCACCTCCGGACGTGGGCAGCCGACCGAAGTGATCCGCGTCAGCTCATCATATACCTGCGCAACGATTACAAGCGCCCCATCGGTGCACGGCACCACCCACGCTGCGCCTTCGTGGGCCACCAGCTGCACCAGCATCGCGCCCGCAACCGCGGGAGGGCCCTCCAGGTACACCACATCGTCGATCGCGCGAGAACGCACGGAGAACTTCTGCCCCGGCGTTACAGCGACGATACAGCGGACCCCCTGCTTCGCGAGTGATCGTGCGATCGTGACGACCACGCGCGGGCCAGCTCCAACAAGAATTACCGTAACTTTCGGAGTCGCCACGTAGATTGTGCTTGGGAGAGATTGGGTCGATAAAGAACTGGGGTGCCGAGGAACATCGTAAATTTCGGCTGCGACGCTGGGCAACCCAATGAGTACCTGGCAGCGTGGAAAGTAACGGGCGCGGCATGCGTTAACCCAGAGGGCTTACCCAAATTGCTTCCTCTGTGACGTGCCGCAATTCCTTTTTATTTAACAAATTAGTTGAGCTTTATGCCACTTCCGCCCCCCGTCCAGGCCGACTCGGCCTTGGCGTTGCTAGCGAGTGCTGCGGACGCGCATCCAACCAATCCGTTCCTCACCACAGCGTACGCACGATCGAGGGAACGGCTCGGCGAGCGGCTGTACATGTTCTCTACTGCTGAGAACAGTGGGCCGGAGGCCTGGTGCCCTGCATTCCTGCAACGTCGCCGCTACGGTGCGGCCATCGAGTTTCCCTCGCTCACGGTACTCGGCGACTCCGCCGCGTTCGTCGATTCGGTGACGCAGTTCTGCAACACGACGGGAACCATTGAGATCGGGTTACACACGTTCGGCTTGGCCCATAGTGTGGTCGCGCCCGACCTTGCCGCCTTTGGCGGAGAAACGGCACGGCATCACCGCCGCGAGTTTCTCATAAAGCTTGCGAGCGATGACATTCTCGCGAAACTGTCCAGGAGCCATCGACAGCGCGTCCGGCAAGCTCAACGGGCCGGACTCCTGCTAGAGCGGCGCCGTGATGTGGCGGCGTGCACCGAGCACGCGCTTCTCATGTCGCAATCCATGGCGAGACGGCGCGCGCGCGGTGAAGACGCGCCTGGAGACGCTCAGACGACTCCATTGCTGGCGATGCTTGAGACTGGAGCGGGAGAGCTGTTCCGCGCGGTACGAGACGGGCAGGTGCTGTCTTCGATGCTCGTCTTGCGCGCCGAACGGGGAGGATACGACCAGTCTTCAGGATCGTCGCCCGAGGGAATGACGGCTGGAGCGGCCCAGTTTCTCATCTACGAAACCGCCGAAGCGCTCCGTGCAGAGGGGTCGGCCGTTCTGAACCTGGGCGGCGTACGTCCTGACGAAACTGGCTTACGTGATTTCAAGTCACACTTTGGTGGAACAGAGATCGAGTCTGAGGCCACTGATACGCTCCGGCCCACCACGTTGCTCAAGGTTTCAGGAGCCGTGCGCTCCCTTCTCGCCGGTGCTCGACGGGTGAGTACGCCACCGCTGTGACTTCCATTCACGATCGCTACTTCAAGCATACCTCTCGATGATGAACGCTTTGCTCGACCCGATCCGCCGAGTGCGCGACAACCTTGCGCTTCCCTCCGTCGCTAAACGCGCGGCGCTGAGCGACCGGAGGTCGCCCATCCAAGTGGACCCTGGAATCGACAGTGCCGTGAACGCAGCGCTGGCATGGCTGGGCGCGGCACAGGACAACTCCGCGTCCAGTGATGGTGGCGCCGCCAGACAGTTCAGCCTGCTCAGCGGGTGGGGTGCGTCGTATCCGGAAACGAGCGGCTACATCGTGCCGACCCTTCTGCGCGGGCAGCCGGGCCGCCCGACTGACGCACACGTGGAACGCGGCCGCCGCATGCTCGACTGGCTCGTCTCCATTCAGTTGCCGGGCGGGGGCTTTCAGGGCGGCACCATAGGTCAGACACCGGTCGTGCCAGTGACGTTCAATACTGGCCAGATCCTGATCGGCCTCGCCAGCGGCGTGTCCGAGCTTGGTGACATGTACCGGCCCGCGATGATAGCAGCGGCCGACTGGCTCGTTAAGACCCAGGATCCGGACGGCGCCTGGCGGAATAATCCCACCCCGTTCGCGGCGCCCGGCGAGAAGGCTTACGAGACCCACGTTGCCTGGGGCCTTCTGGAGGCCGCAAGGGTGGACCCGAATCGAGGCTATGGCGAGGCTGCAGCGCGCAACATTGCCTGGGCGCTCACCAAACAACGCCCCAACGGGTGGTTTGCCGATTGTTGTCTGAACGACCCGGAGCACCCACTCACCCATACGATCGGGTACGTGTTGCGCGGAGTCATCGAAGGCTACCGCTTCAGCGGCGATCCGTCGCTCCTGACCGCCACACTCAAGACGGCGGAAGGCACGCTGTCCGCACTGCGGCCGGACGGGTTCCTTCCGGGGCGCCTCTCCGCCGACTGGACGGCTGCCGCAAAGTGGGCCTGCCTCACGGGATCCGTGCAGATCGCTCACTGCTGGCTCATGCTGTACCAGATCAACGGTGACGCGAGATTCCGCGACGCCGCCTTCAAGGTCAATTCGTACGTCCGGACGCGCGTCAGCGTGGACGGGCCGCCGGAAACACGAGGTGGCGTAAAGGGGTCTTTCCCGGTTGACGGAGATTACGGGCGCTTCGAGTACCTGAACTGGGCCTGCAAGTTCTTCATTGATGCAAATCTTCTGGAGCAGGAAGTTCGCTCTGTCACCACGTGACGCCAGGACCTACGCGCACGCGCTGACATCGTGAGCCAGCCAGACACTTCAATAATTGTGGGAGCAGAGCCGCGGATCGTCGTCGCAGTTTCTCGCTTCCTGCATAAACAGGGCGTCCGCTGCGTGATAGCTGTCCCGCCAGGTGAGTCTTTCCATCTGAGATCGAACTCGATCTCAGATGTGGTTCATCTCGATGGAAGCGTGTCCGAATCGGCCGCACTGCTGCGTCTGTTGGCCAAGGCGGAGAACGCAGCGTGGATAACTCCCACGTGCGACGTGGCGCTCGCCATCGTCGCACGTGGCTACGAGGAGCTATCGCAGATCTGCTCGATCGGCTGCCCACGCCCCGAAATTGCCGCGCTCTTGACGCATGGTGAACCGCTCTGGTCGTGGGAAGACCCCTTACCAGCGCTCCAGGAAAGTGCCCGCGTCATCGCGCGAGTCATCGTGGGCGCGGTAATGGGCACCGTATCTTTAGTATTTCCGCCTTCAACGGCCGCCGTGCTCAGATCTGCGCGCGCATTGCCACCCGGCCGTCGCGTCCCGTACCTGAAACGCCGCACTATCCGGGCTCTGAGGATGGAGCCGCGCCAGCGCCTTCCCGCTACGCTCGACTCCGTCCTGTTCGTTTGTCATGGCAATCTGATGAGGAGCGCCGCCGCGGCGCAGTTCCTCCGGGAAGCGCTCGAGACATCCGGCTTGGGGCCCGTCCACGTCGTCTCCGCCGGAACCACGACACGCCTCGGACGGCCGGCCGATCCGCGCGTTCAGGCGGCTGCCCGTGCCTTCGGAACATCGCTGGAGGACCACCGCTCCCAGCCGCTCACCGACGAGCTCGTCGATCAGGCAGATGTGATCTTCGCCATGGACGACCTGAACGTCGTGAACATATTGGCTGCATTTCCACAGGCTCGCTCAAAGGTCATGCTCCTGGGCGGCATCAATGCATCGGGGGAATTCGCGCCCAGCGAAATAGTCGACCCATATCTCGCGACCGATGATGAGGTGCACTCCACCATCACTCGTATCCACGGCTACGTGGCCGCACTGAATCAGGCGCTGAGCAAGCGGCCGCGACAGACTGTGCGATGTGTAGAGCCAGGAACTTGCCGATAGGTTTCACGTCTCCATCAGCCTGCGCGCGTTCCAGAGCTTGGAAATAGGGGAATCGCTCATCAGACCTTATGGTGATCCAGGGATACCCTGCCGTCAGAAGCGCGTAGTTCATAAGCAGCCGAGCCAACCGCCCGTTCCCATCGATGAATGGGTGAATCGTCACGAACTCGATGTGCGCGAGCACGGCACGGGTAAGCGGCTTTAGGTCTGGCCGTGCGAGGTATTCGCTAACGCCGCGGATCAGGCTCACCAGCTTCACCGGTGATGGCGGCACGTGACGCCAGCCGCCGGCGAGTCCGACGTTGATCGTACGCCATCCGCGCAAGTCCGCTTCGGAGACCGTGCCAGAGTCCACGGCCGGACGGAACAATTCGCCATATAGGTCCAGCATGAGACTCTCGTCTATCGCGTGCGATCCAGTGCGCGACCCAGCCTGCCGTGCACGCTCGATCACAAGATCAAAGGCGCGGCTGTATCCCTGCACAGCCATCACGGCACGGAGTTCCGCTTCGCTCGTAATAGGTCCGGTGAGCGGCTTACCACTTACGACGGCGTCAGAGACCGCCTCGCTTATGCGGTACCCTTCCATCGTAGTATTGTGGTAAGCATCGTATTGCTTTGCCTGGCGCGCATTGCCGATGAGGGTGCTCAGACGTAGCCCAGGCGCCGGTCCCACGCGCTCCTCCAGCAATGCGTCAAGTTCCGCGCGGAATCGCTCAAGCGTCATTGCTTGACGGTCCAACCATGGCTCCCCTGTCCCGCGGGGGGCGGCGATCAGCGGCGCTGGGACGGAGATGCGGCTCCCGATTCCCGTAGCAAAGGCCCCTGGCGGATACTCTGTCACCGCCCTGACCGCGGTGTCGAGCTGCTCGGCCAGTGCACGATTGCCGAGTTCACGGGCCAGGGCGCCGAGACGCGCCAAAACGAGCGGACGTGGCCGGTGCGTAACCGCTGCATCGAGACTTGGCTGAGCGATCACTAAATGCCGGAGCCATGCGCTTACCGCCTCAAGGTCGCGCTCAAGTTCGGGCAGATCGAGTGTCGTGAGGAGGTCAGCAGCACCCAAGACGTTGACCTCAGCGTGTGTGGCAGGGAGCCGTATGATACGCTCCTCACTGAGAGTACCAGGACGGAGCTGTAGCGTGAACTCGTCAAAGAGTTCGAGCTCGTACCGACTCTGATTGGCGCCTTGAATCGCAGGTAGCGCTCTCGGCGGCACCGCCTCTCCCAGGTGCAGCCGGACCGCCGAGATATCGGCAATGGCTGCAGGGGCCCAACCACGGAGCACGATGTCTATGACGGCCCAATAGTTACGGAGGAATACTTCCCGCTCGTCGGTTCGGTCAGGTTGGGTAAGTATCCAGACCCGCTTATTGGCGATATCCAGAACGAGTCGCTGTTTCCGGAGCACGCCAGCGACAGCGGGGCTGGGAGATTCGCTCGTGGAGACAACGTAGCGGTGCCCCTCTACACGCTCCTTCCACCAGGCCAGCGCACGAGTTCGAGGAGTTATCTTCGTTGGCTTGGACATGGGTTAGCGCTCGAATGGAGAACCGCAGTCACGGCTGGTTACCGGTTGGACGATGGAGCTAGGTGACACGATCTAGAACAGTTAAGTGAATCGCGCTAGAATCAGCAAGGGTCTAGCGCTACGATGCGCCGCAGTTGTGAGCTAACCGTCAATTCATCGCGCCAACACTAATGTCCGCTAGTCCACATCACGCCGCCAACTCTGCTTCGGCCAACAGGTCCGCTACGTCAGCTGCCGGATCACCGGCGACGGGCACTCGCTCGCGCCGCGTCGTCGTTATCGGCGGTGGGATCATCGGACTCGCGGCTGCGTACAAAATTCTGCTTGCTCGCCCCGGCACCTCGCTCACTGTTCTGGAAAAGGAGGCCGAGGTCGGCCAGCACCAGACGGGGCACAATAGCGGCGTGCTGCACGCAGGGCTGTACTACAAGCCCGGCTCTTTGAAAGCGCGGCTTGCGGTGGACGGCATCCGTGAGATGACCGCCTTCTGTCAGACCCACGGAGTTCGCCACGAGATATGCGGCAAACTGGTAGTGGCCGCCGATGCGAAAGAGGTGCCGCGCCTGCGGGAGCTGCACCAGCGCGGGCAGAGCAATGGCCTCGCCGGTCTGGAGTGGCTCGATGCCGGCGCCGCCCGTGAGATCGAGCCGCACGTCTCGGCCCTCGCCGCGCTACGCGTGCCGGAGGAAGGGATTGTCGACTATCCGGCCGTCTGCACCGCCCTGGTTCGCGAGATCGTCAGGCTGGGCGGACAGGTGTTGACCGGAGCCGGAGTGCACGGGCTACGCTCCAACGCGGGAGGCGGCTGGGTCGCGGAAACGGCACGTGGCGCGATCGAAGGCGACGTCCTGGTGAACTGCGCCGGCCTGCACTGCGATCGCATCGCGCGACTCGCCGGCGAGCGCCCGGAGCTGCGCATCGTCCCATTCCGCGGCGAGTATTACAAGCTACGCCCGGAGCGCGCCGGCCTGGTTCGCAATCTCATCTACCCCGTTCCCGATCCCGCCTTCCCGTTCCTGGGCGTGCACTTTACCCGCATGATCGCTGGCGGCGTTGAGTGCGGGCCCAACGCGGTGCTGGCGTCCGCGCGCGAGGGGTATCGCAAGCGCGACGTGAGTGTGCGTGATCTGGGCGACGCGGTGACTTTCCCGGGGCTGTGGCGCTTCATCGCCCGGTATCCGTCGATGACATTGCGAGAGCTGAAGCGATCGTTCAGCCGCGATCTGTTTCGCGCGGCATTGCAACGGCTGGTACCAGAAGTTCGCAACGATGATCTCATCCCCGGCGGGGCCGGAGTTCGTGCACAGGCAATGCTGCCAAACGGAGATCTGGTGCAGGACTTCTATTTTCTCGAGCGCCCCACGG
>JBPCQO010000254.1:0-3861 GCA_050998035.1 Gemmatimonadaceae bacterium | reverse complement strand
GGTTCAGAGGGTGATCGCCCGGGTCCGTGCACGCGTTTGCGTTGCCCGGATGTGGCGCGGGGTCGAATCTATCCCCACCAGAATCGGTGTCAAGAGGTAGGACCCACGAGCTAAATTACGTGGTATGTGAGGGTTTAGCGAATAGTCCGTCCTGGATCGTGCTTTTTCCTCCCCCATCAACGAGTAGCGTGTCGTCATTTCCTGAAACATTCGGCGCCCTGAAGCGCTCTCCCTACGCGGCTCCGGACCGGATCCGGCGCACCGTCAAGGACGAGCTGAGGCAGAATCTGCTGGACCGCCTGGCCCGGGGCGGCCCACTCTTCCACGGCGTGCTCGGCTACGAGGACACCGTGATGCCGCAGATTGCCAACGCGGTGCTCAGCCGGCACAATTTCATCCTGCTCGGCCTCCGCGGCCAGGCCAAGTCGCGCATTCTTCGTGCGCTAACGTCGCTGCTGGACGAGGTCGTTCCCATGGTCGCCGGCAGCGAGGTAAATGATGATCCGTTCAAGCCGGTCTCCAAGTACGCACGACAGCTGATGGAGGAGATGGGCGACGACACCCCGATAGCGTGGCTGGAGCGGGACAGCCGGTACGTGGAGAAGCTGGCCACGCCGGACGTCACCATCGCCGACATCATCGGGGACATCGATCCCATCAAGGCGGCTCGCGGCGGCCACATCCTGTCGGACGAGCTCACCATCCACTACGGCATGTTGCCGCGCGCCAACCGCGGTATATTCGCGCTGAACGAGCTTCCAGATCTTGCGGGCAAGGTCCAGGTGGGGCTCTTCAACATCATGCAGGAAGGAGACGTGCAGATCAAGGGTTACCCGGTGCGGCTCCCGCTCGACGTGCTGCTGGTGTTCTCGGCCAACCCCGAGGACTACACCGCGCGCGGCAAGATCATCACGCCGCTCAAGGATCGTATCGGGAGCGAGATCGTGACGCACTATCCCGAGACTGTCGACGTCGGCATGTCGATCACGCGGCAGGAAGCGTGGACGGATCGCGGAGTGATGCGCGTGCGGGTGCCGGATTTCATGGAGGAGGTGATCGAACGCATCGCCTTCGAGGCGCGCACGGACAAGCGCATCGACCGCCGCTCCGGCGTGTCACAGCGGATGCCCATCACGGTGTTGGAGAACGTGATCTCAAACGCCGAACGGCGCGCCGTGGAGACGAGCGAATCCGAGGTGGTGCCGCGCATCGCGGACGTATACGCAGCTCTGCCGGCAATAACCGGCAAGATCGAGCTGGAGTATGAGGGCGAGATCGTGGGCGGACCTGCCATTGCGCGGGAGCTGATCAGGCGGGCTGCCGACGCGACGTTCCGGGAGCGGGGCGGAATGGTGGATACGGACGAGATCGTGATGTGGTTCGATGGCGGCGGCGCGCTTCAGGTATCGGACGATGTGTCGGCGGCGTCGGTGGTGCGCGGATTCGAGTCGGTGCCAGGATTGCTGGACGCAGTTGAGGCATCATCGCTCGCCAAGCGCGGTGATACGGCGCTGATGGCGGCGGCGTGTGAGCTTCTGCTCGAAGCGCTCGTAGCGAGGCGCAAGATCTCGCGCTCGGACGAGGGGCGCTACGCGCGTGCGATCAGTGAGAAGCGACGCCGGCCGGGCGAGGATTACTTTGGCGGACTGTCCGCGTAGAAGGCGCCCACAATGCCGATGATCTCGGTGTCTCGCATGTACGGTTCCGGTGGCTCGGATGTGGCGACCGCTGTCGCGACAACGCTCGGGTGGTCGCTGCTGGACAACGCTGTGATCGATGAAGTCGCGTCACGGACGGGGCTATCCACGTCCGAAGTAGCCGCGCGCGAGGAGCGCATGCCGTCGCTGAGCGAGCGGCTGGTGAGTGCGATGGCGCTGAGCACCCAGGAGATGCTGTCGCCGCTTGCCAACGCCAAGTTCCCACCCACCGAGGAGCGACTGCTCGCTGTAACACGGCACGTGATCGAAGAGGCTGCCACGCGCGGGCCAATGGTCATCGTCGGGCGTGGCGCGCACCTGATGCTGGGGCTGCGCAGCGACGTACTCAGCGTATTCTGCTACGCACCGCGCGAGGCGCTGATTCGCCGCTCCATGCACCGCGACTCGCTGAACGAAGCACAGGCGAGCCGGCGCGTTGACGACACCAACCGGCAGCGGCGCGATTGGGTGAAGTCGCACTGGGGACGCGACTGGACGGCGCTGGAGACGTATCACGTCTGCGTCAATACTGATGCGCTGGGCGTGGATGGCGCGTCGGCTGTGGTGGTGACGGCGGCGCAGGATTATTTCGAGATGGGCAAGTAGCGCCGGAGCATAAGACAGCGTCGGCAAAGCAGTACCGCGCCCTATCTTTCGCCGATGCGTTTTGCTGCAGTTGCGCTGACAATCGGAACTCGACTTTTACTGCTCCCGGCGGTCGCGACTGGCCAGCGCGTTGATACTACACGAACGGCACCGGATTCGGCACGAATAGACTCTGCGCGGGCACACGGACTGGCGCCAGTAATTGTCGCCGGTGCACGCCTCTCGACGCGCGCGAACAGGCGTACCGCAACGCGAGTGGACGCGATCGATGTGCGCAACTCGCCACCGGGTCCCGCGAGCGCGGCGGACGCTCTGGCTCGGCTCCCGGGCGTCAGTCTCACGAACGACCAGGGGAGCAGGGCGCAGCCCACGGTTGAGTTCCGCGGCTTCACTCTCTCGCCGGTCGCGGGCGTACCGCAAGGCGTGAGTGTTTTCCTCGACGGCGTTCGCGTGAACGAGCCGGACGCCCAGGAAGTGAACTTCGACCTACTTCCCACGGACGCGATCAGGCGTGCCGAGCTCATTCGCGGACCTTCGGCCATCTTCGGGAAGAACACGCTCGGCGGCGCACTCACGCTCTCGACGGTGCGTGGTGGCCTCACGCCGCGCGTCACGGTCACGGCGGATGAGGGCAGCTTTGGCTATCGTGCAGTTCACGCGCTCGGGAGCGGAATGTGGAGCGGTATCGATGGTACGCTGAGCGCCAAGGCGACCCGGGAAGACGGCTATCAGGTCGAGTCGGGCAGCACTACGCGTCAGCTATTCTCAACTGTGGGCAGGAAGACAGGCGGGAGCGATCTGGCGCTATCGCTGCTGTACGGGCGGGACAAGGTGTACGAGGCAGGGTCGCTGCCGGAGAGCTGGCTCAACGCTGGCCGGCGCGCCAATTACAGCGCTGGAGATTTCTTCCGGCCCGAGCTGATCCAGGGATCGCTACGCGGCACGCGTGCGCGCGGAGCTTCTACAGTTCGCGGTAACATGTTCGCGCGGCGAAACGCGACCGAGCAGTTCAACGTGAATGCGCAGGACCCGGATTCGCGTGCCTTCGTGACAAACAAATCGCTCGGCGGCACCACAGAGCTCGACGTTCTGATGACGATTGCGGGCTTGCCGACCGCACTCAGCGTGGGCGGAGAGTACACACACACAGATGTAAAATATCGCGTGTTTGGAGAACCGAACGCCACCGTGCCGGACGTTCCGCCCCATTGCGACGCGCAGACCCGCTTGTGCGAGGACGCGCGCATCAAGGGCGACGATGGCGCGCTGTTCGCGCAGGCGACGATGCAGCTTACCGGTCGGCTGTCGCTCCTGGCCGCCGGGCGCGGGGATGCAGTGCGTGTCCCTTTCCGCGATCTGAGAGACGCTAAGAACAATGGGACCACCACCTTCTGGCACCTGTCACCCAGAGTTGGGCTGACGTACCTGGGTGAGAATCACATTCGCCTGTACGGTTCCACCGGTAGCGGCTTCAGGGCACCGGCGGCGCTGGAGCTGGCGTGTGCCAGTCCAACGGCCCCTTGTCCACTGCCATTCTCACTCGGCGCAGATCCGCCGC
>JBPCQO010000248.1:0-3632 GCA_050998035.1 Gemmatimonadaceae bacterium | reverse complement strand
AGAAGGACGTGGACGCGAGCTACGTGCGCTGCATGCAGGCGCTGATGAAGGACGGGAACTATCCCGGGATCGCGACCCATGATGAGGCGATGCTCGCAGCGGCGAAGCGGTTCGCGCGCGATGAAGGCATCAAGAGCGACAGGTACGAGTTCCAGATGCTGTACGGCGTTCGGCGCGACCTGCAGGAGAAGCTGGTGCGCGATGGATACCGCATGCGCGTGTATGTGCCGTTCGGCACTCAGTGGTACCCGTATCTGATGCGCCGGCTGGCGGAGCGCCCTGCCAACATCGCCTTCATGACGGGGAACATCATGAAGGAGCTGGTGCGCGGGCGCTCCGCTAGCACAGATGATACTGCTCCCCTGCCAACTTGATTTTGTCGTCTTCATCCAAACACAATCGTGACATGAACAACCTGCCGTTGCGCAATCGCACGTCACATTGCGTTGCCGCCGCGATCTTTCTCGCTCTCGCATTTGGCCCCGCGCTAGCCGGAGCCCAACAGCGACCTGACACAACGAGGCGCGGCGCCGAGACTGAGCCATTCAGCTTCCAATACATGGGGCCGGCCAACGGCGGGCGTATTGCCGCGGTCACAGGCGTCGTCGGCGATCCACGCACGTGGTACATGGGCTCCGCTTCCGGCGGAGTGTGGAAGTCGAGCGACAGCGGGCACACGTTTGTTCCGGTGTTCGATAGCATGCACGTACAAGCAATCGGCGCGCTTGCCACAGCGCCTTCCGAGGTCGGAACTGTCTGGGCCGGCACCGGTGAAGCCTGGACCATCCGCGATGCTGACGTTATGGGCGATGGTGTCTACAAGTCAACCGACGCCGGAAAGACGTGGGCCAACATGGGGCTGCGGGAGACAGGGCGTATTGGCCGTATCATCGTCAATCCCACCAACCCGAACATCGTCTTCGTGTGTGCGCTCGGCCGCGCGACCGGGCCTCAGAAGGAACGCGGCGTGTATCGCACGATTGACGGGGGTAAAACATGGACCCGCGTGCTTTTCGTGGACGATGGCACCGGATGCTCTGGTATCACCATGGACGCACACGATCCAAACGTGCTGTTCGCCGGCATGTGGCAGGTCGTCATGCATACGTGGGCGATGTTCGGGGGCGGTCCATCCAGCGGGTTGTACGTCACCCGGAACGGAGGTACCACCTGGTCCAGAATTGCCGACCCAGGGCTGCCGAAATCTCCACTCGGAAAGCTAGACGTCGCCGTTGCGCCGACCAACTCGAATCGCGTCTACGCGTTGATACAGACGGCGGATCAGGGATCCGTCTGGCGTTCGGATGATGGCGGGCGCACGTGGAAGGTCGCGAATTGGGCGCGCACGCTGATCGGACGCGCTGGTTACTACGTCAACATCAAAGTGTCGAGCGGTAACGCGGACGAGGTATTGGTCGCCAACAGCAGCTTCTGGCGCTCCACCGACGGCGCGAAGACGTTCAAGGACGTTCCCTGGGGTGGCGACACCCATGACATCTGGATCGATCCGAAGAATCCAGACAGCTTCGCTCTGACGGATGATGGCGGTGCGCACATCACGATGAACCACGGCAAGAGCTTCACGTCCGTCACGCTGCCGAACGGGCAGATGTATCACGTGGCCGTGGATCACCAGGTTCCATACTGGATCTATTCCAATCGACAGGACAATAGTTACCCCATGCGCGGTGCGAGCGATTCGCCAATACGCGCCGCGCCGTCGCGTCAGCGCACACAGCCAGCGGCTGATAGCACGCGCCCAGACAGCGCTCGTCGGGATTCCATCGCCGGTGACACCGTAGGTGCGCCCCCAAAAGGGACCACCACACCCGAACCCGGAGCGCCGGCACCCGCGGCAGTCGCAGGCGGGTTTGGCCGCGTGGGTGCCGTCCCAGGCGGTGATGCGTTCGCAAACACGTTCAATCGCACGCCGTGGGAAGACGGCTTGGGTGGCTGCGAGTCTGGCTTCACTGTTCCTGACATCGCCGATCCCAACATCGTCTGGGCAACTTGCTACGGCGACCAGGTCACGCAATATGATGCACGCACCAAGCTCGCGCACTCGGTGAGCCCATGGATCCACACGCTCGATGCACCGCCGAACGTGCTGAAGTATCGCTGTCACTGGACGCCACCGCTTGCGATCGATCCGTTCGATCACAACACTGTGTACTATGGTTGCCAGGTGATCTTCAGAACTTCGGATGCTGGCCGGCACTGGACGGTGATAAGTCCCGATCTGTCGACCCGCGACACGTCGCGCATTGTATCGTCGGGCGGAATCGTCCCTGACAATCTGGGACAGTTCTACGGCGAAGTCGTGTTCGCTATCGCGCCGTCGGAGATCCAGCAGGGTCTCATATGGGCCGGTACCAATGACGGGCAGCTCTGGTACACGCGTGACGCTGGTGCACACTGGAACAACGTCACCGCCAACATTAAGGGACTGCCGGCTTGGGGAACGATCCGTAAGATCGAGCCGTCCCACTTCGATCCGGCGACTGCCTACGTTGCGATTGACTTCCATATCATGGACAACCGGAAGCCGTACATCTACAAGACGACCGATTACGGGCAATCCTGGACCAGGGTCAATTCGAACCTCCCCGAGGATCATCCACTGGCGTACGTGATGTCGATCGCGGAAAACCCGAACCGTAAGGGGATGTTGTTCGCCGGCACCGGCAACGCGTTTTATTACTCCATGGACGACGGCGGCCACTGGACGCAGTTCAACAATGGCCTCCCCGCCGCTCCAGTGACATGGATATCGGTCCCGAAACAGTGGCACGATGTTGTAGTGTCCACATATGGGCGCGGGTTGTACATCCTTCGGGACATCACCGCGTGGGAGCAGGGTGCATCAGCGAATCCATCAGCGAAGCCGGTCATTGCGGCGACACGTCTTTTCGCGCCGCATCTTGCCTTCCGCCAGTCCAGAACCGGTCATGCGGATTTCACGTTCGAGATGCCGAGCGCTGCTGACAGTGTAACGATCGAGGTGCTCGACCAATCCGGCAAGGCAGTTCGCACGATGCACGTGTGGTCGCGCGCTGGCCTCAATCGCGTGCCGTGGGATCTCCGTTACGATGCGGCAACGCAGATAGCGCTTCGCACGGTCGCTCCAGACAATCCGCACATCTTCACCGAGCCTCGCTTCGATAACAAGCCAACGCGTCCGGTGCTACACTGGGGGATAGAAAACCCCGTTAGAACCGGACCGATCGCCGCACCCGGTACGTACAATGTTCGGCTCAGCGTTGCTGGAAAGAGCTGGACAGAGCCGTTTGTCGTGATCCGCGACCCCGCAATGCCCTCTTCGGACTCGGATCTCGTTGCATCAACACGAACGCAGGTGCGCATACGCAATGACATGACTGATGCCGCACAGATGATCAATCATATCGAGATCATGCGCAAGGCCGTTGCCGACGAGCGGCAGGCCAATGCTGGCAAGAGCGACGTCGAGAGCGCGTTGAATCGGCTGGACGCCCAGATGCTTGGTGTTGAGCTTCAGTTGCTCTCACGCTCGGAGCTCCAGAGCGACGACAAGTACTTCGTCGAAGCTGACAAGGTGTACATGGGTCTCCTGTGGCTCTCGGGTGAGGTTGGAAGTGGCGGTGGCGACGTTG
>JBPCQO010000215.1:0-25457 GCA_050998035.1 Gemmatimonadaceae bacterium | reverse complement strand
GAAATCACTCGCGCGCCTGCTGCGAGGCGGGGGCTTCGAGGTACAGCGTGTATACGGTGACACGCTCGTTCCAATAGCGGATCGTTGGACCACGCTGTACGGAACGATCGAGGAGCGTGCGGTAAAGGCGATGGAGCGACTGGCGCAGCGTGGCTGGCGCGCGCCGTGGGTGGAAGTTTACGCACGCGCGAAGTAGTCGCTGAGCGTAGTGCGGTGAGTCTTCGACGGACGCTCACAACGTTGCCGCTGGTGTTCGTGTTGTTCTTCTGCGTATCGGGCGGCGCCTATTCCACCGAGACGCTGGTCGCATCGGTCGGTCCCGGTATCGCGCTGCTACTGATGCTGCTGGTACCGGTGGTGTGGTCGCTTCCCGAGGTACTCATTGTTGGCGAGCTGGCGAGCATGCTGCCGGAGGAGGGCGGCTACTACGCATGGGTACGCCGCGCGTTCGGTGAGTTCTGGGCATTTCAGAACGGATGGTGGACCTGGATGTACTCGCTGGTCGACATGGCGATATACCCGGTCCTCTTCAATCAGTATCTCGCGTTCTTTTTCCCCGGTCTGAGCACGGCGGTGCGATGGGGCGTGTCGCTGGTCATGATCTGGGCCACGGCGGCAATCAATTTGCGCGGCGTGCAGAAGGTGGGAGCGGCATCAGTAATTGCAGGCATGAGCATCCTCGCAGCGTTCCTGCTGCTCGCGCTGGGCGCAATGCCGCACATTACCCACGCGCCGTGGCTCCCGTTCGTGCCGGCCGGGAAAAACGTTGCAGGGAGTATGGGGGTTGGATTGTCGATCGCTCTCTGGAACTACGTTGGGTGGGACAATGCCTCGACGGTGCAGGGTGAGGTGGTGGATGCGTCGCGGAGCTATCCGACGGCCCTGGCGCGTGCACTACCTCTGGTAGTGCTGGCGTACATGGTTCCGATGATCCCAGCACTGGGTGCTACCGATTGGCGGAGTTGGCACGAGGGAGGGTGGCCTGACATCGCGCGCGCCGCCGTGGGCGGAACGGCGGGACACGGGCTAGCGATCCTGCTGGCGATCGGCGGAATGGTGAGCGCGATCGCACTGTTCAACGCGCTGCTCATGGCGTATTCGCGCATCCCGTTCGCGATGGCCAACGACGGTGTGCTCCCCGCCGCGATCGGACGCACCGATGAGCGAGGTGTGCCTCGCTTCGCCATCGTCGCGAGCGCGGTGGTGTACTCCATCTTCGCGTTGGTTCCGTTCGCCGATCTGGTCGTTGCGGATGTGGTGTTGTACTCGCTCGCGCTCTTCCTGGAGTTTGCGGCGCTGGTGCACTTTCGCAGACACGAGCCAGAGCTGCGGGGGGTGTTCAGAATTCCGGTCGGAACTATGGGCGTGGTGCTACTCTCCGCGTTGCCAGTCGCCGTTCTCACGGTTGTCGTGGTGCTCGGCGCGCGGGACGGCGAATACGCGGGCCCCGCACTGTTGGGGTCATTGGCGGCGATTCTGACCGGGCCGGGAGGGTATGCGGTTATCCGCATGGTCCAGAGGAGACGCGCGGCACGGAGCTAGCTCCGGCTAGTCGCGGCGATCCGCGTTACGCCGGTCCTGATGCCGGCGGTCGTTCCCTCGCGCGCGCGCTGCGATGATTGCATCTTGTACAAGCCTGCTGCGATGGCAAGGAGCACCGCCCACGCGGTGAGTAGCGGCCCCACGTGACGTCCGTTCCACAAATTCATCGCGCCAGTTCCGCCGTGCTACTGCCGCCGTCGAGCTTGGCCTCGATACGCTCGAGTCTGGCGAGCACGTCGGCGATGTGACGGTCCTGCTCCGTTGGGGAGTTGAGCTCGAACGTCACGGCGCCTCCGAGCTCCAGTCTCGCCACGCGAACGTCGCTCATCCTCTGAATCCCTTGCCGCCGCGCGGCAGCCTCGAGCTCGGCGTGGGTGATGAGTTGTCGCTTCATGTTGTCGTCTAAGAACTTGCCGTGGCGCACGAGGATGGTGACGCCACCCTCGAGGGCCCGCTCCGCTCTCTTGTGCCTGTACAGACTTCGCACGATGACGTAGTTGAGCGCGACGAGCACCGCGGCGCCGATCAGGCCACCGGAGAGCGAATTGTCGTTGCCGATGATCGCGTTCTGGACGGTGTTGGACAGGAGCAGCAGGACCACGAGATCGAACGAGGTGAGCTGACCCAGCGTCCGCTTTCCAGCCAGTCGCAGGATGACTATCAGGAAGAAGTACACGATCACCGAGCGGGCAACTTTCTCGATGATGGGAATGCCCGGGACCCAGAGATCGGTGGAGATGGGACTCATGATCATCATGCGGGAAATCTACGCTGAGCAGTGTCGGCTCGTGCCAGTCGCGAGCCGTCTGGCACCTTTGCTGCGCGTATAGATTGGCATGGCGGACGAGCGTGGTAAGAAACCGTTCAGTATCGACACCGTAGTAGACCGCCTGCGAATGGCGGTTGCGCCCTTTGCGGATGCAGCGATGTTCGCCCTCGGCGATGCAGGCTACCGAACGGCGTTCCAGCAGCTGGTAGGGTGCGTGATCTCGATCCGCACGCGCGACGAGGTCACGCTTCCCGCCTCTATCCGACTGCTGGAAAGAGCGCCGGACGCTGAGACCATCTCGCGCATGTCGGCCACGGAGATCGACGAGTTGATACATCCGTGTACTTTCCACGAGTCCAAGGCGAGGCAGATCCGCGACATGGCGGTGCGTGTGACCGAAGAATTCGGGGGCGATCTACCGTGTGATTTCGAGACCATGACGTCGTTCAGCGGCGTCGGTCCCAAGTGCGCCAATCTTGCGCTCGGCGTCGCATGTGGCCAGGCTACCATCAGCGTCGACATCCACGTGCACCGGGTGACCAACCGGTGGGGCTACGTGGCCACGCGCACGCCGGAGCAGACACGCGAGGTGCTGGAGAAGAAGCTCCCCCGGAAATACTGGATAGAGATCAACCGGTTGCTCGTCCCCTTCGGCAAGCACATCTGCGCCGGAACTCTCCCCAAGTGCTCGACCTGTCCAGTGCTGGTTTACTGTCAGCAAGTTGGTGTGACGCAACACAGGTGACGTGCTGCGTCACGCACGATCAATACTACTGCACGACAGTCGGGAGCAATAACGTGAACTCGGTTCCGACGCCCAGCTTGCTGGAAACGGAGATCGTGCCACCGTGCGCCACGACTATTCCCTTGGCGATGGCGAGTCCAAGTCCAGCCCCGGCGCTTGACTTGGACTCACCGTTATTTGCACCGTTGTTTGCGCCGTGACGCGCCTGCCAGAATCTGTCGAACACGTGAGGAAGGTTCTCCGCGGCGATTCCGGGGCCCGTGTCGCGCACCGCGAATTGCACGAAGCCTGGGCCGTCGCCCGTTGCGGAAACGGTGATTGTCCCACCCGGCGGGGTGAACTTGATGGCGTTGCCAACCAGATTGGTGAATACCTGAAGCACGCGCTCACGGTCAGCCAGTACCTGCGACAGATCGGTGTCCGCGACGCACTCAAGCTTGATGTCTGCAGCGGCGGCGAGTGATCCCATCGCCTCGTGCACGTCATCGAGTAGTTGCTGCGGTGGTAACGGTGCAGTGACAACGGACAATCCGCCCGCCTCGATGCGCGAGACGTCGAGCAGATCCTGGATCAGCGTGTTCGCTCGTTTCACCGCACGCTGAATGATGCGCGTCTGCTGCAGCGCGATCTCCGACAGGCTATCCGGAAACACTTCCTCGAGCAGCGACACGCTCAGCCCAATCGTGTGCAGCGGGTTGCGCAGATCGTGCGACACCACGGCCAGCACGTCTTCGCGCGCGCGAGTCGCACGCTGTGCCGCCAGGTAGAGCCGCACGTTCTCGAGCACTCCCGCCACGAGACGGCCGAGCTGGCTGACCACGACTGCGTCCACGGCGCTCTCCTTCCACGGGAGAAGCGCAATCTCACCGATCTCATTGCCGTCGCGACCGCGGAGTGAGACGCGCACCGGATCAGGCTGTGGCCCACACGATGGATTGCACACGGCCTCGTTTCCAGTGGCCGAGTACCATGCAATCGTGGTGACGCTGGCCTTCGGGTCGAGGGCAAGGTCTGCTGCCATATCGGCGGCGAGCTCGACAGTTGCTGCATCGGAGCCGGTGATGCGACATGCATGCGTTGCAGTAACGCGGAGCATCTCCTCTGCACCGGCGGCGTTGTTGACTGCAACGGCGGCTTCCGCGAGCCCGTGCAGCTGTGCCGCGTACCGTTCTTGCGAAGCGTGTGCCGCCGCCGCCTGTCGCTCGGCCGCCCCAAGCCGCATAGCCGATCGGAGCGCCTGGCCAATCCGTTCCGCCGAAACAGCCGATTTGGCGACGTAATCTGTCGCCCCTGCCTTCATCGCATCCAGTACCGTCTGCTCGTCACCGAAGCCGGTGAGGACGATCACCGGCGTTCGCACGCCAGCAGCGCGTACGTCGCGAAGCAGCACGACGCCGTCTCGATCGGGGAGTCGCACATCGAAAAAAGCGCAGTCGAATGTTCCAGCGGTGATCTCCGCGTAAGCCTCGCTCGCGCGCTCAGCCTCGGTCACCCGAATGTCACCGAGCCCGGCCTTGGATAGTGCGCGGCGGAGCGCGAGGCGATCAATTTCGTCGTCGTCGACCAGCAGGATACTGATTGCGCCAGCGTTCACCGGATCAGTCACAGCGATGGACTGGACGTTGTGCGGTACACGGTGACGCTAGTGCTTTTCTGGGAGCTCGACGAGCGCCCAGTACTTGTTCAGCGTCGACATCGTCTCGACAAAGTTGGTGAACGTCACGGGCTTGAGCAGATAGCCGGCGACGTTGAGATCGTATGCGTGCACCTTGTCGCGCTCATCGTCCGACGTGGTGAGTACCACCACCGGTGTCCCACGCAGCTCCGGGTCGTCGCGCAGCGCGCGCAGGAACTCGATGCCGTTCATCTTTGGCATGTTGAGGTCGAGCAGAACCAGGCGTCGCTCGCGCGGAACACGATCGCTGCGCAGCAGCTCCAGCCCTTCCAGTCCGTTGTTGGCGACGAAGAGGGAATTGGTCACGTGCGCACGGTCCAGAGCGCGACGCACGTTCATCACGTCCACCTCGTCGTCCTCAATGAGCACAAGATTCAGCACACGGTCGGAACTCATGCCGCAGCCCTCTCCTCGGCCACCCTGGGCCATTGAAATGTGAATATTGCACCGCGTCCGACGTCCGAATCGACAGTGATGGTGCCACCGCGCAACTCGACCATCTTCTTCACCACCGAGAGGCCGATGCCCGTGCCCTCCACCTTGTCGCGCGACTCGAGCGTCTGGAAGATACCGAATATGCGATCGTGGTATTCCGGAGCGATGCCGGCACCGTTGTCGGCGATGCTGAACGCGTAGAATTGTCCCGCGTCGCGCACAGTTACGTCGATGGTAGCGCCTGGGCGGCGATTGTATTTGATCGCGTTCGATATGAGGTTCAGGAACACCTGTTGCAGCGGGGTACGTTCACTGAGAAGTGTCGGCATGTTCGGGCCGATGGTCACTGTGACCTCGGGCGGTGGCGCGAGTAGCTCGACCACTTCCTGAAGAAGCGCGGCGGTATCTACCGTCTCCACCGACGCCCGCACACGGCCGGCGCGGGAATACTGAAGGATCCCGTCAATGAGCGCTTCGAGGCGGTGTACCCGGCCACGGATCAGATCCATCTTCTTGCGGACGTCTTCAGGGACATTATCGCCGAGGTCTTCTTCGACCCACTCGGACAGATTGGCTATTCCGCGCAGTGGCGCCTTGAGGTCGTGCGACGCGACATACGCGAACTGATCCAGCTCCTGATTGCTGCGCGCGAGCGCGGTGATGAGATGATCGCGATCGCGCTCGGCGGACTTTCGCTCGCTAATGTCGTTGAAGGCAATCACCGCACCGATGACTTCTCCGCGCTCTCGTATGGGGGACGAGCTGTACTCCACCGGGATAGCTGTGTCATTCTTGCGCCAGAAGACTTCGTTGGCGACGCGCACGGCCTCACCCGCCAGAAATGCTCGGTAGATGGGGCACTCCTCTACGGGATATGGTGATTCGTCCGGGCGTCGCGCATGGATCATGGTGTGCATGTCGTGGCCAATCAGCTCGTCGTGATCGTAGCCGAGCATGCCTGCGCCTGCACTGTTGATGAATGTGCAGACTCCGTGGGCATCCATGCCATACAGCCCTTCGTCTGTTGACTCGAGCAGCTGGGCAAATTGCTCGCGCGCCTCTTCTATGGTGTCCTTGGCTTGTTCCAGCGCCGTCACGGCCGTGCGCACGGAGTTGACCGTGAGCACCGAGAGCACGGCTGCGGCGAGACTACCGAGGATGATTACAAGAGTCGCGACTCGCCCGCGCCTGTCGTACTCGGCGGTGCGTGACGCGAGCAGCGCGAGCTCCGTGCCTTGCATTGCGGTGATGATCTGTCTAGCAGTGCGCCCGTAGCCGTACCCGTACCCGTGCTCCGTCGTCACCACTTTCAGGGCCGAATCACGACTGCCGGACTGTGCCAGCGTCACTGTCTGGTTCAGTTCTACCAGTTTGGCGTCGGTGGCGAGCGCGAGAGTGTCGAGGCGTCGCTGCTGGATCGGATTGTCCGCGGTGAGCGAGCGGAGCGTGGCCAGCTCGCGATCGACATCCACGCGCGCACCGCGGTAGGAGTCGAGATAGGTGGTGTCGCTCGTGAGCAGGTATCCACGCTGGCCGGTCTCCGCATCGACGAGCGTGCGGAGCGTACGCTCGAGTTGAGCCCGGACCTCGTTGGTATGGTCCACGCTTGCTGCGGCGAGGCGCGACTGGTCCAAGAAGTAGTAGGCTGCAGCGCCTACCAACAGGACCAGGACCGCCGCGGCGCGAGCGGCCGTGAGCTTCAATCGGAGCGACAATTCTGTATCGGCTGGCGTTTAAGGTGCTGCTGGGTACGGCTTGGCCACTGCCATCAAAATATCAACGCGACCAGTGTGCGGCCCAGGATACGCTATAATTGGGCGTTACCTCAGTCCCCTCAGGTTCGATGATAGAGTTGGCCCCGCAGCACATCACTGTTCCCCGGACCGCGCGTTACTACGTGCTTGGCGCGCCCAACGAGTTGGTGCGTGACGTCTGGATCGTGTGTCACGGTTTCGGGCAGTTGGCCGCGAACTTTATCGAGCCGTTCGCGGCGCTGGAGGATGACACGCGACTGATAGTCGCACCCGAAGCTCTGTCGCGCTTCTATCTGGACAGTCGCCCGGCGCACAGCCCCACGAGCAAGGTTGGCGCGACCTGGATGACGCGGGAGGATAGAGACGTAGAGATCGCGGATGTGGTCACGTATCTGGATGCGCTGTACGAGCGGCTGTTCCTCGATCTAGCCGACCATGGAATGGATCGCGACCGGGTGCGGGTGCACGCACTCGGTTTCTCGCAGGGCGGCGCGGCCGCGAGCCGGTGGGCGGCGCGCGGGGCGGCCGTGGTGGATAACCTGGTGGTCTGGGGGAGCGGCATCCCACAGGACGTGAACACTCGGGCGCTGGGCGAGCGGCGGCCGGCTCTCAGTATCGACATGGTGTACGGAACGGGCGACGCGTTGGTGGCGGGCGAGATGGTGGTGGCGCAGAGTGCGGTGCTGGAGGCGTCGGGGGTGCCATACCGGGTACACTCGTTCGACGGCGGGCATCTGCTGAGCCGGGCGGTGTTGCGGGAGTTGATGGGTGTGCGTGGGGCCGGTGGCGGCGACGGGTAGCGGTGGCTGATGACGGGGTGGCACCGCCTGTGTCTGGGGCGTTAACTTTGTAGACTGTAGTAAAACCGGCACCGTGGCCAAGTGGTAAGGCGGGAGACTGCAAATCTCCTATTCGTCAGTTCGATTCTGACCGGTGCCTCTGGGAGAAGCAGGTGGAGACGGCAGTCATAACCGCGGCTACCGGAGCGAGCTGGCGATCTCCTGCTATCTTGCCAGCAACATGGCACATATCGCTCAACCGTTCGATGACGTACTGACCGCGCTCACGGCAGACGCCGATGCTGCGGTAGCCAAGCTCTTTACCGATCTCGCGGTCGGCTATTTCGAATCAAGTGCCGCACGTGAGGGTCCGGTCTCGACACCGCGCACAGCACGCGAGCTTGCGCAGCGCTTCGATGAGCCGCTGCCACGCGGTGGCCAGGCGATCGAGACCATCGTCGAGCGGCTCCGCGATGAGGTGATCCCCGACTGTAACCATCTGTGTCACCCGCGGTACATGGGGCATCAGGTGTCTGCGCCAATGCCGGCGGCGGTCTGGACCGAAGCGCTGGTAGCGGCGCTCAACCAGTCGGTCGCTGTGTGGGAGATGTCGCCCGTGGCGACCGTGTTGGAGCACCGTGTGGTGCGGTGGATGTGTGACCTGGTCGGTTTCGGGCCGGGGTCGGGCGGAACGCTCACCTCCGGCGGGACAGAAGCGACGTTCACCGCGCTGCTGGCCGCGCGCTCGATCGCGATACCGGACGTTTAGAGCGAAGGCGTGGGCTCAGGGCGGGGCTCGGCACCGAGACCGGTGGTGGTCTGCGGCGAGCACGCGCACTACGCCGTCACGCGCGCTGTGGGCGAGATGGGGCTTGGGATGAACAGCGTCGTCGCGATCCCCTCGCGCGACTGGCGGATGGATACTGATGCACTTCGTGCAGCACTGGACGATCTTGCGTCCAGCGGGCGGCGCGTGATGGCCGTCGTCGCGACCGCTGGATCCACGGCCACGGGGTCGTTCGATGATCTGGAGACGATAGGCGCGCTGTGCGATGAGCGCGGAGTCTGGCTGCACGTGGATGGCGCGCATGGAGCATCGGCACTGTTGTCCGAGACGCATCGTGGAAGCGTACGCGGGCTCTCACACGCCCGATCGATTGCGTGGGATCCACACAAGATGATGCTCACGCCGCTCGCCACCGGCGTCCTGCTCGTGCGCAACGAGCGCGATCTCGACGGCGCGTTCGCGCAGCGCGCGCCGTACCTGTTTCACGATGTGTCTCAGGCAGGTAGCGATGATGAGCAGCGCACCTGGGATCAGGGTCCGCACAGCTTTCTGTGCTCGCGCCGGGCGGATGCGCTCAAGCTGTGGGTAGCGCTGCAGCGCTACGGTGCCGACGGGATCGGCGCACTGTACGACAGACTCTGCTCGCTCGCGCGCTGGATGTACGATCAGCTGGTGCTGCGCCAAGATTTCAGCGTGCTGCACGAGCCAGAGTGCAACATTCTCTGCTTCCGGTACGTGGGGACAGACTCCTTAACGGGGGTGCAGCTCGATGATCTCAACAGAGAGCTGCGCGAGCGCTACAACCGCTCCGGCCACGGGTGGATTACGACGACCATACTTGGCGGTCAACGCGTGTTGCGAGTGACGCTGATGAATCCTCGCACCACGGAGAGCGATATTCAGGCTGTGTTGGACGGACTGGCGGGGCTGGGTAGAGAGCTGCAAGCGGCGTGAGGAAGGACGTGAGGCTAGAAGAGGAGGGGGCGGCAGATCGCCGTCCCCTCCTCTTATGTCTGGCTATGTCGCCCTGCCGATCTGCTAGCGGGTCGTTAGCGCGTTCACTGCCGCGCCGCTCTCAGCCGACGCCTGGATTGCATGTGCCAGCACGATTTCGAAGTCGGTACCACTCACCGTCGGTGTGCCGGCCGCCATGGTTCCGGTCGCCGCCACCTCGTTCAGGAAGCTGTGCTGCGTCTCGACTCGTGCAACGCCGTGTGGGCACTTTGAAGCGGTCGATATGACGTCCGGGGGAACCAGGCCGTCGATGAAGCTGTGGGCCCACTGCTTATCAATCACCTGGGTGCCGGGCGCGAGCCCAGTATCAATGACCGCGTGTTAACACCCGGCCGTAGCGAAACCGACGCCGACCAGACAAGCAAGGGTGCGTGCAGCGTAGCGCAGTGTCATGTGCCCTTTCTGTGTTGAAGTGGGATTCGCCTTCCCGAGTTGGGGTGGGCACAACATGGGGGTGCCACAAGGCTCGCGCAATGCTTTCTCTTTGGCCAATCAAACTTTCACACCGTTCAGTGCCGAGCGCCGTCGGACAACAAAACGGAATTGAACCCAGCGGCCGATGTGTCCGGGACTTCAGCTCGTCAGGACGCATTCGATGATTGCATGCGTAAAGCGTGTCTTTGGCCTACGCATGATTCTGCCGTTGTCAGTGGCTGGTGTAGCGGCCGCACAGATCTCTCCACACTGCTATGCGCGGGACATCGGCACGGGCACGTCTAATTAAATAATATTTACACAGTATACGAGCCGCTACCTGTCGCGCAGCAGTTCGTCGTGCACCACCAGTGGGACGGGTTACGTACGCTGCGATCACCGCTGCAGAAGCTGCACGTTCGGACGTCGGTAACGGCGGCAGCGCTGGGTCGGGCTGCAGTGTTGAGATGGGGAAGCCTTTCTGAAACGTCACGGGGACCGGAGTGGCGGGGTCTGCCGAGAGGAGCTTGGCTGTGAAGTCGATCTCGTCGGGCGTGACCACAAAGGCAGCGACATTCTTGATCTTGCTTCGGCGGGGCGGACCAGGACGTGCTCGTCTGGCTGCCGCGGCTTCGAGATCGAGACCCCGCGGTTGACGAGTCGATGCAACATTCATGATCGCCTCTCCCTGCGTCGGGTCGGTTACCTGTCGGGACGACAAGTCAGATTTTCAGGGCATCGATCTGGTTCTGTGCCAGGAACTGCCGCAGATAGCCCCAGTCCATTGAATTGGGATCACCAGGTGCTGGCTCGGGAGGCGCAAGTGGATTGACGAGGAGTTGGAGGTCGCCTGCTGCACTCACCAGTACGTCGAGGATGTCGATCACACCGCTGCGAACGCTGGCCCCGGTCGGCACGTCGGCGACATACATGGTGCCCTTGGATACTTCGGGGTGCGCCGGGTCTGGCCAAACCGATGGAAAGAAGGTTTCCGCAATCGCACTGGACACGGCTGAGATCACCTTGCCACCCACGACAGGTGGTCCACCGTCGTGAATCACTCTCAGGGATTCGAGCACGGCGACGAGCGTCTTGCTCGTCGGCTCGGTGAAGGTCGGCCCCCATACGAGCTCGAAGCGGAGCCAGATATTGATGGTGAAATCAGTATCGTTGGCGAGGCCGTTATCGCTGAAGCCTCGGATGCGAAAGCCGACCGAACGTGAGATGCTGGACCGGAAGTCGTATTGCCAGTCGGAGACACCGGCCAGTCCGATCCCGGCACGTAGTGCGACGTTGTCGGGCGATGCCTGGAATTGGGCATTCAACCGCGCACGGACGATCGCGCCCAGCTCGGCGTAGGTCACTGTCGCGTGAGGCGCATCATTTCCACCCTGAGCGTCGCCAGCAATGACTCCATTCTCGAAACGGCACCATTCGACGACGGGATCAATCGCCGGAATCGCGACCACCCTGTGCTGGTCCTGCACCGGGTAGCCGAAGGGTCCACGTTCCCATCCCGTGCTCGCCCAACGGTCACGAACCGTCCCTGTCACCGACATCGGCCCAGTGCGGTCGGTCCAGTAGATCGACCCGTGATCGAAGTGGTTATAGCGGCCAGCGCCGTCGGGTGCGCCCTGCTCGTCTGTCACCGGCATCCCCAGCAGCCCGGCGGCACCGCCGAGCGCGTTGTATTTCGCGCGGATGGCGCCGTGGACCTCGAATGCCGCTCCGTTACCAGTGGAGTAGATATCGTAATTGGCGTGACGTCGCAGGTACCCGCCGAGCACAGGGGTGACGTCCTCAACGCCAACTCCGTCCTGCGACCCGTAGCCCAGCGACGACGCCTTCGCGTTGATCGCGTCCGCCGCTCGGGAGTATGTCAATGCATCTGTCACCGCATCTGCGTATGCGCCGTTTGCCCGAATAGCGACAAAGCGGGCTTGATCATTGTTCAGAGTTGCGTGGATCACCTCGGAATTGTATCTGCTCATGTTCATGTCTCCTTTGGCGGCTCACATCACCGTGAACTCTTTCTGCATCCCATGCATGAAGTGCGGTTTGCCGTCCTTGGCGTCGGGAGAGAAGCAGACGAGACCATAGTGACCCGGCGGAAAGCTGCCCTCGATCACCACCGTGGCTCCGGGCGCGATCTCGGTCACTCCGCCAAACGCCTCAGCCGGCGCGGGCTTCCCTGCGGGGTTAAACGCCCAAGCAAGAAAATCCTTGATTCCCTTGCCTGACTGGAGACGCGTCATGACGACCATGTGGGGCTGCGGTGCCGCGTTCGTCACTGCTATCACGTGGCGTCCCCTCGTGAGCGGGTGCGAGAAGCGGAAGTCGTAATCGCTCAGCGTGAGAATCATGTCAGCTTTCGGCAGCGGTGCGGCGAGCGAGGAAGATGTCGAGGCCGGACTGACGGTGAAGCCTTTCATCATCCCTTTCATGTAATGTGGCATTGGGTCTGGACCCGGTACCTCACAGAACGCGAGGTAAGTTCCCGGCGCGAGCACCAACGTCGCGTTCCCTTCGGCACCAGGCATGATCGCGTTTGGCCCGCCAACCGAATGCATCCAAGCGGGACGAAGACCGTGGCCCGCCTGGATGATGGCGGCCATGGCATCGGCGGGCGTTTTTCCCTGGTCGAGCTTCACCACGCTCAAGTGATGCCCTTGCTTGCCGCGGTTGAGTAGCCGGAACGTGGTCAGACCACCTGGGATAGACGGCGGGAGGTCAAACGCGAAGTCGTTTGCTATTACGTCGACAACGTTGGAGCCACGGGGCGAGAAGGACGCCCGTTGTAAGGACGCGCTTTGCTTGGCCATGGTCGCGCCGGTTGCCGGTGTCTGGGCATTTGCCAGCGGCACGAGAATGAGCGCACCCACGAGCGTGAGCGTGCCAAGAGCGAAGCGCCGTCCTGCGACAGCTTCGGTCATCTGATCTTCCTCCAAGAGTGGGTAGTGCGCGGTCTTTAGCGAGCACTCAGTAACACGTGGACGCGTCCGTACGGCGGCAGCATTGTGAAGCTACGGGAGATCGGTACATTAGTCTCTGGGACGTTCGTCCCATCTTTCATTAAACGGCGCACCGCATTCGTCCGCGGTCAAACGGGAGGCCCACGCCATGCAGATCCTCTCGCGAGCCAATGAGCGCCGCCTGGCCGAACTGACCGAAGTGTTGGCGACGCCGCTTGCGTACGGTAGCCGAGAGGAATGGTATGCCGCTGCCACGCGTGCGGTACGAGGCTTCTTCCGTGGCGATTCCGTGTTCCTGTGCACGCCGGATCGAGGAGCACGGCTGTACTTCGAGGACGATCAGCCAATGTTCTCAGATGAGCTCGACGCATGGATCGCGTACAGGCACGGCGAGGTGACGAGCGCGGACACTGCGTTCGATCGCGGCTTCGTAGCCTGTCGCCAGCGCAGGCTCTCGACGTTCACGTCGACAATAATCGATCAGATCATCGGCAACCAGTTACGTCACTCTGTTGTGTACAACGACATTCTTCGCCCCGCCGGAGCGCGCGTTTCTATCGGGTGCGGTGGCATTACGTCATTCGGCGAGGTGATGTGTGCAATTGACTTCGAAACAGCCAGCCCGAACCCGTTTGCAATCGCGATGCGTCCGCTGCTCGCGCTCATCGTCCCGCTACTTGCAGCGGGGTACGAAACTGTTCAGCGCCTGGACAGCGGACGTGCGGCACACGCGGCGTGGCTCGAAGCGTTGGACGGCGCATCCGACGGATGTCTGGTTTATGATACTGAGCGTCATCAGGAGATACACCACAACGCGGCACTCGCGGCCATGCAGCGGAGCGACACCGAGGGCGATATCGTGATTGGCGCAATGCAGCGGATCGCTTGCAGCATGAGCAGCCATCAGGGCTCACCGGGCGAATCTGCTTCCAGCGCACTTGCGGCGGCGGCGTTGGCGCAGAGTCACCAGATCAGCACGGCACGCGGTCGGTATATGTTGCGTGCGACCCTACTGCCGGCGGGGACGTGCTCGGCAGGACCATCCGTTCTCGTCCTTGCCCGACGATCATCCGCCACGCTCCCACTGGCTATCGAGCTGCGGGCGCGGTTCGGGTTGACGCGGCGCGAGGCAGATGTCGCACTCCACCTCGCGGCCGGCATGACCGATGAGGCTATCGCGCGCCGGATCGGCGTCAGCTCGCACACCGCAAGGCATCACTCGGAGCACGTTTTGGTCAAGCTGGGACTACGATCGCGTAAGGGACTCGGGCTCTTCCTTGTGCACAGCTGCTAGATCGAGAGATCCCGCTCGTTGGCAACTCGCGAGCAGGTCTCGACGATTGCTCAGCGGATCGGTGCTCCCGCCCGAACCCAGATCGGGATTGAGTCGCCGTCCACGCGGCGGAGCACGTGATCCGGGCCGCAATTAGTGGCTTCATTCGCAGGATTGCAGCCTTCATCTCTGGCTTGCGACATGGACCGCACCAGTTCGCACCGAAGTACACAGCGACGACCTGTCTGCCGTTCGGGTAATCGGTGGCGGGAACGTATGCGGCGTCCTGTGCCATAAGCCGCCCAGCACTCACAACAACGAGCACGATCGCGGCTATCGGAACTGCGTGTCTCAACCGCCGCGCCGCAGCGCTGCCGCCAACTTCTCGTGCCATTGAAATTATTCCGAAGTTCGGGTTCTCAAGTATCGGCACGATAGGTGAACGTGAGTTGATTACCGGATTACGCTTGCGTTAATGTTGAATAACCTTACGGCGGTCGGGAGCGCGGGGGCATCTCAAGCTGAACCAGCAGAGGATAAATTCCTTGCGGAAAGAACCGATGCCGGTGGTCGAACCCGCCTGACGGGCCGGACGACATTGGCGCATGTAGCGGCGACTCCTAAATTGCACTGATGTCGACTGAACGCCGCGAGCCGTACCTGCTGGAGGTCGCGCTCCGGCGTGAACGGGTGCCGGACTTTGGTCGATATCCGCGGGACTTTCTGAATCGGTATCCCGCAATGCTCCGCGTTCTCATGGCCGCCGATGATGAGGATGATGATGACTGATGCCTATCGGCGACGGCATTCCCCGTAGGAGTGCAGCCTCATTCGATGAACCGCTTGCCAACGTCGCAATAGCCGCGCTTGCGGTAGCCGCAGCTGCGGCATTTCTCTCCCGGCCCCGTGTCCCACGCGCCGCGCGAGATGCGTGCAAGAGCTTCAACCACATCCGCTTCCACTACATGGAGCCGATCTGTGCCAATCTCGAATGTGCGCGCAACGGATTTGTTGAGGAAGTACAGCGTGGCTTCCGCAGGCTGGATGAGACCGGCCTTGCTCGCGGCGAGCGCATAAATCTCGATCTGCGGCTGGTAGTAGCTGGCGAGAACGTTCACGCGATCGGGCGCGGCGAGATCATTTGACTTGTAATCCACCACGACACCGCGCCCGTCCTCGTCAGAGAACACCAGATCGATGACACCGTGAACTAGTGTACCACCGATACCGAGGTAGAACGGGTACTCGCGCTCCAACAGCGTCGCGCGCCGCGCGCGGTCAAGGAGCGGGTCGGACAGAACGCTGGCGAGCATCCGCTCGACGCGCAAGTGTTCACTCGCGGGAATGTCATCGTCTGCACCGTCCCATACAAGACGGCGCGCTTCGTCAGCGGGTGGCGCGTCGAAGTCTGCACGTTCCAGCATCTTGTGCACCAGCGTGCCAAGATCGAGCGCGGAGTAGCTGCGTTCAGTGACCATCTCCTCCGCCTTGCGACGCTTGCGCGGGTGCTCCTCGATCTGCAGCACCAGGTTGAAGTAGTACACCATCGGACAGCGCCTGAAGTACACGATCTGAGTAACGGTGGTCGCGGCGATCGCACCCGTAGTGGGCGTGGGAACGGTTGGGCCGGCGAGCACGTCGCGCACCGCGGCCGATATCCGCGCGTGCCGATCGGGCGAAACGGGTTCCCAGCTGACGAGCTCACTGCGTGCCACAGCGCTCCGTGCGGCGGTGAGGCGCGGGTCCTGCGCGGTAACCGCTCCTCGCAAGGGTGCAACGCTTTCCTCCGTGACGTGGGCCACGTGCAGCCGCGCGCCGCCAAGCGACACATCGCTATCGACACAACTGCCCGATGCCAGCGCCAGCGCCGCCGCGAGCCAGTCGATCGGTGCGTGAAATTCATCCCGCATGGGCTTGCATTCTTCGGGCAGCTTCACGTAGCCGCTGAGGATGAGATATTCCCGCGCACGCGTCATCGCAACGTAGAACAGGCGCCGTCCTTCTTCCTCGTCACGCTGCTTCTGCACGCGCCGCACCGCTTGTTGACTCGTCGGCTTCACCGACTTGCCGTCTGCGTCCTTTGGCTCCAGAACTAGCGCCTCATCAACAGCGGAGTAGAACGACCCGGAATCGGATCGGCCAAAGTTGGCGTCCAGGCCGGCCAGGATCACCACAGGCCATTCCAGTCCCTTCGATCCGTGGATTGTGCCGAGCAGAACAACATCCTCTCCTTCAGCGGCGACTGTGGCCTCCTGCTCCTGCGCAAGGTAGTCCTCGGCCATTTCCGCACGCTTAATAAATCGCCGCAGGTCGGGACCATCGATTGACGTGCTCTGTCGCGCGAAGTCCAGAAGCTTCAGAACATTTGCGGCGGCCGCGCGGCCACGCGTCGTACGCAACAGTGCCGCGGTGTACGCAGTACGCTCGAGCAATACGTTTATGAGTCGCACCGGAGGGAGCGCCTGCGCGAGACGACGCAGCGCGGAGAGCGTGTCGAATGCGTGTGCATCGGCAGAGCCCCCACTCGGCACAAAGCCGTCGCGCATCGCACGCCACAGGTCGCGTGACCCGGCCTGACGCAGCCGTACCAGGTCCTCATCGCTCCACCCGAAGAGCGGCGAGCGAAGCGCAGCGAGCAGCGCACGCTCGTCCAGCGGATTGGCGACAACCTTGAGTGCGCTGAGCACGTCCTGAACTTCACGACCGCTGAAGAAGCCGCGGCCGCCATCGGCCAGTGCTGGAATTCCGAGACCCGCCAGGACGCGCTCATATATGTGGAAGTGAGTGCGACGGCTCGCAAGGATCGCGATGTCACCGTAACATGCCTGACGATACCGCTTGCCGTGACGGTCGTACACTTGGAGCGGGCCCTCACCGTTGGCCCCGTCCACGATTCGGCGAATGCGCTGCGCAATCGCAAGCGCCTCACGCTCGTGCACCGCCTCGGAGTCTTCCCTGTCGCGCTCGGTGTCCGGGTCATCGGCGATCTTCTCGACAAGTAACAGCTCTATATGGTGCGCTCGTTCGGGTGACGCGGCGTACACGAACTTCGGTACCAGCGGCTGATACTCAACGGAGTCATCTTCCCGCCATAGCTCCTTCCCGACAGCGTTCACAAAGTCGAGGATCGGAGCACGCGATCTGTAGTTATCCTGGAGCTGTAGCCGCCCCTCGCCAGCATCGCGATGGATCTCCCGGAAGAGCGCGACGTTAGCACCACGGAAACCGTAGATCGACTGCTTCACGTCGCCGACCGCGAACAGGCTCTGACCCTGGCCGCACAATATCCCGGCGACGATTGCCTTCTGTACCTCGTTGGTGTCCTGTGCCTCGTCCAGCAGCACGTGACTGAATCGCGCGGCGTACTCGGCGCTGACATCGGGTCTCGACAGCAGCCGCAGTGCAAAGCGCTGCAGATCCTCGAAGTCGAGTAATCCACGTTCGCTCTTCATCCGCTCGTACCGAGCACGCAGCTCGCGCGCGTGCCCGTAGATGCCGGCCTTGAGCGGTGCGATGAGGTCGCGTTCCATCTCCTCCTCGGCCGCGCGATCGAGCGTGGTGAGCGCCTTCATTGCCGCGCGTGCAGGATCCAGCACGCGCTTGATATCAGCGCGTGCATTAACATCCTTGACGCCCGCGGTGAACGAAGTATTTGCACAGAGGGCCCCAACCCACGCTGCATCGAAAGAGTCAAGCGCCGACAGCTGTGATAGTAACTCGCACACGCGTGCGTGGGTCTTGGTGCGAGTCGGCCCGCTTACGCTCAGAACTGATACATCATTCGCAATGGCCAACAGGCTCGTCCGCGCATCGGCCCACGTGTGTGCACAGTGCTCATCCAGACGCAGCATGGCCGCGGCGACGTGCCCGTCGATGTCGAGCAACTCCTCGCGCGCTATTCCCTTGCCGAACTCTCGCGACTTGAAGACGCAGTCCTTCACCAAATCAAAGAGCCGATCCTGCGTTGAGCCAAAGCGATTGGAGAACAGGCCTCTTATAGTGAGGAACCAATCGTCCTCCAGCATACGCTCCCTCTCCTCGTCGAGGAAAGAGCCCAGTCGCATGTCGTCCACGATCTGGAAGGAGAAATCGACTCCGGCGGCGAGCGGGTTCTCGCGCAACAGTCTTGCGCAGAAGCCGTGAATCGTCGAGATATACGCCGCCTCCGCGCGACGGCGGTTCAGATCGTCGCCACGTTCCTCGAAGCGGCGAATGATCCGCTCCTTCATCTCCGCCGCTGCCTTCTCGGTGTACGTGATGGCGAGAATGTCGAGTGGCGAGACGCTGTCGGAGCTGACGATGTCGATGAAGCGCTCCACCAGCACCGTAGTCTTCCCAGACCCAGCGCCGGCCGAGAGCGCGACAACAGGATGCCGGGCAGTAACCGCGGCAAGCTGCTCGCCTTCGAGTGCGAGTCGTTTCCCCGCGCGGCGATCGGACACCGACGTGATCACATTCGAGACGATCGGGCTTGAGTCGGGCGTCGCGCGTCTGTCTGCGGAGTTGATACGATCAGACACGTGTGACCGTGTCATAGGGGAGATATCGGCAGATTGCGCCCAGGTCGCAGAAGCCGCAGTTGCGCTTGTGCGGGAGTGCGGTGATGTCCAACGTGACGAGGCGGTCGATCAGGGGCTGGATGAGTCTCGTCGTCTCGCCGTACACAAAATCATTCCATTCGGCACGCGTCAACACCTTCACGTGATCGGTCTCGAACCGCCCGATTCGCTCCGCCGCATCCTCGCACACTGCGCCTCGCCGGACTCCGTCGCCGAACCCGATGTACAGCGCACCGGCCGGCCTGACACCCCAAAGGCGCTCGATCGCGAGAAGATAGAGGCGGAGCTGGAGGTCGGTTCCATCCAGCATCGATTTGGCGTAGAACTCGCTCGAGTTGCCGGTCTTGTAGTCGATCGCAATCCCGTGCAGCTCGCCGGCATCCTCATACACATCCACGCGATCCACCGATCCCGTGAACCGAACGGTCCGCTCCCCGCCGGAGGTGGCGACGTCAAGATCGAATGTGTCGCTCACCGAAGCGGGATCGCGATCACCGTGTGCCGCAGCGCGACCGCCAAATGCAAGTTCGTTGTACATCGGCTGCGCGGTGCCGGGTGTGTTCATCGCAGTCAGCTCCTCCCGAATGAAGTCGAGTAGACGGCCGCGATCGTGGTCCAGTGTGAACCGCGCGAGGGCGCTGTCGCGCGCCGCCGGTGGGAGCGTCGCGGCCTGCGCCGCGAACCAGTCATCCAGCTGCGGGAGCGCTGACTCGCCACGTTCCCAGCCGTCCAGCCGCACCCACTGCATCATGGCGGAATGGACCAGCGATCCTTTCTCCAGTGCGCCATAACCGGGCGGATCCAGCGGCTCTGGATCGAGTACCTTATGGACGAAGTGTTGAAAGGTGCAGTGGCCGATCGACTTGAGTTGCGACGCGCTCAGCTCGAGCGTGCCATGCGGGCTGTTGGCGAAGAGCGACGCGTCAAAGGATGGACGCGCTGGCGCCACGCGACCGTGCGCCACGGGAACAAGGCCGATATCGGCCCCCGCCAGCTGGTTCCAGGCGGCAAACGCCGCAGCGCGATCGGCCGCAGCCGTTGCTGGAAGCCGCTGCCACACTCCATGCGCAACCGCGGCCAGAAGCTCGGCTCTCGACGCTGCATCTTCCGGATCACATGCGACATCCGTGACGCCCATGCGTTCCACCGCAAAACGATGCTCTGCCCCGACCGCTTGCTGAAAATCTTCCAGGAAAAACGATACGACTGTCGGTTTGCCAGCTGCGTCCGTCGCCGGGCTGGATAGATACAGCGCATCACGTGCGGTCGAGACAGCGCGAACGAACGACTCGCGCTCGCTCTCGGCTGCATCTTCCGACGTCGTGAGTGCGATGCCGCATCGCGCAAGCCGGTACTTCACCGCATCGCGCAGAAATGGATCCTGCCGCGATTGCTGCGGGAATGTCTTTTGCTGCAGACCGAGGATGATCGTGATTTGAGCAGGCTGACCGTCGCCGGCCGCCGTTCCGCCCACGCGTACCGCGTCTGCCGAGGGCCGTCCTCTCCCGGGCGACTCCGAATCGAGCGCTCGCCTAAATAGGGAGAGCCATGCAGTCGCGAATGCTGGCCCTCGCTCCATATGCGTCGACGATGCGCGCAACAGCGCCGGCATTGTCTCATCGAGCACTCGCTCCACAACTTCCCACGTCTGGTTGTCCTCACGTACCGACGTGTCGGCGAGATCACTGGCGAAAGTGTCGTCGCGATCCTCACGCGCGATTCGACGACGCGCAAAGTATGCGTTGCCAACCAGTCTCAATTCCTTGGCTAGATGGCGCACCACAGTCGCGACCTCTTCGCCAGACGAAACCACGACGAGCGAATCGCGCGCCGATGCTATGGTGCGTTTGAGCCGGTTGACACGGTTCGTTGCGCGTGGCCCGAGCGTGCGGACCGCCAGCTCATCCCACCCGTCCAGGCCCAGGTACCCTCGCGTTACTACGCGTTGCTCCAGCCGGTCGGCGGCGTGCATTCGTACATCGATGTGCGGTGATCTCGCTAGCGCGAGCGCTACCTCACGCGTGCCGCCATTCCTGTCCATTGCAAGATCGAGCAGCTCCAGGAGTACCGATCCGAGCGCCGTGGTAGCGGCCGAGCGCGCGGGTTGGAGCGTGGTTGGGATGCCCTTCTCCGCGAATATCTCACATATCAAATCCCGGTAACGCCCACTCCTGGGCACAATGACAAGAATGTCGGAGGGAGAAAGGACGTGCTCCCCGACGTTTTCGCGCAGATGCCGTGTGATGATGCGCGCTGCGAGTCTCACCTCGCCGGCATCGCCAGCGGCTTCGAGCCGTGTGATTGGGATGAGTGGCGCGGTGAGTGGCGCGGTGAGCTCGTGCTCCGTGATGTCTGATCGGAATAGGCGATCGCCCGCTCCTGACAGCGGATCCGCAGTGCGCTCACACCGTTGTTCGTTCCAGTTGGCCAGCGTGCGGAGCAGCGCATGTGACTGCGAGGCTGGTCCCGCGGAGAGCTGGCCCGCACACTCGCTGGTCGCAACCACGCTGCAACCTGCGGCGGCGAGGAGCGACGCGATGAGATCGCGATCAAGCGGGCCGTGCAGCGGTAGATCTTCGAGGACGATCAGAGAGCAGGGAGTGAGCATGGTGTCAGCGCGTGCGCGGAGCAGCGCGATTGCTGATCGTACGGCCTGCGCAACTGTACGCGTGCGTGAATCGCTGACGTCGTCGAGATGAGCCCACGTGTTGATGAGAACGCGTGGACCGGCGCCAATCTGCGACTCGACCGAGAGGTCCGCCAAGAGAGCCGCCGCGAGCGACTCACGCGTGCCGCCGGCACGCTCGACGGCGGTAATAGTCCGTGTGGCCGCGGCAGCAACTCCGGATACCGGGAGCGATGCGTTTATGGGCGGATTGAGTGAGGCATCCATGGTGCGCATCGCGGAGCGAACCGCGTGCTCGACGAGTATCTCCTGGAGCACTCCACCCATGACCGGTGCTCCAATAACGCGCGCACGCCGCTCGATCTCGAATGGGAGTTGCTGCAAGGTCACAACGCGCATGCCGAATATTGCGCCGCGGCGTCGCACCAGATCGGCGATCACAGCTCGACGCGCGGCACCGTTTGCGACTACATACAGTATGTCGCGCGCGCCGGTATCCGCCATCTCGCACAGAATATCGCGCGCCCGGTCTGATTGACCGGCGCCGAACGGACCGTGAAATAGCAGCCGGAACTTTGGGTCGCTCATGCGTTTGTGTATGTTGATGGCACAGAGAACATAACCCGAAGCAGCATGCTCCGTGAGACAGCGCAGAGTCACGCGTTGTCTCGTGATTCCAGCAGGGTTGAATCCGCGGCGCTTTCGGTGCAACGTGCACGTGCGTTGGACGGGACGGCTTGTTACCAGAACGGAGAGAGAGCGCATGATAGCTGCGGCAGCTTCACCGAAATATCCGACGGGGCCGCCACTGGTGGAGCGGGCGCTCGCACCATTCAGGCTTTTCGCCGCGACCGAGGCGGCGGGCGGAGTGGTGCTACTGGTGTGCACGCTGATCGCGCTCACATGGGCTAACTCACCGTGGGGTGCAGCCTACGAGCAGCTGTGGCAGCAGCGCGTTGTCATTGCCGCCGGCCCGCTGGCCGTGAATGCCACATTCCACCAGGTGATAAACGACGGGCTCATGGCCGTCTTTTTCTTTCTGGTGGGATTGGAGATAAAGCGTGAGATCCTGGCCGGCGAACTCGCATCGCTCCGAAAATCGGCGCTCCCAGTGGCCGGTGCGGTGGGCGGTATGCTCGTCCCCGCGCTCATCTACTTCACGTTAAACGCTGGCCGTCCGGGTGCCCACGGCTGGGGCGTGTCGATGGCCACGGACATTGCTTTCGCCATCGGTGTGCTGGCACTGTTAGGCGATCGGGTCCCGATCTCGCTTAAGGTATTCCTCACCGCACTGGCCATAGCTGACGACATTGGAGCCGTGCTCGTGATCGCGGCCTTCTATGCATCCGGGCTCGCTTGGGGCGCGCTCGCCATAGCGGCCCTGTTGCTCCTGGTGTCGGTCGGAGCAAACGCGGCGCGCGTACGGACACCGTGGGTGTACGCCGTGATCGGGGTGGCGCTGTGGATTGCGGTTGTCTCTTCTGGAATCCACGGCACCGTGGCCGGCGTGCTACTGGCACTTACGATTCCGGTCCACACGCGGGTGAACGAGGCCGAGTTCCTGGTCGAAGGACGTCGAGCACTGGATGATTTTGATCGTGCGCTGCCATCCTCATCGCCCGGATTGTCAGTTACGGTGCTTACCAACGAGCCGAGCCAGGAGGCGCTGCACCGGCTGGAACAGTTGTGCGAGCAGGCGCAACCGCCGCTACACAGACTGGAGCACGCGCTGCATGGACTCGTAGCGTTCGGGATCATGCCGCTCTTTGCGCTGGCAAACGCCGGCGTGCATCTCAGTGGCGACATTGGCGCAGCTCTTAGCAGCCGGGTGACGCTGGGCGTCATGCTCGGTCTGGTCTTGGGGAAGCCGATTGGAGTGACGGTGGTGTCGTGGCTCTCCGTGCGTGCCGGCGTCGCCGCCAAGCCCGCGGACGCCAGTTGGCGCATGCTGCACAATGTGAGCTGGCTCGGCGGCATCGGGTTCACCATGTCGCTCTTCGTTGCCAGCCTGGCCTTCCCCGGAACGGAGGGAGCGCCGCTACTGGCAGAGGCCAAGATCGGGATTCTGGTGGCCTCGATTGTGGCGGGGATGGCCGGCTGGCTGCTGCTGCGCCGATCTGGTAAGCGCGATGTACTGGAACTGGAGGCGGAAAGATCACATGTGAGATGACGAGCGCGAAGAATCACGCTCCGCAGCCGATTGCGCTCGCGTAGATAGCGCGCGTAATCGATCGGCGTCGTACACCGCCGGAACTGTGCGCCCCGCTACCTCCTTCAGCAACATCACCTGCTCCTTTATGAGCTGCAGCCGGCTCGGCGATGCGGTGCGCGACGCCACCTGGATCAAAATCTCCATCATCCGCGCGAGCACGGTGACGTTGCCGCCGGAGTTCTGCCTGATCTCATCGACGGCAAGGCGCAGCAGGCTCTCGAAGCTCGGGCCACGCACCACCACCCGCATTTCACCGTCCACTTCCCGCGCGGGACAGTCGATGCGCCGCGGCGCCAGTCGCACGAGGATGGCACCGATGTAATCGACGCAAGTCACCGCGGTCGTGGTGTCATTCACGCCCGGTGACAGGGCGCGGAGCGAGATATCGACGAGCTGCCGCAGGCCGAATGCTACGTCTTCGTCGACTGTTCGGTACTTGCCGATGGTGTACGCTCGGGCGATGCGCCGGTCGAGCTTGTGCGTGGCACCTGGCTGTGTGGTCCCATCGCCCACCGAGGCGAGCAACGTCTTCCCGACGACGAAATCGCCGGGGCCGCAGTCCATACGGATTACGCCGTGCGCGTCGCACGCCGCGGCGACGAGCGCATCGACGTCCACGCCCTGAATGTATCCGGTCTGTGGAGAAGACACGGCTCGCCAGTGGTCGATCTCCCCGGCACGCTGCATGACGACGCGGGATTCATCGTACTTCGCATCGTCGGCTTCATCGTCTACGTCATGCGGGAACAGGACGTCGATCGTGCCGAACGTATCTTGCGCTACACGCGCCACGATGTTCGATGCCTGCAGCGTACTTGCGATGTGGTGCACGAAATAGATCAGCACTGCGATCCCCAGGATGGCGAGCACGATACCGAGAAAAACAGCGAGCGATGGCACGAACGTGCGCTCCGCAACGCTGCGAATGGTGCGCAGCACAACGAGGCAGTACGCGAATATCCCAACGAACGTGCCGAGCACCAGCTGATTTGGCCGGTCGCTCATGAAATTGCGGAGAATGCGCGGTGTGAACTGGCTGGATGCCTGAGTGACTGCAACCACGGTAAGCGAGAAAGTCAGCCCGGCAACGGTTATCATCCCGCTCGCAATCGCGGAGAGCATCGCGCGCGAGCTGTCGGCGGTGGCGCCGAAAATGAGCGGCCACCGCGCGAGCGCATGTCCATCGATGCGTGTCGATAGCTCGACCATACCGATCGCGAGACCGATCGCGCCGATGACGATGACGCTGGGGATGAACCACAGAGTGCCGAGTAGCCGGCGCCAGCCCTCACGTAGTCGGACCACTACGCTGCTCCGTCAGCCAGGCTCTGAACAACAGATGTGTGCGATATGTGCGACGTGTGCATTGATCGGCCTCACCAAACCAGTACATTCAGCGGCACTGAGCGACTCGCTCAGCGCGGAAGTCCTAATCTGCCTCGACGCGAGTCCGTTCGCACGTAGTTGTCATGAAGTTCTTATTTCGGTTTTGCGACGGATCGCGCGGCGGCCCACGCCGTGTCGTTGCGCAGCATCCCCATACCCTTCCAAGAGTGCATGTGATCAAGCTGATAGTAGTCGTCAAGCGAAACGCGGCGATGTCGCCGGAACAGTTCCACCGGTACTGGCGCACCGAGCACGCCGCCAAGGTTCGCTCCATTCCGGCGAGTTCGAGATACGTGCGGCGGTACGTCCAGGCCCACACCCTGGACAGCGAGTACGCCGCTGGCGAGCCCGCATACGACGGCACGGCCGAGCTCTGGTTCGACTCGGTGGAAGACAAGAACGCCTTCTACTCGGACCCCGATTACCTGGCCATCGTCGCGCCCGACGAGCGGGTGTTCGCGGATATGAGTCAGAGCCGGTTCCTCGTGACGAGCGAGGAAGACGTGGTGTAGGGG
>JBPCQO010000118.1:0-5969 GCA_050998035.1 Gemmatimonadaceae bacterium | reverse complement strand
GTGGTTGCGCTACGTCTAGCCTGCCAACAAGGGATAGGCGGCGAGGGTGAGAAACTCGTCCAACTGATCGGCGGTCACGAGCCGCGCGAACAGATCGCGCGCCTCGGTGAAGCGCCCTGCGCTGAATTGCGCCTTACCCACCTCATCAGCGATTCGTATCATCTCGTCGTTGATCACGTGCTCGACCAACTCGCGTGTGACTGGGACGCCGTCATCAAGCGTGACGCCGTGGTGAATCCACTGCCACACCTGGGTGCGTGATATCTCCGCGGTCGCGGCGTCTTCCATCAGATGGTACAGGGGCACTGCGCCCGTGCCGCGCAGCCACGCCTCCAGGTAGCGGATCCCAACACGGACGTTGAGCCGGAGGCCAGCCTCGGTGCGACTTCCTTGTGGAACCTGCAACAGATCGGCGGCGGTGACATCGACATCCTGGCGTAACCGATCGAGCTGGTTGTCACCCGTCATGTTCGCGGCGAACGCATCACGCGCCACCGCGACGAGCGCGGGATGCGCGACCCAGGTTCCGTCGTGACCGTCCGCAACCTCGCGTAGTTTATCGGCGCGCACGCGCTCCATCGCTGTCGCGTTTGCTTCGAGATTGTTCTTTATTGGAATCTGCGCAGCCATGCCGCCAATCGCGTGCGCACCGCGGCGGTGACAGGTGCGAACGGCAAGCTGTGTGTACGCGCGCATGTTCGGCTGCGCCATGGTGACCTGGGAGCGATCCGGGAGGACCGCGTCGGGATCATCGCGCCGGGTCTTGATATAGCTGAAGATGTAATCCCATCTGCCGCAGTTGAGACCAGCGGCGTGCTCGCGCAGAGCGAACAATATCTCGTCCATCTGGAACGCCGCCGGCAGTGTCTCGATCAACACCGTCGCCTTGATCGTGCCACGCGGGACGCCGAGTGCGTTCTCCGCTGCTGTGAAGACATCGTTCCACAGTGCCGCTTCCTCCGCTGATTCCAGCTTGGGGAGATAGAAGTACGGACCGCTGCCGCGCTCAAGTAGCGCACGCACATTGTGAAAGAGATACATGCCAGCATCGAACAGCGCGCCGGGAATACCGCGGCCATCCATGGTGATGTGCGATTCCGGCAGGTGCAGGCCACGTGGACGCACCAGCAACACCGCCAGTGTGTCCGAAAGTCGGTACGCTTTGCCACTGTCGGGATCGGTATAACTGATGGTGCGACGGACGGCGTCGCGCAGGTTGACCTGGCCCTGGACGATGTTGTCCCAGGTGGGCGAAGTTGAGTCCTCCAGGTCAGCCATGAACGTGTCGGCACCCGAATTGAGCGCGTTGATAACCATCTTGCGGTCGGTGGGGCCGGTGATCTCGACCACACGGCGCATCAGATCGCGTGGGACGGGATCGATACGCCACTCACCCTCGCGTACATCAACTGTCTCGGCGCGGAATCCGAGCGGCTCGCCCGCGGCCCAGGCAGCGCGCCGGGCCGTTCGAACCGAGAGCAGATCATCGATGCGCGGCGCAAACTCCCTCGCGAGCTGTCCTACAAACTCTAGTGCCTCGGGCGTCAGTATCTCGGCGAACTGGTCCCGTGATGCGCCAGCGGGCACGTTGGGCGCTGTGACATCGGTTGCCGAGCTGTCGATACCGGCGGAAGTGGTCATGGTCCTGAGATTCTCAATGGTTGACGTTTGTAACGTACGCTGAAAGGCAGCTGATGTTCAATAACTCGTTGCCGGTCAAAGAGTTATGTCGAATTGAAGATTTACGTCCCAACAGTCAACTTGTAATATCTGTCACATCCACATCCAAAGGTGTATGGATGTCTGATTGTCGGTATGGCAAAAATTCGCTCGTTGCGTCAGAACGGTGGGCTGACTCAAGCGATGCTTGTCACCCGGATTGTGGTGTCGGCGAGCTACCTCAATCCGCTCGAGAACGATCGTCGGCCGCTGACGACCGAGCTCTTGCTCAAGCTGGCGCACTGCTTAGAGCTCGACCGTCGCGCCTCTGGTGGCGACAGCGAGGCCCACCTGGTCGCCGACCTGACGGAAGTTTTCGGCGACGTGGTGTTTGAGGATCATCCACATGCTGGTCTATGCCGACGGAATCGACCTGACCAATCCAACCGTTACCCTACCGATCGGGATCACGGGCCGGCTGTGCGACCGAACGGCGTGCCAGGCGCGCGCGTTTCCGTCGGTACACCGGCCGCTGCGGGTTGACGAGAACGTGCGCTGGATGTCGTTCTTTGCGTCGCCAGATGTGTAGTTGCTGACGCGTAGCGGCGCGGCTGATATCCGGCGATCAGATAACTTGCCGGCTGTATCCGACACGAGGATTGTAATGGGCGAAATTGAGCGAACTCAGAAGTTGATGGAGTATGACGCATGGGCGAACGTCGAAGCAGTTCGCTCATTGCAGCGTTTCTCAGCGATGCCTGCCGTGCCGGAGCGGACGTCGCGGCTGATTGCACACATAATCGGCGCTGAATGGAACTGGCTCGCCCGAATCAGAGGCGAGCAGCCGCGCATGGCGATCTGGCCTGAGATCGCGCCGTCCGATTTAGAACGTGAGTTGGCTGATGTGCAATTCGCGTGGCGCGCATATTTCGAAGTGCAGTCAGCGAACGAGTTGAATCGCGTTGTGACGTACGCCAACAGCAAGGGCGATGAGTATCGCAATACCGTTTCCGACATCGTCACGCACGTTTCCATCCACTCCGAGCACCACCGCGGACAGATAGCGCAAACAGTGCGTGCTCTCGGCGGTCAGCCAGCGCTTACTGACTACATTCATTACGCGCGTACCGTCGGCACGTAGCGTTTAGCCCTGCGCTGCCACTCGGGAGTGTACTTCCGGCATCTCTCGCAGTCTCCCCGCCGCAGTCTCGGGCGTGAGATCCCGTTGCGGCTCGGCCAGCATCTCGTAACCTACAAGAAACTTGCGCACCGTCGCTGACCGGAGCAGCGGCGGGTAGAAGTGCATGTGCAGGTGCCACTCCGGGTGCGGTTGACCGTCGGTGGGTGCCTGATGAATACCGGATGAGTACGGGAACGAGATTTCGAAAAGATTGTCGTACCGCGTGGTCAGTCGCTTGATGATGTCGGCAAGCTGATCACGGTCAGCATCAGTGAGTTCGCTCAGGCTCGCCACGGGGCGCCTGCTCAGCACCAGTGTCTCGAACGGCCACACGGCCCAGAATGGGACGACGGCAACGAAGCCATCGTTCTCGCAGACGATACGTTCACGCGCATCCAGTTCCAGCTTCAGATAATCGGTCAGCAGCGTCCGGCCATTGCGCTCGAAGTGATCGCGCATCCGATCGCCTTCTCTTGCCGGCGTCATCGGTACCGAACGCTGAGCCCAGACCTGGCAGTGCGGGTGCGGGTTGCTCGCGCCCATCATCGCGCCCTTGTTCTCGAAGATCTGAACGTGGCCGATTTCCGGGCGGCTCCCGAGCTGTTGGTATTGCTCGGTCCACACATCTACGACGCACCGAATAGCGGGCACCGTCATGTCGGGTAGCGACTGGTCGTGGCGCGGCGAAAAGATGATGACCCTACAGATCCCCGACTCGGCGTGGGCCACGAGCAGGCCATCGACATTGACGGTTGTATCGGGCACATCGGCGCGCAGCGCGGGGAAGTCGTTGTCGAACACATAAGTGCCCGTGTAGTCCGGGTTGCGAACTCCGCCCACGCGTTCGTTGCCGGGGCACAGATAGCAGGTTGGGTCGTAAGCGGGCCGGACCTCGGGTGTGAGGCGCTCGATCTGCCCGAGCCATGGCCGCTTTGCCCGGTGTGGAGAGACGAGCACCCACTCACCCGCGAGAGCGTTGAAGCGGCGGTGCGAAACGTCGGAGAGCGATGCGATGTTTTGGGCTGTCATCGTGGCGATGTGATTAGAGCTGTGCTAGCGACGTTGCCGAGCAGTAACGTTGCCCGCGGCATCCACAACGAATTCCGATGTCGCGGGTCCGGATACGGTAGCGCGGTAGCAGCCGGGCTTGAGCGGAAGCGGAGCGGTGCGGACAGCATAGCCGGGAGGCGCGACTCCGTACGCGATGTCGACTGGCGCGGGCTCGGCGTTCGCCCCGGTTCCGATGTCCCACATGATCTGGTTGCCGTCGCACGTTGTCACGAGCATGCCGTAGAAGAAATTCGGCGCTACGCGGTGGAAGACCAGGCGTTGGGCCGTGGATGCTGGTGCGATGGTCACGGCCGGGCCGTTTCCGGACGTGGCACAGGCGGCGAGGATTACCAGGCCAGCCAGGCGGGCGAGGTTCGCTGAGAGTGCTCCAGAGTGGTTACATCGCGGCATCGAGTGGTGGACGATTGAGGTGTGCGTCATCAACGTGCAGCAGCCCGCGATTGAGTGATCCTTGCGCAGGCTACCCGCGATCCCGCACACGCGGATCACGTCGCGCTTCCGGACGCACTCTCAAACGCGCTCCCAGCGAACAGCTCACACGCCTGCCGCACGCCGCTCACCAGTGCATCGACATCACTCTGGTCGTTGTACACGTAGAACGAAGCTCGTGCCGTCGCTGGCACGCCCAATCGGCGCATGAGTGGCTGAGCGCAGTGGTGCCCGGCGCGGATGCAGACGCCGGTGCTGTCGAGGATTGTCGCAAGATCGTGTGGGTGCACGTCGGATACCGTGAAGGAGATGACGCCGCTCCGATGTGCAGGAGGCGGGCCGTAGATCGTGACCCCTTCGATCTCCTCCAGCCGCGCCTGTGCCATCGCCACCAGTCGGCGCTCGTGCGCCAGCACCCAATCCATGCCGAGCGTGTCCAGGTAATCGACGGCTGCAGCAAGCCCAACGGCGCCGGCGGAGTTCGGGGTGCCGGCCTCGAACTTGTGCGGCAGCGTGTTCCAGGTGCTGTGGTCATCATACACGTACTCGATCATGTCACCGCCAAATTGATACGGCGGCATCGCATCGAGTACCGCGCGCCTGAGTACCAGTCCGCCGATACCCATCGGGCCACCCATCTTGTGGCCGCTGAAGGCATACGCATCCACCCCCAGCGTGTCGAAGTCCACCCGGATGTGTGGCGCGCCCTGGGCACCGTCGCAGACTATCAGCGCGTCGGAGTGCTCCCGCACCATTGCCGCGATATCTCGCACCGGGTTGACAGTACCGAGCGCGTTCGAGACGTGGCCGAAGGCCACCAGCCGAGTGCGCGCACCGAGCATGGAACGCAGCATGTCGAGATCGAGCCGGCCATCCACTGTTATCTCGCAGATCCGAAACGTGGCGCCGGTCGCGAGCGCCGCCTGCTGCCATGGGACGAAGTTGGCGTGGTGCTCCAGCGCCGTGACGAGGACCTCGTCACCCTGTCGTACGTTCGATCGAGCCCAGGCGGTCGCCAGAAGATTCAGCGATTCAGTGGTTCCGCGGGTGAAGATGAGCGTGTCCGCATCGCTCACGCCGAGGAATCGGGCCACGCGTTCGCGCGCGGCGTGATATCGCTCGGTGGCACGCACCGACAGGTCGTAAGCCCCGCGATGCGGGTTGGCGTAGCTCGTTTCGTAGTAGTCGCGCACCGCATTGAGCGCGGCTGTGGGCTTCTGGGCGGAGGCCGCCGAATCGAGGTAGTGCAGGCCGGGGTTGCCGGCCAGGAGCGGAAACTCGGAGCGGTTGGGCATGGTTATCCACGAAATCTACAAAAAGCCGACAAAATCACTTACCTTTCCATAATCTAGCGAAAGTGTAGTAATGCCAAGGAGTTAGCCGTAGGATGAACACCAAATTGATAGCTCTATGAGCACCGCACTCGAGTCCCTGGTCAACCGTGAGTACCAGTACGGCTTCGTCACCGACGTCGAATCCGATACCATACCGGCAGGGCTGAGCGAAGATGTAGTCCGCACCATCTCGGCAAAGAAGCAGGAGCCGGAATGGTTGACCGAGTGGCGCCTGAAGGCCTATCGCCGCTGGCTCACGATGAAGGAGCCGCACTGGCCCAACGTCCATTACGACA
>JBPCQO010000063.1:0-28522 GCA_050998035.1 Gemmatimonadaceae bacterium | reverse complement strand
TTCATGTACGCGCGCAGCTCTTCGGGCGTGCTGTTCTCAGTGCCGACCTCGCCGATCTCGCCGCCCAGGGAGATGACGACGCCATCGGGCTGAAGTCCGCGAATGAGCACGGCGATATCGGCGCACTGCTGCACATTTGTCTGCTGCTGCTCTTCCAGCGTAGGCTTGGACAGATCAACGAGCGTGGATGTATCGATGTCGATGTTGTAGAACCCGGCCGCGACAGCTTCGCGTGCAAGCTGCTTAACGGCGTCGGCTTCCTGCTCCGCGTTCACCGCGAATTTCTTGGAACTGATCTGGAAGTGGTCGCCCTGGATGAAGAGCGGTCCACGAAATCCTTCCCGAATCGCTGCAGCCAGGATTACCGTAGCGTACTCTGCGGGGCGCTGACCGGTGTAAGCGATCTCGGAGCGCGCTATCTCGAGGACGAACGCGCCGGCGTTGAGCTTGTTGGCTGTGCGGAAGACTGACCGCGCCGTGTCGTACGCCATGCCGCGCACGTTGATCGCGGGGACGGTAACGTCCTTGTATGCGCCCTTCCCGCGCGCGACGTACAGATCGTGTATCGAAGCTGGACGGATCCCCACACTCTGAGCAATCTCCCAGATGAGCCAGCGCGCGTCGTCACGCTCCTCGTCGGTACCAAAGACGGCCTTACGCACGAGCCCGTCCATATGAGCCGCGAGACGCGACGCATCCTGCACAGTGACCCTGCCATCCCTTACGGCAACTGCGCCGTCGAACAGCTGTTCGGTGTCTGTATTCATCATCTGCACAATCTAGCGCGACAGTGACCAGCGCGGATCGGGCTTGGGCAGCGTATCCCACTGTGCCCGAGCCGCCTCTGCTCCTGGCCGGCCAAGTAGCGCGTAGGCGAACTGCTTGCCCAACTCCACGCCGGGCTGATTAAAGGCGTTGACACCGTACATCTGGCCAGCATATGCGGTTGCCGTCTCGAGCAGCGCCATGAGCGCGCCGACGTGCCACGCGTCTACGGTGTCGATGTGCATGGTGAGATTGGTGCGGCCGCGCTTGGCCAGCGCGCCTGCGGTCGCACGCTGCTCGATGTTGATGAGTTCGCCGAGCGTGTGACCGCCGAGGTAGCCGAGCTCGGTCACGTGGCCGAAGGCGGATGGAATCGTGAGATCCGCGCCGTGATCCTGAACGGCGATGAAGGCGATGACCTTGTTGGCGGGGCCCTCCATGAAGGACTGGACCTGGCTGTGCTGATCGGTTGCGCCCACGGCCGGGAGCGGCGTGGACCCAACGTGAGTGCCGTCGCCGCGCTGCTTGCCGAGCGATTCAGCCCATAGCTGCACGAACCAGTCGGCGAAGTCACGCAGCGCGTCGGAGTACGGCATGAGCACGTCGATCACACGACCGTGGCGCACATCACTCAGGTAGAGTAGCGACGCCAATACTCCGGCCGGGTTACCACCCAGTTCGCTGTCGTCGCACCAATCCACGATATCGCCGGCCCCCGTGAGCAGCGCGCCGACGTCAATTCCAAGCAGCGCCGCGGGAAGCGTTCCGACCGGTGTCAACACACTGTAGCGGCCGCCCACACCGGGCGGGATATCCAGCGCCGGAACATTGATCTCCGCGGCCAGCGGCCTGAGCGCGCCGTTAGCGGGATCGGTAACGAAGACAAAGTGATCCGCGACCGCCAATCCAGCGTCGGCCACGCGCTGGTGCGCGATGAGAAACTGCGACATCGTTTCAGCCGTGCCGCCCGACTTGGACGTGACGATGAAGAGAGTGCGCGCGAGATCGACGCGGGCCAGCACCGCGGTGATCGTCACCGGGTCGATATTGTCCAGCACGTGCATGCGCGGATAGCGGTCGCGCTGGTCCGACGTGAGTTCGTTCCAGCCGTTGGGGCAGAGCGCAGTTTTGAGCGCGATCGGGCCCAGCGCGGAGCCGCCGATGCCGAGCACAATGATGTCGGAGTAGCGTCCGCGCGCACGAGCCGCGAAGTCTACCGACTGCTGCAGCAGCGGCGCGTTGCGCGGGATGTTGAGGAAGTCAGCGACACCCTCATTGCGCAGGCGGCGCACCGCATCGTGCGTGTTGGTGAAGCTCCGGCGCGCATCTTCCCATTCCGCGTCGGTGACGCCGTTCTCGACGGCGCTCGCCATCATGTTGGTAAAATCAATGGAGATCATATGCGTACCGTGAGTCCGTCGAAGGCAGGCTGGATGTCGCGCGGAAGCTCTGCCTCCAGATCCGCGTGAAAGTTGTCGTGCGTCAGGTGAGTGAGATACGTGCGCTCAGCTCCGATCTCCCGCGCGGCACTGATGGCCTCGGAGAGGCTCAGGTGGCTGGGGTGCTCGCTTCGGAAGAGCGCATTGATGACGAGCACCTTGGCGCCACGCAGTACGGCAACCGCTTCGGGAGGAATACTCTTGGCATCGGTGACGTACGCGAGGTCGTTGATGCGGTACGCAAAAACCGTGACAAGCCCGTGTGGAACGGCGAGCGGCGTGACCTGAGCGTCGCCTATTGTGACGGTCTCGCCAGCAGCTAGAGGGTGGCTCTTCCCTTCCGGTTTGCTGGTTCCCGGGAGGACGAGCATTGTGTCATCAAAGATGTACGGGAAGCGGGTCGCCAGCCGCGCGAGGGTATCGGCCGGACCGTACATGGTGATCGGTGCGTGCTGCCGGTTGGTTATGGCGCGGATATCATCCAGCCCGTGCGTGTGGTCCGCGTGATCATGGGTGAAGAGCAAAGCGTCCACCCTATCCACTCCATTCGCGATGAGCTGAAGACGAAGCTCCGGCGGCGTGTCGATGAGCAGGCGCGTTCCGCCGTCAGTCTCGACGAGCGCACCCACGCGGCTGCGCTTGTCGCGCGGATCTGGGGACCTGCACACCGCACAGCCACAGCCAATCTGCGGCACGCCGAAGCTGGTACCCGTCCCGAGAAAGGTGAGCTTCACGACCCAGCGGTCGTGCGGGACCGCCGCGTCATATGACCTCCACTTTCATGAGATTCGTGGTGCCCCGATACCCGAATGGATGGCCAGCCGTAAAGACCACCCGATCACCGGGACTCGCCAGCTGTAGCTCGCGAACCACCCTCTTCCCCACTTCCGCCATCTCTGTGTACGACGGCGGCGACTCGGCGATGTACGGAATGACGCCCCAGAGCAACGCCATCTGGTTGCACGTACGGGCGTTGTCGGTGAGCGCGAGAATGGGAACGGGCGGCCTGTGCGACGACACGATTCGCGCGGAAAAGCCGCTCTTGGTGATCACCACAACGAGCGGCGAGCCCAGCATCTTCACCGCGGCAACCGTTGCTGCCGCGATCGCCACTTCGGTCGTGACAATTCCCACCGGCGGCTCGTGCGGATCGTGAAACTGGCGAGATGGCGGATGTTGCTCCACTTCCGTGATTATGCGGCTCATCGCCTCCACCGCAAGTCGCGGATACGCGCCGGCCGCTGTCTCGGCCGAAAGCATGGCAGCGTCGGTGCCGTCGAGGATGGCGTTTGCGACATCGCTCGCTTCGGCGCGCGTCGGGCGCGGGTTCGAGACCATCGACTCGAGCATCTGAGTCGCCGTGATCACGGGACGACCGATGCGATTGGCAAGTGCGATGATCTTTTTCTGCGCAACCGGTACTTCCTCGAAAGGAAGCTCGACGCCCAGGTCGCCGCGCGCGACCATGACGCCATCGGAAGCGCGCACGATTGCATCGATGTTCGCAAGCGCCGCGTCCTTCTCGATCTTGGCGATGATGTACATCGTCGGTGGCAGCAGCTTGCGAAGTGACTCGATGTCTTCCGGGCGCCGCACGAAGCTCAGAGCCAGGTAATCCAGATCCTGCGCGACCGCAAACTCAGCGTCCGCGATGTCCTTTTCGGTGAGCGACGGCGCGGAGACCTGAACGCCGGGGAGGTTGAGGCCCTTGTGGCTGTTGAGATCGCCACCGTGAATCACGCGTGCGTGAACCCGCGGCCCAACAACATCGAGTGTGACAAGTTCGATCAGTCCGTCATTCACGAGGATTCTGTCACCAGCATTGACGTCGCTGGCCAACGCATCGTACGTGACCGGTATGTCGCCCGGCGCTTCCTCCCCTTCGTGCACCAGGACGATGTCGTCGCCCGGCCTCAGCTGGATGGTGTGGTCCAGATTACCGATGCGTATGCGCGGTCCCTGAAGATCCCCCAGGATTGCGATCGGCCTCCCCAGCTCGCGTGCGATCGAGCGCACCATCTCGATGCGCTCGGCGTGATCCGCATGAGTTCCATGCGAGAAGTTGAGACGCGCGACGTTCATCCCCGCTTCCGCTATCGCGCGAATACTGTCCAGCGTGGATGTTGCGGGCCCTAACGTACATACAATCTTGGTTCGACGGGTATGCGGCATCAGGCTGCGCTGGGACGCAGTTCGGTGCGCTTCTTTTCCAGCCCCGAGATGAGCGACTGGAACGACTTCTCGAAGCTCTCGATCCCCTCGCGCAGCAACACGTCGGTCACGTCTTTCATGTCGACCTGCACACGTTGCAGTGCATCGAGCTCGGCCCGCGCCTGATCGACGTTAGCGTCTACCGTTCGCGCAACGACCCCGTGATCGCGGAACGCCTCGATGGTCTTGGGTGGCATCGTGTTCACGGTGTCGGGGCCGATGAGCTGCTCGACGTACATCACGTCGCGATACGCGGGGTTCTTGGTGCTGGTGCTCGCCCATAATGGCCGCTGAACGCGCGCCCCCTTGCTCTTGAGCGCCTCCCAACGGGGCCCGGAAAACTTCTGCTGAAACACGGCGTACGCCATCTTCGCATTCGCGATCGCGGCTTTGCCTTCAAGTTTGGTGGCATCGCCGCCGATCGCCTCTAGCCGTTTATCGACCTCCGTGTCCACGCGGCTGACGAAGAAACTCGCGACCGACGCCATGCGGTCCACCGGCTCGCCACGCTTCGCACGGTCCTCCAGCGCGCTGATGTAAGCCTCTACCACTGCCTCATACGCCTCGACGGCGAACAACAGAGTGATGTTGACGTTGATCCCCTCGGCCAGCAGTCGGTAGATGGCTTTGGACCCCTCCTGGGTGCCGGGAACCTTGACCATGACGTTTGGCCGGTTGACGGTCTGCCACAGCCGGCGGGCCTCCTCCACAGTCCTGTTGGCGTCGTGAGATACACCGGGAGAAACCTCGATCGAGACGAAGCCGTCCTTCCCGCCGGTGCTGTTGTAGATGTCGGCGAACACGTCGCACGCGGCGCGCACATCCTCGGTCTCCACCAGCTCGAAAAGCTGCCACGGCTGAAGTCCCGCGGGCGCCGAACGCAGCTGATCATCGTACGCCGATCCTTCCGCCAGCGTCTTCTCAAAGATGGTCGGGTTGGAGGTCATCCCGGTGAGCACCTCGTCGGTGAGGCGCCGCTCCAGGTCGCCATTGTGCAGCATCGTACGATCTATGTAGTCGAGCCAGATTGACTGACCGGCGTCGTGTAGGGCCTGTAAGCGATGGTTATCCATTTTCTCGTGCGGTTTGAGGACGATCGAGGAAGTATGCGCTGGCACGGTACCAAGCCACGAGCTGGCGATAGCCGAGCGATTCTACTACTGCGAAGAAAACGAGCCGCGCCAGTTCCTGCGGCCGGGACGCGCGCTGGAACGTGAGCCCCTCGAGTATGACGGTCCATACTGATAGTAGCATGCCGTATCCCACGACTGCGGCCAAATAGGCAACTACAAAGGGTGAATCGAGGATGCCCGTAGCCGCGCCGACCACGAGCCCGGCATAGCCGATCAGCTCAATGACCGGGGCGATCACGATCGCGATCCAGAAATAAGGGATCGCAAGCATCCCGAAGGCCCCGAACTCCGGGTTGCCGAAAATGGGCGAAGTGTCTCGGAGGGATCGCAAGAGCCCACGCTGCCAGCTCCGTCTCGCGCGCGCAACGCCGGCGATGTCCTCCGGCACGTTCGCCCAGGCGATCTGATCCGGAATCACCGGCATGCGGGGATTGACACCTTTCTCGGTGAGGTGCCGGTGCAAGCGAATGTCGAGATCGACCGCCGGAATGCTGATGTCCGGATCAAAACCGCCGACCGCAAAGACGTGCTCCCGCTTGAATAACACCGTGTTGCCGGGGAAAATCAGATTGCTCGCAATCCTGTTCCAACCCAGCCGTTGGAACAGAAAGTTTCGCATGTATTCGATGGTCTGGCAGCCGAGTGCCCACCCCTGCACCCGGCCCGAGACGAGCCTGCCATTCTCCAGGTATGAGCCATTCGCTGGGCGCAGAGTGCCACCCACGGCAACCACGGAGCGGTCCAGGAGGAAGGGCCTGGTAAGCCTGAGGAGCGCATCGGGCTCGAAGACTATGTCCTGCGCGACTGCCAGCGCGTGCGGGTAGCGAGATGCGTTGAGTCCGGTGTTTATAGCATCCCCGTTACCGCCGGCCTCCTTATCGATGCAGAGGAGGCGAGGATGCGTTTGGGAGCGGTAGTACGCTCGCACCGGCTTTGTTCGGAGATTGACAGTGAACGCCGGCGGCACCTGGTACAGCTCGAATTCGGCCGTGAGCAAGGCAAGCGCGCGGCCGTCAGCGGCATCGGTGACGAGCACCACCTCGTGCCGCGGATACTGTAGATCCAGCAGCATGTGAGCGAGATCCGCGGCGTTGCGTTCGGGATTGTGCAGCGTGGCTACAACAGAAATCGGCGGCAACGCCTCGGTCCCGACCAGCGCCTGGAAGTACTCATCGTCTGACAGCTGCCAGTGCGACCAGAGCTCCGGAATTGCAAACATGAGTAGCAGCGCCTGGAACGAGTTCACGGCCAGGAAAAACATCATGATCGCGGTCATTACTCCGGCGAATGCGCTGTTCCAGCTCACCCCGCTGAGAGCTCCGTTACACTCGCCGCGGAGAGGCCGCCGACCAGCACCGCCATGTCTCTGGCGTACCGGTCAGGGTGTCCACGCGCCTCTTCGAGGGCCTCGCGTCCGGGCTCTCCCATCCCGGCCAACGCCAGCCCCGCACGAAAGCGGACCCACCACGTGGGATCGGTCAGCGCGCGCACTAACTCCTGCACCGTGGCCGGATCGCTCAGGGTGCTCAGTCCGCGCGCCGCCTGCGCACGCACCCGCCAATCGGGGTCTCGCAGCATTGATAGCAGCTTGATGTGGAACGAGTCGCCCGGAGTACTCCGCAGTACGCGTGCGACCGCGACCCGCACCTCTGGATGGGCGTGGGTCGACAGATCGGCGACCCGCGCCATGCACTCCGTGTCGTCCAGCGCCGCGACTGCGTGCACGTATGCATATAGCTTGTGCGGCGGCGCATCGGCGCGAATTCGATCGAGGAGTAGCGGGGCGGCGAGCTTGCCATGCTGGCTCAGAACGCCGAGCTGGTACGCGCGCACCGCGGATGATGCGGTCGAGAGCCCGTCAATCATGCGCATGAGGAGCTCCTCGTCAACGTGCCGCCCCAGACATGCTCCCGCTGCGGTTTGGACGGCAGGGTGCGTATCCGACAGGAGCCGCCGGATGGCGGGAAGGTCGCTCTCGTCGGCGATCAATGCAAGAATGCGGGCGGCAGCGAGTCGCCTCCACCACAGCGGGGACTTGGCGCCGTCGAGAATTCGACGCACCCGCGGCTCGGTGTGCAGCGCCGCGCCAAGAGCTGCGCGTTCGCCTGGCGCAATACGGTCCACCGCGTATACCAACAGGGCCTGCGTTGCCTCCGGACTTCTTGATCGGCGGACTGCCGCGGTTACCTCGGCCGAAGATGGACTGGCCGAGAGTATGCGGCGCGCTTCTGCCGCTTCGGCGGCAGCGGATTCTCCCTTTCCGCCACGTCCGTCCTGCGACGCTCGCTCACGTGAGCGAGTGGTATAATCGAGCGCCGCGACCAGCACCGCGAATGCGATTTGCGCCACGACGAGCACTACGGCAATGATCTGATATTTCATTGGGGGCGACCATCGACGCCGCCATTGTCAGCCCCACGTGGGCGCCCGCTACAGATCATCGGACAAATATGACCCGCCCTCCGGCTTAACGTCAGTAGCGCTTTAGCGGCACCTAATGCTGTTCAGTGACTCGTCAGGAACCCTTCCGCAACGCTCCCGCAGCGCCCGCGGCATCTGCGGTCGACAGCCCCTCGACGTCGGCACTGCTGGTCAGGATCCGAGCCTCGACACCTGCGCTGCGCCAGGCCGCCAACATCGCGTCGCCGACTACATGGGGATCAGCGCCACTCGTCATCACGGCTACTATTGCCGAGCCTGAGCCGCTGAGCGTCGCGCCCACAGCGCCGGCATCACACGCAGCGCGCGTCACCGTGTCATAGCCAGTCACGCGGTCGCGGCGGAACGGAACGTGGAGTACGTCAGCGAGCCCCGCGCGCAAGAGCTGTTCGTTCGCGGTGCCGAGGCCGGTCACCAGTGCCGCCGCGCGCGCCGCGGCATCTACGGCGGTGGCGAAGGGGAGCGTCGCCGGAAGTACGGCACGCGCGGTCGACGTGCGAAACTCAAAGTCGGGGATGGCGAAAATCAGGCGGATGGATGGGTGCACCCGGAGCGGCGCGACTGCGTAAGTGAGCGGCCCGGTGTGAACGCAAAGGACGGCCCCGCCGATTACCGACGGGCTAACGTTATCCGGATGACCGTCCACGCTGGCCGCGACATCGATGATCTCGCGTTCTGTAAGCGCCATGGCCAGCAGATCGCTCGCGAGCACGACGCCCGCAACAATGGCCGCGGCCGACGAACCGAGTCCGCGCGCGACCGGGATTGCAGAATCCACTTCGAACGTGACGCCCGGTGGGAGATCACGCTCACGGTATCTGCACGCGGCAACGAATGCCTGCACCAACAGGTCATCCTCTGCCGCACAATCGAGCTGCGCCAGCGTACCCGATCGCCTGACGACGTAGGTACTCCCGATAACGGTTGCGCTCGCGGTAAGCCACAGATCTACAGCGATTCCAACACAGTCGAAGCCGGCACCAAGATTCGACGTCGATCCTGGAACGCGAAAGGTGCTGCGCCGCGGCAGCATGACCGCGGGCGCAGCTTGCGGTCGATCACGCAAGTTGCGCCGTGAGCAGTAGCCTTGGAACCTTCCTCACCTTACTAGCCTGCTCGAAAGCGTAGGCGAGCTTGATGAGCGTCGGCTCGCTCCACGCGCGCCCAATAAAAGAGATGCCAACCGGCAGCCCGAACGCGTATCCAGCAGGGACGGTGATGTGTGGATATCCCGCGATTGCTGCGGGAGAGGTGGCACTTCCGCTGCCAGCATCGCCATTCACCAGATCGATCAGTCCTGGCGGTCCCTGTGTCGGTGCGACAATGGCGTCGAGGCGGTGCTTGGTCATGGTCGCATCGATCCCCTCAGCGCGAGAGCGCGTGTGCCCATTACGCAGCGCCTGGAGGTACTTCTTGTCGGTCAGCGGCCCTTTGGCTTCTGCCATCGTAAATATCTCCTGGCCAAAGAACGGCATCTCCTCAGCGGGGTGCTGATCGTTGTACACAATCAAATCCTTGAGCGACTTCATCCGCTCCGCGGGACCGAGCGACGCCAGATATGCGTTGAGGTCGTGCTTGAACTCGTACAGCAACACGTCGAACTCTTCCGCGTCGAGATTGGCTGCTGTAGCAATATCGGCGGGGTCCACGATGGTCGCGCCGGCGCGCCGCATCGTATCGAGTGCCTCATTTGCGATGCGATCAGCGTGGACGCTGTAGCCGAAGTACTTCTTTCGCGCGACGCCAATGCGCGCGCCGCGAAGACCACCCGCGTTGAGGAAGCGGGTGTAATCGATCACCGGCTGGCCACTCGCGACGGTCGTCGCCGGATCGCGCGGGTCCACGCCAGCGATGACCGTGAGGAGAATGGCGGCATCGGTGACGGTACGCGCCATTGGGCCAGCTGTATCCTGTGAGTGCGAGATGGGAATTATCCCTGAACGACTGACTAGGCCCACCGTAGGCTTGATGCCAACGAGCGACGCGACCGAAGACGGAGAGGTGATCGAGCCATCGGTCTCGGTGCCCACGGCGACTGCACACAAATTGGCCGAGGCTGCGGTTCCCGAGCCCGAACTCGAACCGGACGGCGTCCGGTCCAGCGCGTATGGATTGCGCGTCTGTCCACCAAGGCCACTCCAACCGCTAGACGCGTGCGTGGAGCGGAAATTGGCCCACTCGCTCAGATTGGTCTTGCCGAGCATGACAGCGCCGGCCGCACGCAGCCGCTCGGCAACGAACGAGTCGCGCGGAGGCACCGAGTACGCGAGCGCGAGCGACCCCGCAGCGGTCGTCATCCTGTCGTGAGTCCCAATGTTGTCTTTGATCAGGACCGGAATTCCGTGCAGCGGGCCGCGCACTCCTCTGCCCTTTCGCTCCGCATCAAGTCCCGCCGCGATGGCGAGCGCCTCGGGGTTGAGCTGGAGCACGGCGCGAAGTGTGGGACCCTGGCGGTCCAGTTGCTCGATGCGGCCAAGATATGCCTTGCAGAGCGACACCGAGGTATGGCGACCACTCGCCATCCCGCTCTGTAGATCAGCCAGCGTAAGCTCCTCCAGCTCGAACGACGCGACCTCCGGCGCCGAATGCGGCGGAGAAGCAGCTGCCGAGCGTGTGTCGACACCAACAGCGGTCGCAATCGCGCCAGCCACGCCTGCGCCCACGAAAGCGCGCCGGCTGATTACGCGCTGGCGATCGGGATCGGGAGTTAATTCGGACATACGTTCCTCAGTGACTGACGTGCGCTACAATTCTGATCAGGAATAAGCGCGGCGTAAGCATGCATCGGAACGCAACTCCAGGCAACAGCCATGATGAACGGCAGCTGTACGCCGGCAGCTGTGGCAGAGAGTGCGAGCAACAGCTTTGAGCCGCGAGAAGATCGGCGTTGATGCCATATCGACGCAATCGAAGTGCAAGCGATCTTCAGCGCATCACTAGCGCGACGACAGTGCGCGCAACGAGAGCACTCTCACCCGAACGGCTTCGACGCTGTCCGTACAGCGGACCTGGCCTCCAATACGCGCTCGATCCGCCGGTCTGGAATCAGCCACATGATTGCCACTGCCACGTAAACGCCGCCCGCAATCCACTGGTGCACGAAGGCGCACGGAATCGCGACGAGGTACAGCACCGGCGAGATCTTTCCTTTCACATCGCCCCCGACCGCCGCAGCGAGGAGCGAGTGCTCACCTTGCCTGACGATGATCGCGCGCTGCAACATCCAATACGCGATCGCGGCGAAAAGCATGACGACGCCGTAGGCCGCCATCGGGACCGCCGCAAAGTGATTCTCCCCGATCCACCCAGTGACGAACGGAACCAGTGATAGCCAGAACAGCAGGTGCAGGTTGGCCCACAGGATCGCACCGTCAATCTCCTCGGTCACGAGGAGCATGTGATGATGATTGTTCCAGTAGATGCCGAGGTAGACGAAGCTCAACACGTAGCTGGCAAAGACCGGAAGCAGAGGGTACAGCGACCCCAGTTCAGCGCTGTGCGGCGTCCGCAGCTCAAGCACCATGATGGTGATGAGAATGGCGATGACACCATCACTGAAGGCTTCGAGTCTTCCTGTTCCCATCGTTGATTGCGGGCGGAGAGGGGATCCGTGTGCAGCAGGGCTACTCAGTGCCTCCACCGAGCAGCCCTGCTGCGTGCAGCTACCGCGCGTTACTTGCTGAAGCCGCCCTTGAGACCGTCCGCCCCATACTGATTGGCGTCCTTGGCCTTGTCGAGAACCGCACCCATTCCGAAGAACTCGTGAGTGACACCGTCGAAGTTCTTGTAGCGCACGTCGACGCCGGCATTCTTGAGGTTCTGCGCCAACATCTCGCCCTCGGAACGGAGGGGATCGATCTGGTCCGTGATGACCGTCGTGGGCGGGAGCCCCTTCAGGTTCGCGTGCACCAGGTCGATGCGCGGGTCCTTCCAGTCCGCTGGGGTACGAGCGTACTGGTTGAGGAACCATACCATGGCAGCCTTGCTGAGCGGCTTGGCCATCGCATTCTCACGATACGACACCGTATTGGTATCCGACCCAGCTATGGGGTACACAGAAAGCACATACACGGGGAGCTTAACGCCAGCGTCGCGTGCAGCCATGGCTGTTGCAATCGCGAGATTACCACCCGCCCTCTCACCTGCCGTTGCGACCTTGGTCGAATCACCCTTGATTGAGTGGGCGTTCTTGAGCGCCCACTGGTATGCCGCAAATGCATCGTCATGAGCGGCGGGAAATTTGTGCTCCGGCGCCTGGCGATAGCCAACCGACACCACGACGGCGTTCGCCAGCTTGGACAACGCGCGAGCACCTGCATCGTAGGTCTGGATGTTGGCAACGACCCAGCCGCCACCGTGGTAGTACACGATGACAGGGAACGGTCCCTTGCCCGCGACTGGCGTGTACACGCGGACCGGAATTGAACCGCCGGGCCCGGGAATGCTCCGGTCCACAGTAGTGACGGCCGGATCTGGGGCCGTCGACTTTCCTTCCTTCTTCAGCAGAGCCTTTACGGCATCGGCTGCCGAAGGCTGCTTCCGAGCCTCAACCGCCGTTAGAGTTTCGAGTGGTTTGGGGCCGAGTGCAGTGAGCTGATCCAACACGGCCTGCATCTGGGAGTCGGGCTTGGCCATCGCTGGCGCTGGTGCCGTAGGGCTCGCCTGCGCTCTCGAGCTGTCGCTCATCACGGCCGTCGTAGTGTCAGCGACGTTCGGCGCGGACTTGGAGCAGCCCGCGACGAGCGAAAGAAAACCCGCGGCCAATGCGAGTGATAGTCCGCGGGGTAACTGGGGTACTGAAGTCACATTGTCTCCGACATTTGGTGGAGGAGGTGCTGCGCAGCCCATGCCCGTACAGTACTGCACGGATCAGCCGCCTCGGAAGCTGGGTGCATTAACCAGACCGTCCGGAGTTGGACCGGGCACACCTACCTGCGCAGCAGTGTCACGGAAGTGACAGGATCACCACCTTCGCCGGGGAGCTCTTCACCTGCCACGTCAGCGGAGCGTGCAGCCCGGATGCCACAGCGACATACTGTTTTCCCGCAACCGCATAGGAAACGATGCCGCCGCCGATCGGCTGGCCCGTGTTGTACCGGAAGATCACAGCGCCCGTGCGGGCGTCGAAGCCGAGTACGTTCCCACTAAGATCTGCGGCAAAGACCAGCCCGCCAGCCGTCGCTGTGACCCCCGCCACCAGCGGTGACGCCGACTCGTAGCGCCAGCGCACGCTCCCATCATCTGCGTCAACGGCTGTCAATCGGCCGTGCCGCTGGGTCAGCGGATCCATGACGCCGAACGGATCCATCAGTCGCGCGCTCCCGGTCCAGGGTATCCCCATCTTCCCCTTGAGCTTCCCGGGCGGATCGATGCGCACAGTGGTGCACCAGTCCACAGCGCCCACGTACAGCGTATTGGTCGCAGCCGCATACGCCGGCCCGTTCCACTCCACGCCGCCCTGCACGCCAGGGCAGAATCGCGTCCCACTGGCCGTGAGTGGCGCGTCCGCATTCAGCAGTGTGGTCAACACTGTCTTGTACAATATCTGCCCGCCGTCACGATCGATCCCGTACAGGTGCCCATCCTTCCCCGCCTCGGCCACCAACTTCCGACCCCCCGCTGTGGTGAGCAGCACTGGCGCAGCAGCAACGTCCCAATCGTGAAAATCGCGCGGCAGTAGATGATACACGCGCCGGAATACGCCCGTACGCGCGTCGAGCACCACGACTGAATAGGTGTAGCTGTCCAGCCCCACACGCACGCTCTCGAGGAAGTCTGGCGCCGCGTTCCCCGTCGGCACGTATAGCGAGCCTGACAGCGTATCCAGCGTGTACGAAGTCCAGGTGGTCGCCCCACCGCGCGGTACATGATCTGTCTCGGCCGGCCACGTGCCATTCGCCTCGCCGGTACTCGGGATGAGATCAAAGCTCCACACGCGAGCGCCGGTGCGTGCGTCCAGTGCCATCATGCGCCCCGTAACAGCGTAGTTATCGCCGCTAGCGTTGCCGATGTACACCAGCCCGTGCCAGGCCACCGGAGCCGCGGGAAAGGTCTCGCCCTTCTTGACGTCGCCAGCAAGAACGTTCCACGTCTCCTCACCTGTCCGCGCATCCAACGCATAGACGCGCCCATCATTGGCGCCGCGATACAGCCGCGGTCCATCGGGCGTGTCCATGTATGCCACGCCCCGGTTAACCTTGAGATTGTAGTCCGGCTGCGGCGAGTACCGGTACGTGTGCTTCCATCGCAGGCCGCACGTGGCGGCATCGATCGCGAACGTGCTTACGTCCGTCGTGACGTACATCACACCGCCGACCACGATCGGTCCAGTCTGCATGCTCGCCTGCTCGTGCAACGGGAACGTACACACCGGTCGTAGCTGCGCGGCATTGGTGACGTTCACCTGCGCGAGCGGAGAAAAGCGCTCGCTGGTAAGAGTGTTGTTGTACACACCCCAATCTGAACGCGGGTCGACGGTGCTCCTCGCGCCCTCCAAAGATGCGAACGCCGGCCCTCGCTCCGTCGACCTGGCGCCTTGCGCAGCCGTGTTGACAGGAGCCTTGAGAAATGGCAGGAACTGCAGGTACTGACATCCGCTTGCCGCAAGCAGGGCAGCGGAGAATGTCGCCCTGCAGGCCGCCCTGAGCACTGCCGCACCGCTACTTCGAATGGATTTCATGAATGGCAAGCTACAGCAGCACCACCACGTTCCCAATCCCATGAAGTCGCCCGACGTGCTTCGCAGGCGTTCCGCTCGGGATTGCCAGATGCTCGATACAGCCGAATACCGCCGCAACGAGCCCACCGATCACCCCGGCAGACGCTACTTCGTTCCGCCAGTGCAGTCGCAGTCGGTGCGCGGCGGACATGGCACGCTGCCGTAAGAGCAGAACACGCAGCAATCGCCGGGTCTGGGGCGCAACAGCGATGCGCACGCTGGACACTCGTAGAAGAACTGGCACGCATCCAGCGGCATTTCCGCGCACGTCCTGTCGCCGCACTGCGGACATGTGATTACCGATTCTCGATCCATGTATTGAGTCGCCATTGATTAGCAGTAGTATTGCACGCGCCGTATTGCAAACGCAGTATTACACACATTGTAAAGCCATTGTTCACTCCGTCCAGCTTGACTGATTTGCCGCTACAGCTCCATGCAGAAGGCGAAGATCCCGACGCGGCGCGGATGGCCGCGCTCGAGCGCGCAACCTTCGAGTACTTCCGCCGAATGTCGGACGACAGCACCGGTCTGGTGCGCGACAGCACGCGCGACGGGTCACCCGCAACGATCGCCGGCAGTGGCTTTGCGCTCGCATGTTATGCAGTGGCCGCCGCGCGCGAGTTCGTTGCCAGGGCTGAAGCAATGGATTACGTGCTCAAGTCGCTACGCTTCCTGTGTGCTGCGGATCAGAGCGGAGCACGCAACGCGACCGGATACCGCGGTTTCTTCTATCACTTCCTGGACCCACACACAGGGTGTCGGTACGGGCGATCGGAGCTCTCGACCGTCGACTCGGGCATTTTGTTCGCCGGCGCGCTCGTGGCGGCCGCGTACTTCAACGGGTCGCACCCCGGCGAGCAGGAGATTCGGGTGCTGGCAGACGCGCTGTACCGAAGAGCCGACTGGTCCTGGGCCGTTGCTCCGGACGGCGCACTGCGGCACGGCTGGCGGCCGGGGCGAGGCTTCCTGCCCTACGGATGGTGCGGTTACAACGAGGCATTATTCCTGTACATCCTGGCACTCGGCTCGCCCACCCATCCGATATCGGCGGATAGCTATGCTCGCTGGACATCGACGTACAGATGGAAACGCATCTACGGACACGATTTTCTCTACGCTGGGCCGCTCTTCATCCACCAGCTCAGTCACATCTGGATCGACTTCCGCGGAGTGCAGGACGCATTCATGCGCGCCAAAGGTATCGACTACTTTGAGAACAGCCGGCGCGCGACCTATGTGCAACGTGAATACGCAAGGCGAAATCCGTACGGTTTCGACGGTTACAACGAGTGGTCGTGGGGAATCACGGCGAGCGACGGTCCCGGCCCAGCGCAATTGAACATCGACGGTGTGGATCGGAGGTTCTACGCGTACCGTGCTCGCGGGGTGCCATATGGCGCTGACGACGGAACGCTGTCTCCATGGTCCGTCGCAGCGTCGCTTCCCTTCGCGCCCGAAATTGTGCTCCCGGCGCTACGCCACCTGGACGAGACACGCCCCGATACAACAGGTGAATTCGGCTACAAGTGCAGCTACAATCCCACGTTTCCATCCGGCGCGAACGGGAGCGAATCCGGGACCGCGGAAACTGGTTGGGTCGCGAGTGGGCATTATGCCATAGATCAGGGACCGGTCGTACTCATGATCGAGAACTACAGATCGGGACTCATTTGGCAACTACTCCGCCACTGCCCGTACATCATTAACGGGCTCACGCGCGCCGGCTTCACGGGCGGCTGGCTGAAGTCCTAGACTACATCAGCTCGCGCCAGTTCGCATGCATGCGGCCCGTGGCCACGCTCTATCTGAAAGGTGGAGTGCCTAATGCCGTGGTGATCGCTCAACTCCTTGCATGCTTCCAGAAGGAGCTGGTCGTCATCATCCAGAACGGGCTTGACGAGATGCGCGGTGAGCGCCACTTCGGTCGTGCTCATCCCCCAGATGTGCAGATCGTGCACCTCCGCAACTCCGGGGAGCGTGCGCAGATATTCTTCCACCGCGTGCGCGTTGACGCTCACGGGAACCGCATCGAGCGCCAGATGCAGCGACTCGGTCAGAAGGCCCCACGTGGCTACCGTGATCAACGCAACGATCACCAGACTCATCGCCGGATCAAGCCAGAGCCAGCCGGTCGCGGCCATGACAATCGCGGCGACGACCACACCCGCCGAGACGGCCGCATCGCCTATCATGTGCAGGAACGCACCGCGAATGTTGAGATCTCCCTTACGGCCCGACATGAAGAAGAGCGCGGTCGCCGTGTTGATGACGATGCCGAGCGCCGCGACCCATATCACCGTCCCGGTGGCAACGACGTCGGGGCTACGCAGCCGCCCAATTGCTTCCCAGGCGATCGCACCGATCGTGACGAGCAGGAAGATGGAATTCCCCAGCGCTGCCAGGATCGAGCTACGACGCAGTCCGTAGGTGTGCCGGCGCGTTGGCTGCCTTGTGGCGAGTACCGCCGCAACCCACGCCAAGCCCAACCCGAGCACATCGCTCAGATTGTGCCCAGCATCAGCCACCAGCGCCAGCGAGCTCGCCCTCAGCCCGTACACCACCTCGACGATGATGAAGGCGACGTTGAGGCTGATTCCAATTGCGAACGCGCCATTGTAGCTCGCTGGTGCGTGGCTGTGGCCGTGCGCGTGGCCATGTGCGTGACCGTGATCGTGCCCTGCGTGCGAGTGCCCTGCGTGCGTCATCAGAACTCGCGCTTACGCATCTCGGTAAAGAAGTTCTCACTCCGTTCGCGCTCCTTCAGTGATGCCTCGTCCACGGGATCATCTGCCAGGTTCACGTCGTACTTCTTGCCGAAACCCTTCCGCACGGTGGTAGCCTGTGCCGCCTTGGCCGCATTCTTTTTCACAAGTGCTTCGAGCTGCCGTTTGTCCATCATCAACTCCGGTAAGAGACGGTCCGTCTGCCGACCCACTGACCCGCTTATCGCTGAAATTTAAGCACGGATATAGGTACGCGCCCCAGTACGCGCCTCACTGCCCGGCGGCCGCCGCGCGCTGGGGCGGATGGTTCGTAAGGAGTGCTTTGGGGATCATTACGTGGACGCCAACGTTGCCGTCCACCAATTCAGTAATATCGACATCGCACGCCACACTGGTGAGCATGTATGCTTCGTCCTTGGACAGCCCGCGGCTCACAAGGAAGTCGATCGCCTGACGTACCGCCGTCTTGGTCGCCTGCACCAAATCCTTATCCGTACCCATGGCGATCCAGTACGTGGGCGTCTCGCCGCGAGGCCACGTGAGATGCATGTCCTTCCGAACGATCACCTGGAACGTCCCCGTCAGCGACGTTTCCATCGCCGTGATATCGACCTCGCCGTTGCCCTGACCAGCGTGCCCGTCGCCGATCTCCAGGAGCGCGCCCGCGGTGTGGACGGGGATGTAGAGCACCGTCCCCGCAACCAGCTCCTTGTTGTCCAGGTTCCCGGCATGAATACCGGGTGGCGCGCTGTTCAGACGCCCCATTGAAGCCGGCGGAGCCACACCGATGCTGCCGAAGAACGGATGCAGCGGGATATCGATCCCCTCGTTGAAGTGTGCCACCATCTTCTGCTTGTCCAGCGGAATGATTTTCATCTTCGAATACGGGAAGTCCTCCGGAAGGAAGCCGCTCTTCCCGCCGAACGCGTTATACGCGTACGGAATCGCGAGGTCGATCTTCTGAATTCGAACCTCGAGGACGTCACCCGAGTCGGCGCCGTTCACATAGATAGGGCCCGTGAGGATGTGGCCGCCCGGCCCCTTGTTGGTGACCTTGCTGTAGATGTCGCGCAGCGACTGCTCCACCTGCGCCGGCGGAACGCCAGCCCCCTCCAGACGTGTCGGACTGGAGGTGATGAGCGTCCCAACCACTATGTGATCCCCCGAGTTCACGCGCAGCACTGGCTTTGCGGCGGCATCGTAGTAGCCCCACGCCACTGTTTCCGGAGTGGGCATGAGGGTGTGGGTCTGCGGCGCGGGAGTCTGAGCGCCGAGGTTCAGCCCAAATGCGGCGAGCACAGCAGTTGCGACGGGAGCGAGAAACGTGCGTGATATCACGTGCGGATGAGTTTTCATCGCGATCGGTGGCTGGTTGGAGTGAATGATCTACGGCAGCGCCGCGAACCGCTTGCCTGTTCGCTGCTACTGCCAATTCGTGCTACTTATGACGACGACAAGTAGGATGAAGAAGACGCCGATGGCTCCGAGTCCGACCCCACCGCCCAGCGCCAAGCTGCGCCCCGCATCCACCTCGCGCGTAGCAACGGCGGTTATGTCCCTGAGCGGGATCGCGATGCGCGTATTCGAACCATCGTTAGCGGTCCCGATCAGACTATCCCGCACGATGTCGGCATCCTTTAGCGGCACAACGCTGTGATCGGTCCTGGTCACCTGTATGGGACCGGAGCTGGCGCGTGTGACGCCCAGTCGCGTCGATGGAGCGGCAGTGTAAGTGTGGCAACCACCGGTAACGAGCAACGCCGCGACGCTCAGGCGTGCGACCCGCTGGACAAGTATGGCCACGTGGAATTCCACCTGTTTGGAGATCACACGAATATGGCGCTTGAGCACGGGCGGGCGCTATCGCCTCCCACTGTAGTCTGAAACGAAGAACCTGCCGAGCTATCGGAGCCGCGGCAGGTTTCGCACGTTGTCAAAGTCAGACCAATCTCAGCCACACTCCGAAAAGCCGCACACGTGGCACTTGGCGCACCCTTCAGCCAGCTCCAGCTGTGAGCCACAATCCGGGCACGTCTGCATGAACTGCTCGCCGCCGGTGTAGACGTCGAACGCCATCTGCGCTTGCTGACCCGTGACCGAGGCGCTGGTCGCGATTTCCGGGCTCGGGCGTGCAGTCTGCGAAAGCTGTGGAGGCTGCACGCCCCTCTCCGGCAGCAGATCCTGCTGCACACCCTGCTTCTCGCGCATCCATTCTTCCAGCGCGATGCCGATCGCGTCCGGCACCGATAGCACCTTGTTGGCGCCAAGTCCGACCGCACGGTCGGAGCTGATCCCACGCAGCTGTTTGTGCAGCTCACGGATCGGGATACCGGAGCGCAGCGCGAGCGAGATCAGGCGACCCATCGCCTCGGCGTCGGCCATCGCGGAGCCACCGGCCTTGCCAAGCGTGATGAACACTTCGAACGCCTGACCGCGGTCGTCTTCGGTGATGTGAACGAACATCGTGCCGAGCGGCGTCTCCTTCCGGATGGAGGTGCTGCGCAGCCGGTCTGGCCGCGACCGCTTGGCCCGGCGCTGCAGGTTCTCAGCCTCCGCGTCGTACAGCACCTGCTTGAGCCGATCGATCTCGGCCGTCATCTCCGCGATGGTCCCCTGCAGCTCGCCAACTTCGCGGCGATCACTCTTGGCGTCACCCTTCCCGTCGCGATCAGCCGCAGCCTGTGCCGTGGCGCCGGTGGACAACACCTGGTTGTCGCGCGACCCGTCACGATACACGGTGACTCCCTTGCACTTGAGATCGTACGCCAGCTCGTAGATCGCACGCACGTCCTCGCGCGACGCGGCGTGCGGGAAGTTGGTGGTCTTGGAGATGGCTGAGTCGCAGTGCTCCTGGAAGGCGGCCTGCATCCGGACGTGCCATTCCGGCGAGATGTCGTGCGCCGTGACGAAGACGCGCTGCCACTTTTTGGGTACTTCGGCGAAGTGGATGTGCCCTTCCTTCGCGACGCGGTCGATAAGATCGTCGGAGTACCACCCCTCGCGCTTGGCGATCGCGAGGAAGTCTTCGTTCACGTCCGGCATCATCACGCCGGCCTGATTGCGCATGAACGCGACGGCGAAGAGCGGCTCGATTCCAGACGAGCAGCCGGCGATGATGGAGATGGTGCCAGTGGGCGCGACCGTGGTGACGTTGCAGTTGCGCAGCAGCTGCATCGGCCGAATGCGCTCGCCACGCGCGTCCCGAGCGCACGTCTCGTCCGGTCCCCAGATGGAGCGCGCCCATTCAGGGAAAGCACCGCGCTGACTGGCCAGCCGCTCGCTCTCACGCTTGGATTCGACATCAACGAACTCCTGCAGCGTGCCACCGAACTCGATACCTTCGGGCGAGTTGTACGGAATGCCCAGGCGAACGAGCGCGTCGGCAAAGCCCATCACACCAAACCCGATCCGGCGAATGCGCTTGGACAGCGCATCGATCTCGGGGAGCGGGTACTTGTTTACGTCGATTATGTTGTCGAGGAAACGAGTGGCGAGATGCACATCGCTCTTCATCGCGTCCCAGTCCATCAAGCCGTCACGAACGTAGTAGCCGATGTTGATGGAGCCGAGGTTGCAGACGTCGTAGGGGAGCAGTGGCTGTTCGCCACACGGATTGGTCGCCTCGTACGGCCCGATGTGTGGCACCGGGTTGTAACGGTTGGCCTCGTCGATGAAGAAGCATCCCGGCTCACCGGTGCGCCACGCGCCGTCGATCATCTTCTCCCATACCATGCGCGCGTCGAGCTGCGCGACCGTCTCGCCCGTGGACGGCTCGACCAGACCGTACATGGTTCCCGCCTTTACCGCCTCCATGAAGCTCGCCGTGATGCCAACGGAGATGTTGAAGTTGGTGATCTTGTTGAGGTCTTCCTTGCAGCTGATGAAGTCGAGCACGTCCGGGTGATCGACGCGCAGAATTCCCATGTTAGCACCGCGACGGGTTCCCCCTTGCTTGACGGCGTTGGTGGACGCGTCGTACAGCTCCATGAAGGAAATGGGACCGGAAGCGACGCCCGTCGTGGAGCGGACCATCGCACCTTTCGAGCGCAAACGAGAGAAGGAAAATCCCGTTCCACCTCCGCTCTGATGAATGAGCGCCATGGAGCGAAGGGTATCGTAGATGCCGTTCTGGCCATTGGCCAGTGCGTCCTCCACCGGCAGCACGAAGCAAGCTGAAAGCTGCCCCAGTGGACGACCCGCATTCATCAAGGTCGGCGAGTTGGGCTCGAACCGGCGCTGGGTCATCAGGAGGTAGAACTCTTCGGTAAGTGCCTGCACGGCGCTGGTGCTGGCGCCGTAGCGACGGTCAGCCGCGGCAACCACCGAGGCAACGCGCCAGAACATGTCCTCCGGGCGCTCCACGGGTTCACCGGACCGGTCCTTGACGAGGTAGCGCTTGGCGAGAACCGTGCGCGCATTGGAATTCAACTGCGCATCGGGCAAGGACGGGGGGACTGGGGCGTCTGTCATCTGTGGCAACCTGCTCTTCTGATTGTTTGCGCCGTGGGAGGTACCACGGGGCGGTGCGACTCGACTTCTATTGGGAGACCTTCAGCGCTTTTTTGCTGTTAGGTCAGGGGCGGTGAGTTTACCTGCGTTCGTGTTTCCGCGCCAGTCCAGACGTAACTCCTTACGTTGCAACGAGTTGCGCTTACAACATCACGAACATCTGTGATGCCTAAGTTGTATACACTGCCGCTCCACACAAGGGGCAACATCCGACGTTTGTGATATTAACCGTGCATAATTGTGAATCCAGCGCCTCGTTGAAATCCTAAGCCTTTGCTGTACAGCGACTTAGAATTGCTGGCGTCAAGTACGCTTATGATTCGGCCCATGACCGCGCTGAGGTCACGCATTCTCGCTCGCATGTTTATTTGCTCAGAATCACGTGGTTGCATCGCGCATGCCGGAATACCTTGGAATTGCCGAGCCGTTCGGGCCCGACTAGAAGCTCCCACCCACGGTCAGGAACGCACTCAAATTCAAGGCGCCAGCATAGGCCGCGCCGCGCACTGGATGCGCCACTCCCACGCGGAACCGGTACGGCACGTCGAACTGGAGCGCCGAGTCCAGGTCCAGCTCAGCCCCAACGGACGCGAGGGTGGGTCCATCGGCAGTGGATGGCGAGCACACGGGAGTAGAGCCGGACGGGCAGGAGGCGCGAGCCGCATCGGCGAAAAAGGCGGCCGATGCCTTGTCCAGGAACAGCGGGAATAAGCCCAGGCCACGGGACGGGATCGCCAGCGGGAGGCGGTACTCACCGCTCACGGACACGGCACGGATCCCGGTCTCGCTGCCGGCGAGAAAGCCGCGCGTCGGGAAAGTGCGCCCGGCACTCCCGATCGAGATCCCGGGCACGACTTCGAGTGACGATCCGCTGATGCCACCCACCGTGTACTCGCTGGGCGAGCGGCTGTCGGCCACCCCGGCCGCGGCGCGAAGCGCGATCACGTGATGTGCGAAGCCGGGAAGATTCAGTGACTTGTAGCCCCTCGCAACCGCGACCGCGGTGCGGCCACCCGCCTGCGCCGTACCCGCCCAACGCTGCCGCACCGACCCGCTCAGCACCACGCCGTCCTCGGCCGAGATGCTCAGAGTTGGCCGCTGGACGTTGGAGAAGACAGCAGCCACGACAGCCGCGGGGTAGCGGTGCGCGGCGGAATAGAACGGGTCCAGGTGCGGCTGGAGATCGCCAGGATTGGTGCCATAAACGCGTTCCTCCAACTCGGCGCCCACGGTTACAGCTGAGTAGGTCCGCGCGCGTGGTCGCACGAAAGTCGCGTGCAACTGGAAGAGCCGGCTCTGCTGCTCCAGATCACCGGCAGGTTTACCACCGCGCGTGATGGTGGAGTACGACCACGATTGTTGCAGCAACGTCGTGATAACGGGCTCGATAAACCGCTCGTAGCTGTATTGCGCCCCGGCATCCACATTCCCGTTGCTCGTGTTCACGTCGCCCTCGACGTAATACGAGTGGCGCCCGATGACGTCGTGTCCGCTCGTGAGTGCGCCGATCAGCGCGCCTCTCCCCTGCGTTTCCTGAGCGACCGTTGGCGACCAGTAGGTCGGGACGAGTGTGCGCCAGGGTGAATACCGCGTCGCGCGCGAGCTATCACGACCGACGAGCCAGGCCGCATCTGCCTTCAACGCAGACGGCTTCCCCGCAAGAGCACGCGACGAGTCCAACGACGCAACTGCTCCCTCCACCTCATAGCGCGCAACCGTCCATACCATCAGGTGATAGCCGTCGCCGCGCAACACGGTAGCCACGACCCGTGTGGAGTCTCCCCCGGAGCCGATGGGAACAACATCCACCCCGTAAACGCCTCCAACATCCGCGGTGAGACGCCGGGCGGTCCCGGAGGTTGCGGAAACTGCATAAAGCTGCGACGAACCGGTCTCGTCCGACGTGAACAGCACCGAAGTGCCTGAAGGAGACCAGGCCGGCGAGCGCAGTACCGCGTTGGCGCGCGCCAGTACGCGAACAGTGCCACCAGCGGCGTCCAGCGTCACAACCTCGCTCGTGCCGGCGAAGGTACGTACAGCAGCGACGCGCGCGCCCTCAGGCGACCAGCGAGGCGCCGCCCACTGAGTGTCAACACTGACGCTCGTCATCGGGGTGATGCGCGTGATTCGCGCGCCGCGTGTGTCCGGCGCAGAGACGCGAGCGAGTCGCGTGGCCGCAGGCACGGTCTGCACGGCAACGATTTCTCCGTCTGGGCGTACGTCGGGAGCACTCAACCGAGCGCCGAACGTGATTCGCTCCGCAGTGCCGCCGCGCTCGATGTACAGGTCGCCTGACGTGTGGAAGCGATCCAGATACTGCGCTTGCGAAAAGACAACAGCACCGTCCGGTCCTGGCGCGTTGACGTCCAGCGAGTTGCGCCGCGCAATGCGCTCGGGAGCTCCGCTCGCGGCTCCCCCTCCCCCTCCCCCTCTCCTCACGGAGGCTGCGTACAGCCCCTCCGATTCACGGCCGTTGTTCCCTACGTACACCACTGTCGAACCGCCGCGCCAGCGCGGGAAGACGATCTGTCGCCCGCCTCCGGCAATCTCGTGTGCCTGTGCGCTGTCGAGGACCACACTCGCATTGCTCGCGCGGGTTCGCCGTGATGAGTCAGAAACGAGTGTGAGCGCCGAGTCGCGCCAGTGTTCCCACGCATGCGTGAACGTCTCGCCGAATGTCTGCTTCGCTTCTCTGTTGAGGAGAAACGGGATGGTCGCTCCGCTCGCACGCTCCACGAATTCCGGGACACGCTCCGCGCCGTGGCGGCGAGCGAGATCGTCCCAGACGAACGAACCGTACACGTACACGGACTCACCGAACGGGAACCTGGATGTCGCGAGCGACAGCTGGTCCAGTGTTGGAACGAGGTGATCGACGGCCGCGGCACGTGCAACGGCGGAGTGATAGCTCCCGAGCAGTCGGCCGCCGCTGGTGAAGCGCGACTCGTAGTAGACAGCTAGGCCTTCGGTGAGCCAGGCCGGAGTGTAGTAGTTGGGGAACAGCACGGGGTTCCGTCCAAAGACGTGCTGCGCGGCGCTCCAGATTCCGCGGCTCCGGTCCAGGTGGAAGATGTGCGTCAGCTCGTGCTGCAACACCAGCACGGTCCAGTCGTCATAGCTCTCGAGCGACGGCTCGTCTACCGGTGGCCGCGCATAGATGATGATGCGATTGCTCGGGAACACAGTTGCGGAACCGTTGGATACGTCGGTCGCGTCACTAATGACGATGTCGATGGTCCCGCGTGGTCGGACCAGCTCCGTGGCGAGATTGGCGTACGCACGTTCGGCCACCGTAGCCGCGTGCCGCGCTTCCTCTTCCAGCGCTCGTGTGAAGTGCACGTTGAAGTGCTGCGTGCGAATCGTGAGCCACGCTTCGTTCGCCGGCACCTGTGCACTCATCACGCTTGCGCAGGTGGCGAGCGCGACGCAAGCCACCAGAGCGCGCACGGCAGTACCCCTACCCCACCACCCACGTATCACGCTACTGCGCGAAGCCCGAGAAGAACCGCTCCACACCGTTCACGATTCCAACAGCGTACGCCTCCTGATACTGTGGCGTCCTGATCGCCGCTTCCTGGTCGGGCATGATGATGAACAGCCCTTCCGCCAGCACCGCCGGAAACCACGTTGGTCGCGCCAATGCCAGGTTCTGGAATATCACGCCACGGTCTCGCAGCCCCAGCTCGGGTACCAGTGTGTGCTGAATATCCGTCGCGAGCAGCTTCGATTGCGGATGGAAATAATACGTTCCAGTCCCGTTGCTACGAAACGGATTGTTACCGTCCGCGTCGGCATTCAGATGAATGGAGACGAGCGCGTTGGCATCGGCACGCCTGGCGATGATGGGCCTGTCGCCAAGGGCGACGGGATCAGCGGTGGTACGCGTCATCACAACGTGGGCACCCTTCTGCTCCAGGAGATCGCGCACGCGTAGCCCGACCGCTAACGTGGGCACCGGTTCCCACAAGCCAGTGGGACCGGTCGCCCCGATCGGCGGGTGACCCGGATCAACCACGATGATCATGCCGCGCAACGGAGCCGTCACGTCAACGGTGGGAGGACGGCGGATGCTGAACTTCAACACACCGTCACGATACGTAACTAGATAGCCATACACCGGCCGCGTGAGATCGAACCGATAAGTGACTCCCGACCCGGACCGCGACTGCGTGATACCGGAGAGCAGCGGATCGGACATCGAGCTGACCGAGTCCGCACCCTGCGCAATGTTGTAGAGCGTCAACGTGATCGTGCGCTCACCCTCGTCGACCAGGTATGCTGGCGGCTCAGCTACGTGAAGTTCCAGATTTAGCTCCCCTGGTGTCGCCGAAAGCGTGGGCTGAGACAGGCGCAGCGGAGCGGCGGGCGCGCTTCCCGGCACCACCTTCACGTTGGAACGCGCGACCCACACCTGTTGCGCGGCGTCGAGCTCCACGCGCGCCATATCGTCGCGGTATTCGGTCACTCGTACCGGAGTGCCGGGGAAGAGGAACCAACGATAGGTCCCCGCAGGCGTGGGACGTCCGATCACGACGTTGTCCGTGTCGCTCACAGCGTTGCTCGCAACGTTCGCAGCCGGATCGCTGACGAGCACGGCCGCAGCGGCGGGCGAGACTGTGGTGACCTGCGGCTGAACGGGAGCTCGCGGCGGGATGGCGGCCCGCGTACGCACAGCGTAGCGCACGCGCGCCGTATCGGTCGCGGTGTACGCGACAAGATCGTACCACTGCGTGGGTACGGGCGGGTTGGGAACCCATCCCATGAATGCACCGTTGGGCCACACGGGAACCAGATCCCCGTTGATCGTGAGCCCGGCGGTCCCATTGCCCACGGACCCAAAGACGAAGTTGGAGTCGCGCGAGCTAATGAGTGCTCCTTCCGGAGGGTATGCCACCTTGATCTGGAGCGGCCCATCCACCTCCGGGACGGGAGGCAGCTTGGGGTTGGCCGTCGGGACCGGCGCACGCGCGAACGTTCGGGAAACGCCCGATGGCGGCGTGGGAACAGGGCTGGGTGCGGTGTGTGGGGCGCCTGAGGCGCAAGCGGTCGCAATGACCGCGACCGGGATTAACAGAAGGCGGCTAGGACGGACCATCGCCAAAAGCTAGCGGCGCGAACGCGTGACGGTCAGCCGCTGCTGGTGTATTCTTCCCCATGCCCGCCGGCGAATTCAACCGTGACGAGAACCGCGACCCGGATCGCGACCGGAGCGGTGCGTCAGGACGCGACGGAAATCGTAGCGCGGCGCGGCCGCTGGTAGTCGTCGTTGGCGGACGCACCGACACCGGAAGGGTCCGGGCAATCAATGAGGACGCGTACCTCGTTGCCGCCCTGGGCGACGATGGCGTGGTGACCAAAGGAAACACCAGCCTGCTCACCGTCCCGAGGACGCCGGTGATGATGGTGGTCGCTGACGGCGTGGGCGGAGCGGCGTCCGGCGAGATCGCGAGCCTGATGGCCACGGACACGATGCTGATAGAGCTACGCCGGCGGTACGAGCGAGCCTGGACTGCGGGGCACGCAGCCGTAGAGGTGGCGCTGCGTAGCGCGATTGCCGCGGCCAACCACGTCATCTACACGTACTCCGCCGGTAACCCACAGCACCGCGGAATGGCCACCACTGCCACGCTCGCGATCGTACATGACGGCATCATTTCGCTGGCCCAGATCGGCGACAGCCGCGCGTACCTGGTGCGGGGCGGCGAGGCGCGCCAGATCACCAAGGATCAGTCGTTGGTTCAGCGGCTGGTGGACGCGGGCGAGATCACGGAGCAGGAGGCCGCCCAGAGCGACCGGCGTAACATCATCCTCCAGGCACTCGGCTCCGAACCGAACGTCGCGCCCGACATCTATCGCGAGAAGGCGGAGGTGGGCGATGTTCTGCTCCTGTGCAGCGATGGCCTATCCAACCACGTCAAACGGGACGACATCTCGCGCATCGCGCTCGCGGACGACGACATGGGCGCGGTTTGCGAGCGTCTGGTCGCGTGCGCTAACTCCCGCGGCGGGTACGACAACATTACAGTAGTGTCCGCTCGCTTCGAGCCTGCCGATCCGAACTCGGCACGGTTGCCGGAAGGCGCTACGCAGGAGTCAGCTTACCAAGGACTCTCGGGCCGCGTGCGCCGGTGGCTCCGATAACATTTCCAGCGCGGCCAGTGACGTGAAGGTGCGCGAGTAGGGCGAACGCCACTGCCTCTTTGGCCTCGGCATCATAGTACAGGTCGTCGAACGGCAACAGCTGACGAGGCGCGATGGCTGACCTCAACGCCTGCATCAGTGCACCGTTGCGAATCCCGCCGCCCGAAACAATGACCTCGTGTACACTGTCCGGTGTGAATAAACGGTACGCCGCAGCGATCGACCTCGCCGTCACCGCCACGGCAGTTGCGACATTATCCGCGCTGCCACACCCGGTCGCGCTGCACGCTCGCATCAGTTCCTCAGCGTACGCACCGCCGAAGTACTCCCGGCCCGTTGACTTGGGTGGGCTCTGCTGGAAATACGGATCCCTGAGCAGTGTCTCCACTACCGAGCCTTCCGCGACACCCGAGCTCGCGATGGCTCCGCCATCGTCGTAGC
>JBPCQO010000083.1:0-3072 GCA_050998035.1 Gemmatimonadaceae bacterium | reverse complement strand
GCGACATGGTTAGATTCATCCCATGTCGCTCGTCGTCACGCAGGCGATGGTGCTGCACGCCTTCGACTATATGGAAACCTCGCGGGTGCTTCGCCTGCTCACCCGGGAAATCGGGTTGCAATCTGTTCTGGCCAAAGGCGCGCGCAGAACACGCGGGCGCGTGGGGACCGGCGTGGACCTGTTCGCCGAGGGAGAGGCGCAGTTATACGTGAAGCCCACACGTGATCTGCAGACGCTTGCTTCGTTCGATGTATCGCGTTCTCGCACCGAACTTGCTCTGGACATGCGCCGTTTCGCCGCGGCGTCGGCAATCGCGGAGCTGGTGTTGCGCATTGCGGGGGACGAACCTAATGTCGCGCTATTCGACAGCGTCAGCGCTTCGTTCGACGACATCGCACTCGCAACCGACGACGCCATCGTCGCTCATGCGTTGAGCGGAGCTTGGCGTGTTGTCGAATCCGCGGGCCTTGCACCGGCGCTGGATAACTGCGCTGGATGTCACGCACCGATCGCCGCGGAGGAGACTGTCTCGTTCGCGCACCCGGCCGGTGGTGCGCTGTGCTCGCGCTGCGGGAGGGCCAACGCTACCGCCCGCAGGATTCCGCCAGCCGCGCGCGATCTGGTGAGGAGCTGGCTCGCCGGCGAACCGCCTGCACCCATTCGAGCCGGAGAAGCACGTGCGCATCAGCGACTGCTCCGCGAATTCCTGAGTGAGCACCTGAATGATGCCCGTCCGCTGCGCGCGTTCGCGGCCTGGGAAACCGGCTTCGGCTCCGGCACGGAAAACGTGCAGTGATAATCGGCACCGCTGGCCATATCGATCACGGCAAGACAGCGTTGGTTCACGCGCTCACCGGCGTCCACACCGATCGCATTCCTGAGGAGAAGCAGCGAGGGATCACCATCGAGCTTGGCTTTGCGCCGCTGCGCACGCCGGCTGGAGAGGTGATCAGCATTGTTGACGTGCCAGGTCATGAGGGACTAGTGCGAACCATGGTTGCTGGTGCGTCGGGGATCGACGCCGCGCTGCTCGTAGTATCCGCCGAAGAGGGAGTGATGCCGCAGACGCGTGAACATATCCGCGTGCTCACGGCGCTTGATGTACGCGCCGGAATCGTCGTGCTCACCAAGTGCGACCTCGTAGACGCGGAGTGGATTTCACTCATCACCGACGACGTGCGCTCAGCGCTGGCCGGCTCGTCACTCTCAACCGCACCGATCTACGCTGCCTCGGCTCGAAGCGGCGACGGAATCGCTGCTGTTCGCTCCGCCGTCGAGGAAATGGCGCGTTCCGCTATCGCCCGTCCAGCGCAGGATCTGTTCAGATTCGTGGTTGACCGCGCTTTCACGCTCCGAGGTACCGGTACCGTCGTGACTGGCACTGTATGGAGCGGCGCGCTGGCCGTGGGCGGCCGCGTGACGCTGTTGCCGAGCGGTGCGACGTCACGAGTGCGTGGAATCCACACCCACGGTGAGGATGTGAAGACGGCAGAACCGGGCCGGCGTTGCGCACTGGCGCTGGCCGATCTTACGCCGGACGCCGCACCGCACGGCACCCAGATTGTCACCGATACCGCGTGGACGGAGACGCGTATCCTCTGCGCCGACGTGAGCCTCGTCGCGAGCGCGAGGGAGCTGCGTGCGTCCGGCCGCGACTTCATGCTCTACATTGCCGGCAACAAGGCGCGAGCGCGGGTCGCGCCGATCGCTGCAAGGTTAGTTGCTGGAGAATCGGGTGGGCCGGTGCGCGTTCGCATGACGCTCGACCGTCCAGTGGTAGCGCGGAGCGGCGACCGTTTTGTGCTGAGATCGCCGTCGCCACTGGATACCGTGGGTGGTGGTGTAGTGGTGGACCCCACGCCGGAGCGCGGCGCCAGAGGAGCCTGGGAAGCGTCCGGTCGCGAGCCGCATGAACGGCTGCACGCGCTACTCCATGGCGCCGCAAGTTCCGGTATGGATGCGCGCCGACTCCCCATCCGACTCGGAACCGAGCCGTCGCGGATTCCAGCAGCGGTCACGGCGGCTGACGCGATCATCCTGGGCGACGCGGTGTTCAGCCGCGCCGCTCTTGCCCAGCTTGTTGAAGTCGCCGAAACACGCGTCACCCAGTGGCAAACATCCCGTCCGCTGGAGGGCGGGATCCCCCTAGCGCGGCTGCGCGAGGAGCTAGCCGCAGCAACCGAAGCTGCCGATTGGGCAGTCGAGCGCCTGTGCGAAAACGGCCGGTACGAGGTGCGCGATGGACTCGTCGCAAAACGGGGCGACCAATCGGCGCTTTCCGATTCCGACGCTACTATGCTGGCGCGACTACTGCATCGCATATGTGATGCGGCGGAGCAGCCACCGTCGGTCGCTGAGCTGGCGGCTGAGTTCGGCGTTCGTACGGAGGCGTTGCTTCGGCTCGCGGCTCGGCGTGGAAACGTTGTCGCGGTTGAGAGCGTCAGATACTATGACGCCCCTGTTGTCTCGGCACAGATCGACCGGCTGCGTGGGGCTATGCAGCCGGGAAGGGAATACTCGCCACAGGAACTTCGTGATGTCCTGGGGGTGTCCCGTAAGTACCTGATCCCGTTCCTGGAGTACTGCGATCGAACCGGCGTGACTGATCGTCGCACTAGCGGTCGTACGATCCACGGGATATCTTCGCGGTGAAGGCTTTACGTTTGGTCGAACACTCGTTTAGGAGTTTTGTTTAGGATTCTTTCTCGTTAGGCTGAGGTAGAAAATGAAGTTGCGTTGGGCGGCACTCATCGTAGTGCTCGCATCCAGCGCGCTCGCGCCGCGATCGGCTGTGGCGCAGGCTGGGGGTTTTCCCTCGGCCGGCCAGGATCGCGGTTCCGGCTCGGAGTTGGGGCAGAATAGTCCCAATCCCTTCGTGTCGGAGACACGGATTCCGTTCACGCTCGGAGATTACCCGGCGTGTTCAGAGCCGAGTCGTGTGTACCGTATCTCCTTGCGGATTTACAACATTTTGTCGCAGCTGGTGGCAGTGCCCGTCTTGCAAGGTGGAACGGGGAGCGTCGCTGGTGGGGCGCCGTTAGAAAGTGTGGAACTGTCGTGTGGCCAGTACAC
>JBPCQO010000070.1:0-17768 GCA_050998035.1 Gemmatimonadaceae bacterium | reverse complement strand
CTTACGCCGCGGTCGTGATCGGCGCGTACGTTCGGGCGGCGCATATCTTCTCGGCCGGATTCCCTCTCAACGACGGCGGGCTGTTATACCGGATGACGCAGGAGCTACAGGATGCCCACTATCACCTGCCGGCGTTCACCACTTATAACAATGCGTCGATCCCGTTCGCGTACTCGCCCCTCGGCTTTTACGTCGCGGGTGGAATCAATAGCCTCACGGGCGCGCCGCTGCTGCAGCTCTTCCGCTTTATCCCCCTTGTCGCGACCATCCTCACTGTTGTCGCCTTCTACTATCTCGCGCGCACGATGCTCCGCGACGGGGTAGCAGTGGCTGCGGCGGTGCTCGCCTTCGGCCTCCTCCCACGAAGCTTCGTATGGAACGTCATGGGCGGTGGAGTGACGCGGTCGCTCGGATTGCTTTTTGCGATCATAGCCTTACAGCAGGTTTACCAGCTCTACACGCGGAGTGAGTGGCGGTACGCGGCTACCACCGCCGTTGCCTGTGCACTCACGGTACTCAGTCATCTCAGCACTGCGAATTTCCTCGCATTCAGCGTCGTGCTGCTCTTCGTCTTCTATGGCCGCCACCGGTTCGGCATCATGAGTTCGGTGGTGGTGGCCGTCGCGACCGTACTGCTCACCGCTCCGTGGTGGGGTACGGTCATAGCACAGCACGGGCTCGCGCCGTTTCACGCGGCGAGTAGCGTGAGCGGTTCGATTTTCGGAGACAAGCTTGCGCGTTATGACGTGCTCCTCCGGCTAGCGCGATTCAACACCAGCATTGGCGGGGAACCGCTCTTTCCACTTGTCAGTGTCGTGGCCGCGCTCGGAGCCTTCGCGTCGCTCCGGCCCGGCCGGTTCATTCTCCCGCTGTGGTGGGGGCTAATCACCGCCATGGACGCTCGGGGAGGTATGAGCTACGCACCCATTGCGGCTTCATTGCTGGCTGGCGTTGGCGTCGCCTACGTAATCATTCCGGGCCTACGGGCCGTGTACAGCACACCAGACTCGCTCCGGCTCGACCCGGCGATGTCACACGCCGGCGTTGCGCGGCGCAGTCGTGTGACTCCTCGGCTTCGTCTCGTCCCGGCGCTCGTGTTGGGCTTTCTCTTCCTTTACGGACTTGCCAGCGCACTGACACGCAATCCCGACTATGCTGGTGAGACAGCTATCCTCACTGCTTTAACGCCGGCTGATCGCGACGCGATGCAGTGGATCGCGCAACACACACCTCTGTCGAGCAGCTTTCTCGTAGTCAGCGGAAAGAACTGGGCTATCGATAGAGTTTCGGAGTGGTTTCCAGCCCTCGCGAACCGCTCGAGCGTGAGCACGATTCAAGGCTCGGAGTGGCTTCCGGGTTTTCCCCGGAGACTTGTGCTGGACGACTTCTTCCAGAAACGCTGCCGTAGCGCGGACGGCCCTTGTCTTGATAAGTGGGCAAGTGCAATGGGTCGCCCCTTCACAGGCGTTTACGTTTCCAAGACGGGTGAAGAGCCATGCTGCCAACCTCTAATCGCTGCGCTCCGCCAGGACCCAAATTACACCACGGTCTATGATGGCCCTGCGGCGTTCGTTGTTGAGCGTCGCTGACCATCTGGGAGAGACGCTTCGCTTCCACCGACGGGCCTGCGGCACCGGATGTGCATGCTAACGCAAACACATGGCTGCTCCCGTTGTCCTCGACTCGCGGGTGGCTGTACTTCTACCGTAGCGCAGAAGACAGGGTTGTCTTAACTGTTTTGCACGCTGACACTGCGTGCGTCCACGTCTGTGTTTCTCGTCATATGCGGTACGACGTTCCTTTTGGCGCATCTCTTTGGATGGACCTAGAGTTATGGACATAGAGCAAGCCCTGTTATCGGTGGTGGTCCCTTGTTTTAACGAGGAAGAGGTCATACGGGAGACGCATAGGCGCCTGACGCAGGTGTTATCCCAGCCGGGCTTACCTCGCTTCGAATTGATCTATGTCGATGACGGGAGTAGCGACCGAACTCCGTCGATCTTGGGTGAAATGCAGCGTGCCGACCATCATGTTCGGGTCGTGCTCTTGTCACGCAATTTCGGCCACCAACTCGCCGTTAGTGCTGGGATGGACGAGGCCATTGGCGACGCTGTAGTCCTGATCGATGCCGACTTGCAGGACCCGCCCGAGATCATCACGGTCATGCTGGAGCGATGGTCCGAGGGCTACCACGTGGCGTACGGGCAGCGGGTGGACAGAGCGGGCGAAACGGCCTTCAAGGTCGGAACGGCTAAGCTGTTCTACCGGTTTTTGAACCGGCTGACAGATACGGAGATACCGCTGGACGCCGGCGACTTTCGCCTGATGGATCGACGCGTGATCGACGCGATTGCGTCGATGCCCGAGCGCGACCGGTTCGTACGAGCAATGGTGAGTTGGGTCGGTTTTCGTCAGATAGCCGTGCCGTACGAGCGCTCGCCGCGCTTCGCTGGCGAGAGCAAATATCCCTTACAGAAGATGATCCGGTTCGCGTTTGACGGGATCACGTCCTTCTCTCGTGCGCCGCTCACGGTGGCTGCCTATTTGGGGACCACTTCGGCCGCACTGGCGCTGTTCGGGATTCTCTATGCTATTGCGATGCGCCTCTTCACCAACCAATGGGTGACAGGGTGGACGCTGCTCTTCATCGCTGTCCTGTTTATGGGTGGGGTGCAGCTTATCTGCCTCTGGCTCATTGGGGAGTACGTCGGCCGCATCTTCGGCGAGGTAAAGCGGCGACCCCTTTACCTGGTACAGGATCGCCTCGGTTTCGAAGGAAGGCGGTCGGAACGTGTTCCACTGAGCTTCCCGACTTACGCAGAGCGCAGCAGCGCACGGGAGATCGGAAGGAAGGTTGCGGCCGATATTGAACGCGACATGCCGCTCCGGGTCGCCCGCGAGACGGTTCCCGAGTTGCCCACCGAGTCTCTACCTCTCGGTAGTGCAGCTTCAGCGCAACACAAAGCTCCGCACGTGCCGCATACATCCCACAGCTCGGCACACCCGTCCTGACACTCGTCCAGCCAGGACACCTTCCTAACGTTAAATGACTCCAGACTTGCAGTCGGGCAGAGCATCAGGTCTGCCGGATCAGCCCTTATACGGGTCCACTCAAAGGCGCGGTTCTCCGCCCGCGTCGCGGCGCAAGCGCGTCGCAGTAATCGGGGCTGGTTTTGCCGGCCTCTCGGCTGCATGGGAGTTGGCGCGGGCCGGGCACGACGTCGTGGTCGTTGAGAGTGATAATGAGGTCGGCGGACTCGCTGGCAGCTTCCCCGTCGGTGGCACTCGGTTGGAGAAGTTTTATCATCACTGGTTCACCAACGATCTCCACGTCGGCGAGCTCGTGCGCGAGCTGGGTGCCGAGAGCAACGTCGTGTATCGTCCGACTCGTACCGGGATGTATTTCGCCAATCGCTCCTTCAGGTTGAGTTCGCCCGCGGACGTGCTGCGCTTCACCCCGCTCAGCCCTCTCAATCGCTTGCGCCTCGGCCTTCTCGCACTCCGCGCTAGGCGAGTCAGAGATTGGCGCAAGCTCGAGCATCTAACGGCCGAGGAATGGCTCGTTAAGCTCGGCGGTCGCGACGTGTATCGGGTGGTATGGGAACCTCTCCTCGACGGCAAGTTTGGTCCGTACGCGTCGGAAGTTTCCGCTGTCTGGTTCTGGAACAAGCTCAAGTTGCGGGGCGGAAGCCGCAACAAAGCTGGCGCTGAGATGCTTGCGTATTACCGCGGCGGCTTTGCCGCGCTCGCGGGCGAACTGGCAGCGGCAATCGTTACGGAGGGAGGGAGCATCCGTACTGGTCTCCGGGCGACTGGCCTTATCGTTGAAGACGGAGCGGTCGCCGGTGTGCAGACTGACAACGGGGTCATTGAGGCTGATGCAGTGATTGCGACCACCCCGTTGCCCATCTTTGCAGACCTGGTCGAGCCGCATACGGCACCGGCTTACGTCGAGTCACTCCGAAAAGTCGAGTACCTCGCCAACGTCTGCATAGTGCTGGAGCTGGACCGCAGTCTATCCGAGACGTACTGGCTCAACGTGAACGATCCCGGGTTCCCGTTCGTCGCCGTCATCGAGCATACCAACTTCGAACCGACATCGACGTATGGCGGTCGCCACATTGTATATCTGTCGAAGTATTTGCCCGCGACTGCGGAACTGTATCAGATGTCGGATGACGACGTGGTCGCGTACTGTATCCCGCACGTTGCACGCATGTTCCCGGCGTTCGATCCTGCATGGATCCTCGCTGCACATGTGTGGCGTGCACGCTACTCACAGCCCGTCGTCGTTCGGGAGTACAGTAAGCTGATCCCGAGCGTAGATACGCCTATTCCCGGTCTGTACCTGTCAACAATGGCTCAGGTTTATCCAGAGGACCGCGGGACCAACTACGCGATCCGAGAAGGTCGGCAGCTTGGGCAGCGGCTCGCGGCCGAGCTGCCAATCGGTCGTACCGGTGCCACCGCTTTATAGCACGCCAATGGCTGTCGAGCTGACGGCCGCCGTTTTGCATAAAAGATGATGCTAGGCACTCCCAATCGAGTGTTTTGAAGCGACGCCCTTTAGCCCCGAGCAACATGGATTCCACCACATCCATTCTCCACGATGTTGGACCCAGCACCGATCGACGTATGGAGATGGAACTGTCCAAAGACAGACTTTCTCCTGACGTCGAGGAACCTGCTATAGAGCTGTCCATCGTTCTGCCTTGCTTGAACGAGGCGGAAACGCTCGCCACGTGCATCAGAAAGGCGAACGATGGTATCCGGGCGAACGGGATTATGGGCGAAGTAGTCGTTGCTGATAATGGAAGCACGGACGGGTCGCAGCAGATCGCGCGGGATCTGGGAGCACGCGTGGTACACGTCCCGGTTCGCGGTTACGGCGCTGCGCTGCAGTGGGGGATCGATGCGGCACGCGGGCGGTACATCATCATGGCGGATTCCGACGATAGCTATGATCTGTCCGGTATCGCACCGTTCGTCGAACGTCTTAGAGCGGGCGATGAACTTGTAATGGGAAATCGGTTCCGCGGCGGGATCAAGCCCGGGGCCATGCCACCATTGCATCGCTATCTGGGCAACCCCGTGCTCAGCGGTCTCGGGCGGCTGTTTTTCAATACTCCGGCAAAAGACTTTCACTGCGGGATGCGCGGATTCACCAAAGAAGCAGCGCAACGTCTGGATCTGCGCACCACCGGAATGGAGTTCGCCAGCGAGATGGTGGTGAAGGCGACCATCGCGCGTATGCGGGTGAGCGAGGTTCCGACCACTCTGTCCCCCGATGGACGCAGCAGACCTCCACACCTGCGTAGTTGGCGCGACGGATGGCGGCATCTGCGGTTCCTACTCCTCTACAGCCCACGTTTCCTGTTCCTCTTGCCCGGTGTGCTGCTCATCGGTGTGGGGTTGGGAGTAGGAGCGTGGCTACTCAGCGGTCCTGGCAACATCGGGAGCGTGTCGCTTAACGTCAACACACTCCTCTTCTGCTCTACGGCGATCTTGCTTGGGACGCAGGCGGTGCTTTTCTGGATATTTTCGAAAGTTTTTGGAATGACCGAGGGACTACTCCCCGTGGACGAGCGGCTGGAAAGCTTGTTCAAGTACGTGACGTTGGAAGTCGGTGCCGCCGTCGGAGCTGCGGTGTTCATCCTTGGGCTCGTCCTGGCTGCATATGCGACGATCAGATGGAGTGAGAGCGGTTTCGGGCCACTTGATGTCAGCCGGTCGATGCGCATCGTGATACCCGCGACCTTGTTCATGCTTCTGGGCGCCGAAGGGATCATGGCGAGTTTCTTTCTCAGCATTCTCGGGCTGAAGCGGAAGGCATAGACCTGTCGCTGCCGTCTCGAGTACGGCTGCGCAGGCCGGTCGCGTTGACCTGGGCCACGCAAATCGCCACATGGTAGATCTTCGCTCCGCGTCCCTTTCACGCCGCGTCCGTCTATGGGCCAGGGTCATCTGCCCCGTCGTGGGCGCGGTCGCTGCATGGGGCGCCCGTCACCGGATGAATTCAGATGGTGTTCCGTACCTCGACGTCAGCGACACATATCTGAACGGTACGTGGCGATCGGCATTTAACGCCTATTGGAGCCCTGGATACCCAGCGCTTATTGCCGCGGTGCGCAAGGTAATTGGCGAAGGGCCAGCCAACGATTATCCCGCCGCGCATCTGACGGTCTTCCTGCTGTTCCTCGTGGCGTTCGGGGCGCTTGAGTTCCTCATGGGAACGCTCATGGCGCGGGACGCTAGCAGTGCGACGGCTGATATGGATCGCAGACACGCTTTATTCCTCGCCCTCGGTTACTCGCTTTTTCTCTGGTGCGCGCTGGCGCTCATCACCTTTGACATGATCACGCCCGACATGGGCGTCGCGGCGTGTGTCTTTGTGGCAGCAGCGCTGGCAGTACGAATTGCCTCAGCCGAGGCCAGCTTGTGGATCGCGGTGGTGCTCGGTATGTCACTCGGGCTCGGTTATCTCGTGAAGGCCGTGATGTTTCCGGTTTCGGTCGGGTTGCTAGCCCTGGTTATCGTGACGGCTGTGGTGCGCCGGAGAGCATTGTGGCAAGCGGGGATCGCGTTGGCGGTATTTCTGGCGATCTCCACTCCGCAGGTAATTTCAGTCTCGCGCGCGAAGGGGAGCTTCACATTCAGTGAGAGCGGGAAGCTGGTGCATGGATGGTATGTTGACGGCGTCCCCTGTCCGCTATGGGCCACCACGACGGCCTGTCTTGGTCCAGTTGGCGGGGCGGAGTTATCTCGCGTGCACTCGGGGCTGCCTTATCCCCGGATGCACAGGAACCCGGCGGTATTCGCGTTCGGCGCACAGACGGAAGGCACGTACCCCGCGTGGTATGACGCAACATTCTGGTATCACGATTTACACACCCTGATTCAACCGCGACGCCAGGTGGTTGTTCTTGCTAACAACCTGGCAGAAGACTGGACGCTCGTATTTCCACTCGCCGTTGCGCTGGTTGCATTTCTGCTGTTGAGCGGCCGGCGCAAGCGATGGCGCGCAGTAGTGTCTGAGGTCGCTCCCAACTGGCTTCTGGTTCTGACCGCCGTGGGGGTGGTGGGCATGTATGCGTTCGTCTATACCGAGCCGCGGTATACTGGTCCGTTTGTAGTGCTGCTGGCGCTTGGGCTTTGTGCAAGCACGTCAGCGACCGCAACAAATTTGACAAAGGCGCTCCTAGCCGCGGCGGTTCTGCTGGCAGCCCAGGCGAGTGTCATTGCGCTTCGGGACGCATGGTGGGAACGCGGCGCGGATAACCCCAATCTGGTGATCGCAGACGAGCTGCACCGGATGGGAGTCCCAGCCGGCAGCACGCTGGGAGTCATTGGTAACGGCTACGTCGCGTCGTTCTGGGCCCGTCCCGCACGTGTTCGCGTGACATCTGAGATCTACCCGAGCGAAGCCACTGAGTTCTGGTCGGCAGACACGCAGACACAGCGGGACGTAATCGACGCATTTCGCCGGACCGGCGCTCAGGCGGTAGTGGCGATGGATCCGCCGGCCTGGGCTTCCTTGGACGGCTGGGTGCCAGTCCGCAAGAGCGACGGCCTCATGTTGCTCCGACTACAAGGCAGGCCATAAGTACATGGTTCACACATGATCTATGTGGTTGGCTCCGGGCCGGCTGGAGTGTCAGTGGCGATCAGTCTGCTCGATCAGGGGCTGCCGGTCACCATGCTTGATGCCGGTATCTCTCTGGAGCCGGATCGACAGGAAGTAGTCACTCGCCTCAGCCAGACGGCAGTGTCCGCATGGAACCGCTCAGACGTCGAGTTGATGAAGGAAGGAATGGCCCCATCTTCCAGCGGGGTTCCGCTCAAGCACGTCTACGGGTCAGACTTCCCATACCGCGAGGCGGACGCCTTCTCGCCACTCAAGCGTACCGAGGTGGATTCAGCTATCTCCTTCGGACGAGGCGGATTCAGCAACGTCTGGGGATCTGCCGTGCTGCCGTACCGAGATCACGACCTTGCGGCGTGGCCAATCAAAGTGCGTGATCTGGAGGAACATTACCGTGCCGTCCTACGCTTCATGCCCATCTCCTCGGTCCATGATGACCTAACGGAGCTATTTCCCCTGTACACTGATTCACCGCAAGCGGTGTCGGAGAGCCGCCAGGCAGCCGCGTTGCTCGCGGATCTATCGCACAAGCGTGAGAGGCTGCACGAACAGGGGGTCACTTATGGTCGCTCGCGCGTCGCGATTGATCCCGCGCCGGAATCCGACCGGTCCAACTGCACCTATTGCGCGATGTGTATGTATGGCTGCCCGCATGGGTTGATCTATAACAGTGCCGGCACACTCGACACATTGACGCGAAACTCGAACTTCTCATATGTCCCCGGAGTCGTTGTGGAGCGAGTGGAGGAGCGCGGTGCTGATGTCCACATCCACGCGCGTGATCTCGCCGACCGAACCGCGCGGGAATTCACCGCTGACCGGGTGTACCTCGCGTGCGGCCCTGTATCCACGTCGCGGATCCTGATGATGTCCATGAACATGTACGACACGCCGGTCAGACTGCTCGACAGTCAATATTTTCTGATGCCGCTGCTGCGATACGGCGGAGTTTCCGACCTGGCGCAAGAGCCCTTACACACTCTGGCCCAGGCATTCATCGAGATAACGGACGAGGCGGTCTCGATGCAAACGGTGCATCTACAGATCTACACATACAATGAGATGTATGACGCGACATTCCGCAGCATGCTCGGCAAGCTGAGCGGACTCATGAAAATTCCAATTGCTCAAGTGGTTAGCCGCATGTTGATCGTGCAGGGATTTCTGCACTCGGATTTTTCTCAGGGAATGGACATGGTCCTTTCCAGGTCACATGGAAACGACCCCGGCGACCTGCACATGACCGCTGTCGCACCGAATGAGCCTGTAGCAACGGTGCTCCGACGCGTCACTCGGAAGCTGTCATCCAATCGCGATGCAATGCGTGCGATTCCAATTCGCCCGATGCTCAAAGTAGCCGGAGCTGGTCGTGGTTTCCATAGCGGTGGCTCCTTCCCAATGGCCGCGGAAGGAGCATCGGGACTTCACTCTGACGTTCTCGGTCGTCCCGTCGGGTTCAGCCGCGTTCATGCTGTGGATTCCACAGTCTTTTCCAGCATTCCAGCTACGACAATCACCTTCACAGTGATGGCCAATGCTCACCGAATCGGATCGCTCTATCATGCCAGCTAGAGTAGCGGTTACCGGTGCGAACGGGTATGTCGGATCCTGCATCGCGCGGTCTCTGGAAAGTCAGGGCCTGGGTGTCCGCCGGTTGCAACGGTCGGGCGAAGGTGACTTCGTAAGCCACTTCGCACTGGGCCGGCCGATCGATCCCGCAGCATTCGACGGCGTGAGCGCGCTGGTGCACTGCGCCTACGATTTCAACGCCGCGGACTGGATTGCCATCGAGCGCACGAACGTGACAGGGTCGCTCGATCTCTTCGACGCGGCCAGAAGCGCGGGCGTCAAGACGATCGTCTTCATCTCCAGCATGAGTGCGTTCGAGGGGTGCAGATCGATGTATGGCCGCGCCAAATTGGAAGTCGAGCAGAAGTCGGCGGGGCTCGGCGTGCACTCAGTGCGGCCCGGGCTCGTGTATGGAGAGGAAGCTGGTGGGATGATCGGTGCCCTCTCCAAGCTCCTCGGCCTCCCCATTGTCACTCCGCTCGTCGGCTCCGGAAGCCAGGTGCTTTATCTCGTGCATGAGGCCGATCTGGGCCGCATGATCGGTGAGGTCTGTACCGGGGAGAAGCGTCTGGGCGGGAAGGCTGCGGTCGCGGCGAACAGCCGCCCGTTTCCCTTCAAGAGTATTCTCGAGGTTCTCGCCCGACGCGATGGCAGCAAGAAGGTCTTCCTCCCGGTCCCGTGGCAGCTGGAATGGCTGGCGCTCAAGTCGGCGGAGCTGATTGGACTTCGTATGCGGCTGCGAAGTGACAGTCTCATCAGTCTGATCAATCAGGATCCGCACCCCGATTTCTCGCAGTCCGCCCAGTTTTCTTTTCGCGACTTCGAGAATTTCATCATCAAGGAGAGTCGCCGCAACGTGGCGTGATGACCTGGCGGTTATCAGCGGGCGATCAATTGTCCCGACACGCCCGCGTGTACGGCACCAATGTCCCGTCCGCGCAATGGCGGCCATACCGTGCGCGCGGGTCTGCATTATAGCGTGAGCGCCGGTCACGATCGAACCGGCGCCGAACTGGCGATGAGGACCAGCGGTCTCCGTTCCCGTCATAACTTCCGTAACTCTGGTACGCTCCATCTCCGCCGTACCCGTACCCAAAGCCTGGATCAAAGATTACCCCGTGATGCCCGCTCGCCCCCTCGCGCGCGACCGTATATGGCGCGTACGCCACAGTATAGTCCCATCCGCGGCGCGTGATCGCGCGCGCAAACCGATCGGCGACAGCGAACGGGTCAGCGCCGCCTCCTGCTTCACCGAGCGCGCTCAGGTCCCAGCGCCCATCAGCGGCGCGGTATCGTCCAAAATTGAATGGCCGGCGCGATGCGATGGCAAACACGTACCCGACGCCATCAGCCGGCTCGGCCCGGAACGAAAGTACCTGATCGCCCACTCCGGTTGAGGCAGGACGGACGGCACCCTGCGACGATGCCATCACGCTGAACTCACCTTCAGGGCTGGCCCGGACAACGGTTACGTACCAACCCGGCGCGGCGGCGTAGTAAACCGGTGCTCGATCGCCCGCGACAAGGTCGCCTCCATTCTCGAACCAGACGTCTACCGCTGGCGCTCGCTGGCCCTCGGCACGCCCGCCCAACAGTGCCATCCCCAGTACACATCTCAGCGCCATGGCGGACCAGCCGAATGGCGCTCCTGTCCCCAGCTTCATCGTCCGACCCTCCTGGCCTGCATACCCCACATTATGTTGCAAGTCTCGCCCCGGCATAGCGGGCGCGCGGTTCCAGTACCTCACATGGCTTCATGGCACTTCCCTCAATTATCGACGCGGTAGAAGCACTACCAGCCTTCGCGCGTGTCCTCAATACGATTCCCGAGCACGGCCGGCGCTTCGCCATCGGTGGACTGCACGGCTCCAGCTCGGCCGCCCTGGTCACGGCGCTCGCCCGTCGCCTGGAGCGGCGTTTCTTCGTAGTCGTGGCCGAGAACGTCGCCGACGCCGAGCGCTGGCTTGCGGATCTCGAATCGCTCGGCACCGATGCGCCCGTCGCCTTCTATCCGCCGCGGGAGAGCTTCGGCGAATCCGAGCCGCACGCGGAAGTCGCTGGCGAGCGAGTCGAAACGCTCGAACGGGCCGCACGGGGCGACGTCCGCGTGCTCGTCACCACCGCGCGCGCACTGCTCGAGCGCACCCAGTTGCCGTCCGTCCTCCAGTTCGGCAGGCTGGAGCTGCGCCGCGGCGACGTGCGCCGCCCAGCCGATCTTGCCGAGCACCTGGAGACGATTGGCTTCGAGCGCGTTGATTCGGTGGAGGACGTGGGACAGTTCAGCGTCCGCGGCGGGATCTTTGATGTGTATGGCTTCGGGATGGCCAATCCAGTACGCATGGAGTTCTGGGGCGACGAGATCGCGGAGCTCAGACACTTCGACCTCACCACGCAGCGATCCACGCGTGACGCGGACGTTGCGCTGATACTTCCCGTGGACGGCGCAACCCACGTCCGTCGGAAAGGTGGGGGAGGGGAAGGGGCAGGGGGAACCGCACTAGCCGGAGCGCGGGTTTCCATCACGGAGCTATGGGCCAGCGATACACTGGTCGTCGTACCCTCCGCGACTCACACGTCGCCGGAGTTCAAGCGCACCTGGGATGAGGCGCAGCACCACCTGGATCTGGCGCGCAGGCGCGGCGAGGACGTCCCGCGCCGCGACGAGCTGTACGTCGCTCCAGAGGTCGCCGCCAGATCGCTCAGCGCATTTGCGTCAATCGCGCTCGACAGCGAGGGTGAGCCGGATGTTGCGTTCCCGTTCCGCGCGCCCGAAGCGATCAATCGCGACATCAAGCTGCTAAATAAGCTCGTTCGCGACGGGATTCCGACGATGATCCTGTGCGACAACGCCGGCCAGATCGAGCGATTGGAAGAATTGCTCACCCACAGTGAGCGGGACACCATTCCGGCTGCACTCACGCTCGGCGTACTCGCGGGCGGATTCGTGCTGCCGCCGCGTGGTAACCACGCTGGTCTGCGCGTTCTCACCGATCACGAGATCTTCCGCCGAGAGCGGCGCATTCGGAGGTCGCGCAAGTACGTCACCGGTGCCGGGCTGGACACGTTGGGCGGCATCAAGCCGGGCGACTACGTGGTGCACCTGGAGCACGGCGTCGGTATCTATCGCGGCGTGGAGAAGCTGTTTGTAAAGGAAGCAACGGTCGAGGTCGCGGTCATCGAATACGAAGGCGGTGACCGGCTGAACGTGCCGCTGTATCGCATCGATCAGATCGAACGCTACCGCTCGGCCACCGACATCGGCGGCGACGTTCCACCACCACACCTGCACAAACTCGGCGGCCGGCGCTGGTCCCAGCAGCGCGATCGCACGCGCTCGGCGATTCAGGAGATGACCGTCGAGCTGCTGGATCTGTACGCGCGTCGCTCCGTTGCGTCTCGCCCGCCAGCGATGCCGGATGGTACGTGGCAGCGTCAGCTGGAATCTTCTTTTCTGTTCGAAGACACCGCCGATCAACGCAAGGCAACCGTCGATGTGAAGGGCGACATGGAGCGTCCGCGGCCCATGGACAGGCTGCTCGTCGGCGACGTTGGCTACGGGAAGACAGAGATCGCCGTACGAGCCGCGTTCAAGGCTGTACAGTCGGGACGCCAGGTCGCGGTGCTCGTTCCCACAACGATTCTCGCCGATCAACACGTACGTACCTTCGGCGATCGCTTCGCCGATTTCCCGATCATTGTCAGGGTGCTGAGCCGGTTTCAGACGGCGAAGGAGCAGGCTGCCGTTCTGCGCGAGGTGGCTGAGAAAAAGGTCGACGTGATCATCGGCACGCACCGCCTGCTCAGCCCCGACGTAAAGTTCGGTGACCTGGGTCTGATTATCATCGACGAGGAGCACCGCTTTGGCGTGAAGCACAAGGAACGTCTGAAACAGCTGCGGCTGGAGACGGACGTGCTCACGCTCACAGCGACACCCATTCCGCGCACGCTGCACCAGTCGCTCGCCGGCCTGCGCGACATGACGCTGATGCAGACGCCGCCGCGCGACAGGTCGCCCGTGCTCACGTACCTGGAACCCTGGGACGACGGCCTCATCGACGAAGGAATCTCACGCGAGCTGGATCGCGGCGGACAGGTGTTTTTCGTCCACAATCGCATCGAGACCATCGACGCGATCGCGCAACACATCCAGCGCATCGTCCCGCGCGCACGTATCGCCGTCGGACACGGTCAGATGCCGGAGCGTGAGCTGGAAAAGGTGATGCGCCGCTTTGTGGAGGGCGAGGTGGATGTGCTCGTGTCCACGCTCATCGTGGAGTCGGGGCTGGACGTCCCCAACGCGAACACGATGTTCATCAACCGCGCGGACATGTTTGGTCTGGCTCAGCTGTACCAGTTGCGCGGGCGCGTGGGACGCTCGCACCGCCGCGCGTACTGCTATCTGCTTGCGCCGGACGTCCTGGACAACGACGCAGAGCGCCGGCTCAAGATCCTGGAGCACCATACCGAGCTGGGCTCGGGCTATCGCATCGCGCTCAAGGACATGGAGCTGCGCGGCGCCGGCAATCTGCTCGGCCCGGAACAATCCGGTTTCGTGCACGCGGTCGGCTTCGACCTGTATCTGCGGATGCTGGACGAAACCGTGCACCGGGTGACGCATGGCGGCGACGCACCAAAGCTGCAGCCGGCGGACGCCTCACTCGATGTCGCGGCATACATCCCGGACGACTATATAGTACTCCAGGACGCCAAGCTGGACGTGTATCGCCGGCTCACCGCCATGACGGAGCCGGACGACATAACGGCGCTCCGGGCGGAGGTGCGCGACCGCTTCGGAGTGATGCCGGCGGAAGCGCAGGGTTTTTTCGTGGCCGCACTGCTCCGCGTTCTCGGCGGTCGAGCCGGGATCGAGACCGTCTCCGTGCGGGGCGATGAAGCCCGTATTACCTTTAGAGGCTCTGCGGTCCCTGCCATGAAGGGGATCTCTACGGCGTTTCGAGAGGTACAATTCCAGGCTGAGGTGCGTCGTGCGCACCCGCTCTCGCTCAAGCTTACCCGGCTGGGTGGCGCGTCCATTCTGGACGGGCTGGTCCATGCTCTCACGTTGATTCAACCTACCCCAACTACTAGCAGATGAAATCAGCTTCGCTCGCCCTCGCCGCCGTTGCGGCGTTTGGCGTGTCCGTGACCGCGTGCAACGGCTTGAAGGACGCGATGACCGCACACGTTGATACGGCGGCCCGCGCTGGCTCAGAGGAGCTCTCGGTCGATAGACTAGCCAAGCTCATGAACGAGGCTACTGTCCCGCCGCGCAAGGATGTGGCAACCGCGATCGCGAATGCCTGGGTCGATTATCAGCTGCTCGGTCAGGCAGCCGCCAAGGGCGACACTGCCGTGTCGGCCAAGGAGATCGACGACGCGATGTGGGCCGCCATCGGTAGCCTAAAGGCGCGCAAGTATTACGAAGTCGTTTCCAAAAACTGGGGAACCGTGGACAGCACGGCCGCGCGGCAGATGTACAACAACGGCGACATCCTCGCCGCATCGCACATCCTGCTTGTGACCAAGGGTGCACCGGAAGCAGCCAAGGCCGCCGCGAAGACCAAGGCCGACGCGCTGCGCTCACAGGCCAACGCCTCCAACTTTGCGCAGCTCGCAAAGGCCAACAGCCAGGATCCGCCGTCAGCCGCACGCGGTGGCTCACTTGGCCTCTTCCGCCGTGGGATGATGGTGCCGCAGTTCGAGCAGGCGCTCCTCGCGCTAAAGCCGGGCGAGATCTCGCCGGTCGTCCAGACGGAGTACGGCTATCATATCATTCGGCGCCCAACGTACGACGAGGTCAAGGACCAGGTCCTGCAGGCTTCTAAGGGGCGTTCGATGCAGCAGGCCGAGAGCACTTTTGTCGCCAAGATCCAGACCGGCGGCAAGATCGATATCCGCTCCGACGCCGCCTCCACCGCGCGGAAGGTCATCGCGAATCCCGACGCATACCGCACGGACGGCAGCACCATCGCAACCTCTACCGCCGGCAAGTTCACCGCTGGCGAGCTGGCGAAGTGGGTGTCGTCGTTCCCGCCACAGGCTTTGGCGCAGCAGCAGGCGCAGCTTCAGTCAGCCCCGGATTCTGTCGTGTCCATGTTCGTCAAGAACTTCGTCACCAACGATCTCGTGGTGCACGCGGCGGACAGCGCCAAGCTCGGGCCCACACCGGCCGAGATAAACCAGATGCACGCCGGCTTCGTTCAGGCGCGTGACGCTGCGTGGAGCGCTCTGGGAGTGGATCCAAAGTCACTGGCCGATAGCGCCAAGTCGGAGGCCGAGCGCGTGCGCTTTGCAGCGACTCGGATCGGCTCGTACATGGACAAGCTTGTAATGGGGCAGGCGCAGTTCGTTCAGGTTCCCGAGCCTGTCTCGCACGTTCTGCGCGAGAAGATGGAGGCGTCGATCAATCAGGCCGGTATCGACCGCGCTGTCGAGCGTGCCGTAAAACAGCACGCCGCAACTGACTCCGCGCGCAGTGCGTCTCAGCCTCCAACGGCGGTCCCGATGCCGATGGGCGGCTCGGCCCAGCCTGCTGGTCCAGGAGCAGCTCCAGGAGCAGTTCCACCAACTACACAGAAGCCATAAATCATGCGGTTGAAGTTGCTCGCAATCTCACTTTTCATTGCTGCGCCGCTCGCGGCGGGTGCACAGTCGCACCCGACCGCCAGCGCGGTGCCCGTCCCGGTTGCGAGCGCGACGCAGGTTGATACAGTCGACCGCATCGTCGCGGTTGTGGGTAGTTCCGCAATCACGTGGAGCGATCTTGCCAGCGCCGTGAATCAGCAGCGCGCGGCCGGTCTCAAGCTCCCTGCCGACGTCGCTGGGCAACGCGAGATCGCGCGCAACATTCTCAGCGATCTGGTGGATGAAGAGATCCTGGTGCAGCAGGCGAAGGATCTGAAGATCGATCTTCCAGAGTCGGAGGTCACGACCGCGGTGGATCGTCAGATAAAGGAAGTCCGGGCCCATTTCACTAGCGACGCGGACTACAAGGCGGAGCTCAAGAACTCTGGTTTCGGCAGCGCGGAAGAGTACCGTCGCTCACTGTTCGACCAGTTCCGTCGCCGCGAGCTGCAGAGTCGTGCATTCGCCGAGCTGAGAAAGCGCGCGAAGCCGGCCAGCGTCACTGAGGCTGAGGTGAACGCCGCGTTCGAGCGAGCGCGTGGCGAGTTGCAGAAGCGTCCAGCGACCATTGCATTCCGCCAGATCGTCGTCGCTCCTCGCCCGTCCGCCGCTGCCGATCTGCGCGCGCGTGTGAAGGCCGAGTCACTGCTCGTCGCGCTGAAGAAGGGCGCGAACTTCGAGGAGATGGCCAAGCGCGAATCGATGGATCCCGGCACCAAGAACGTCGGTGGCGATCTCGGCTGGAACCGCCGTGGCTCGGGCCTTGTCCCGGAGTTCGAGGCAATGATGTTCGCGCTCCGCCCGGGCGAGTTGAGCCCGGTGATCAAGACGTCCTTCGGCTATCACATCATCCGTGTGGATCGCGTGCAGCCGGCCGAGGTGAAGGCGAGCCACATTCTGATCGCTCCGGTCATCGACTCTGCCGACGTACACGTCGCGTTGCTCCGCGCTGATACGGTCGCTGAGAAGTGGCGCAAGGGTGCGAGCTTCGACTCGCTCGTCGCCCAGTACCACGATCCGGCCGAGGAGAAGGGAGTGTTGCAGCCGTATCCTGTGGATTCGCTGCCAGCGTCGTATCGCACCGCGCTCACCGGCGTTCAGGCGAAGGCGATCGCCGACCCGTTCGCGCTTGCCACGCAGACGGGGAGCACCAAGTACGCCGTGGTGCAGGTGGTTTCGCGTACGGAGCCGGGCGAATACTCCCTCGCTGAAGTTCGCGACAACATCCGCGCGCAGCTCGCCGCTGAAAAGCAGACGCGGCAGATACTGGATGCGCTCCGAAAAGAGACCTACGTCTCAATGCGCCTGTAAGGCGACCGCCGGTCGCCCGTACAACCGTGTCGCGTAGTGACGCCCGCCGGCCGCGCCTCGCGGTAACGGTTGGCGACCCACGCGGCATCGGGCCGGAGATAATCGCGGTCGCGCTCGCCAACAGTGACTTGCGCGAGGAGTGCGATCTTCTGATCGTCGGTCCCGACGGAGCTGGGATACCGGTCGACATATCCATCGGCCATTGGGCCGCACATGACAGCAAGCCCGCCGCGGGTAAGTTGAGCGGCGACGCCATCGTCCGCGCGGTCGAGCTGGCCAGCTCTGGTCAGGTTGATGGCATCGTTACGGCTCCCATCGACAAGTCGGCGCTGCTCCAGGGCGGCTATGACTACCCGGGTCACACGGAGATGCTGGCCGAGCTTACCGGGTCGCGTGTTGCGATGATGCTCGCATCCGAACGGCTCCGCGTTGTGCTCGCGACAACGCACCTCGCGCTGCGCGACGTTCCCACTGCGCTAACGCGTGACGCGATCATCCAGGCCGCGGAAGTAACCCGTCACGGTCTGCAGCAATGGTTCGGCATAGACTCGCCGCGCATTGCGTTATGTGCGCTCAATCCGCACGCTGGCGATGGCGGCCGATTCGGCGACGAAGATGACAC
>JBPCQO010000067.1:0-25355 GCA_050998035.1 Gemmatimonadaceae bacterium | reverse complement strand
AGTACGCGATTGCGTAGAGCGTCGTAGAGCAGGTTGCCCTGTCCGCGGTTGCTCAGTATTACAAGGCCGATATGCTCTTCCGGGACCATCGCGACGCGGGAGCGCATGCCATCTATTGCGCCGCTGTGGTGCACCAGTGTTCGGCCGCGATAATCCCGCACCTCCCAGCCCATGGCGTAGTTGTTGAAGTGCGGATTCGGAAGCTGCTTGTAGTCACGCGGGGTGAGCCGTATCACCGTCCAGGGCGTGTGGGTCTCATTCAGCGCCTTCTGCGATATCAGCCGGTGGCCGTTGTATGTGCCCCCGGCCAATTGCAAGCGCAGCCACTGCGCCATGTCACTCACGCTCGAGTTGATGGAGCCGCCAGGTCCTTCGTTGTCGAGGTTCCAATAGGGAACCACCTGGAGCTTCCCGCCCATCTCCTCGTGTGGCTGCGCGACGTTGTCCATTCCCACAAGGTCGCGCACGCTGGTGTTGCTGCGGCGCATCCCAAGCGGGGTGAAGATTCGCTGCTTGACGAAGTCGTCCCACGGTTTGCCGGTGATGGCCGCGAGCACCGTTCCGGCGGTGATGAACATGTTGTTGCTGTAGCCATAGGTGGTGCGAAACGGGTGCTCCATGTCCAGGTAGCGGAGATGCCGCACCACCTGCTCCCGGTCATAATTGGTGGCCGCCCACAGGAAGTCGCCGCGCTCGAGGCCGGAGCGGTGGGTCAGTAGGTCGCGCACCGCGAACGACTCCGTCACGTACGGATCCTTGAGCTGGAAGTACGGTAGCCACTTCCGGACAGTGTCGTCCCAGCTGAGCTTCCCTTCATCCACCAGCATGCCGAGCGACGCGGAGGTGAACGCCTTCGTCGTGGACGCGATGGCAAATACTGTGTTGGCATTCACGCGTGCGGGTTTCCCAACTTCTCGCACGCCGTATCCCCTTGCGAAGATCACCGAGTCGTGCCTGACGATCGCTATCGCAAGCCCCGGCACCCGCCAGTCGCGCATCGCGTGCTCCACGTACGCGTCGAAGCCGGGTTGTGGCTCCTGTTGCGCTGCTGACACGTTCGGCGTTACGAGCCAAGTGGTCGCTAGAGCGAGAAATGCAACAGCCGTGTGGATCGAGCGTGTAACCCTCAAGGGGGATCTCCCGTATTGGTGATGTGTTTTCGCCGCGGTGGATCGCGCGGCAGAGATTTCATTCCGCTGCGGTGCGGCGGCGACGCTGCGCTTGCCAGAGATAGAAAGCTGGAACTCCTATCGCGACGACCACCAGACCGCGCAGCGCTATGCCGGGCTGTGTGACAAGTGTGTTGATCACTATCGCCGCCGACGCGAGCACGAAGAGGATCGGGGTCACCGGATAACCTGGTACGCGGAACGGACGCGGCGCGTCGGGAAGCCTGCGTCTGTAGCTAAAAATGCTGAGCGCACCAAGGGCGTAGAAGATCCAACCGGTGAAGACGACGTAAGTGAGCAGCTTGGTAAAGGTGCCAGTAACCGCAAGCAGCATGGCCCATGCAGAGCTCGCTATTACGGCAAATGCCGGAGTTCCGAATCGCGGGTGGATCGCTGCAAGACGGTGGAAGAACACCCCGTCACGCGCCATCGCGTAGTAGACACGCGGAGCTGTGAGGGTGAGACCGTTCGCGGCGCTGAACATCGATAGCACTATCGTAGCCGCGATGAGCTTCGCGGCCGCTGGACCAAGCGTCACGCCAACCGCATCAGAGGCGATGCGCGGTGAATGCGCCGCGGCAGCGGGGCCGAGCGCGGCGATATAGGCAACGTTCGCCAGCATGTATATCGCGATGAGGACGGCCGTGCCGATGATAATTCCACGTGGGAACGTGCGCTGTGGATCACGCGTTTCGCCGGCCGAGAAGGTGACGTACTGCCATCCTTCATACGCCCACAGCACGCCTACCATCGCCAGCCCGGTGCCGGAGAGGAGCGATGGCTGTACGGCCTCTGGCCATACGTGCCCACCGAGCTGTGAGAGCCCGCGTCCCACAACGAGCATCACCAGTGATAGTGCGATTATCGCGGCCGTCTTTATGAGCGTCGACCAATCCTGCATCGTGGCGCTCCTGCTGGTACCTCGCACATTAACGGTGGCGATGATCGCCACAATCGCTAGCGCCGCAAGCTTTGACTCAAGAGGCGTGAGTGGGATGAGCTGGCTCAGGTATCCTGTCGATGCGACGGCAAGCGTCGCAACCGAGCCGGAGCTGATGACGAAGAAAAGTGTCCAGCCGTATAGAAAGGCTGGGAGCGGGCCGAACGCGTCACGGATGTAGACGTAGAGTCCGCCGGCTTCCGGGTCCATCGCGCCAAGCTCACCGTACGTGAGCGCACCGAGGAGCGACAGGATCCCAGCAATGAGCCATACCAGGAGCGCCGGACCGATGTCACCGCCCGTCTGCTGGAGCACGGTCGCGGGGACGATGAAAATCCCAGAGCCTATGACGGTTCCGATCACGATGAGAATTAGTTCGCGAAGGCCGAGGACTCGCTCGAGTGTTCGGTGCATGGTAATGATCCTGGTGCCGTGGCAGCTCAGTGGAATGCGCCCCGCAGGCGTCAGAACACGGAATGGCGGCGATCGGCCATCGTGCCCTCATACCAGCTCTTGCGGACTTAACAACTCCACAGTATAACAGTGTGCGGCAGGAACACCATACACTTTTGTATCCAGTGGAGGTATGCAATGGCAGACACAATGTCGTGCACCGAACGCGCCCTTGGCGGCCGTCGGCTCATCAGACGGCCGCTCCCGCGGTCAGCTCTCGTCCGGTCCGCGCTCACGATGTTGGCGAGTGCGATGGTAATTGTTTCGTCAGCTGGTGCCCAGGAGGGTGTCATAGCCGGCACGGTTGTGGCACAGGCGTCCCAGCGTCCACTCCCGGGCGTACAGGTCACTGTCCCCGGCCAGACGGGGAAAGGTGCGGTGACCGACGCATCCGGTCGCTTCCGAATCATTGGTGTCTCAGGAACCGCCGGTTCACAGGTGACGCTCAACGCCCGATTGCTCGGCTATCGCGCGGCTGTGCAGACGGCGCGCCTTGGGACGACCAACGTGGAGTTCGCGCTCGGGGAGCGGCTCGTAGAACTAAACCAGGTGGTAGTGACCGGAACAGTTGGTGGGCAGCAAGCGCGTGCACTTGGTAATTCGGTCGCGAGAATCAACGCCGCCGACGTCGTGGCTACCGCTCCGGTGCCGAGTGTGCAGGCGCTCATCAACGGTCGAGCACCTGGGGTGACCGTGCTGCCGGGGACGGGGCAGGTCGGAAGTGGTTCCAGGATCAGGATTCGTGGAGCGTCCTCGTTCTCTCTCAGCGGTGACCCGCTGATCTACGTGGATGGCGTTCGCGTTGACAACGAAACGGGGAGCGGACTCGCGGTTCAGGCGTTCGGCTCGGGCGTCGTCTCGCGCCTCAATGACTTCGACCCCGAGGAGATCGAGAGTATCGAGATACTCAAGGGTCCCGCGGCGGCGACACTCTACGGGACGGAGGCGTCGAACGGCGTGATCAATATCATCACGAAAAAGGGATCATCGACCGGGACCCGGTACACCTTCACAACCAAACAAGGCGGCAACTTTTTCCAGAATGCCCTCGGGCGCACTCCGACCAATTACTGGCTCGACCCCACGGGCACTATCCAATCGGTAAACGTTATCGCGACGGAGAACGCGCGCGGAACGCCGGTGTACCGCACTGGCAAGATCGGGGACTACTCCGCCGACATGAGCGGTGGGGCAGGGACACTACGCTACTACGCGTCCGGCGGCCTGATCGGCGAGGATGGCGCTGATCCCACCAACGCACACCGTCAGTTCAGCGGGCGCACGAATCTGCAGATAACGCCCGGCCCCAAATTCGACATTGCAGCTAATCTCGGCTACATCGCCGGAGTTACAAACCTGAGCTGCGAGGCCGGGTGTGGCGGCGCAACGTGGGGCTCCTTCTTCTCAAATCCTGCAAACCTCGCCAGCAACTGTCCGCCCAACGCAGACGTTGGTTGCGGTTGGGGTCGCGGTTTCCAGAGCTCGCCGCCGGAATCCGACCGCGCGATGCAGGACTGGCAGAACATCAATCGCTTCACCGGAAGCGCGACGCTGAACTTTAAGCCGCTCTCGTGGATGACGCACCGGCTGGTGGCTGGGACGGACTTCACGCAGGAGAAGAACCAGGAGCTCCTTCCCTATCTCACCAACGACACGCTTCGCTATTTCTGGGGCCAGCAAGCCTCCGGTTACAAATACCAGAACCGGCGCGAGGTCGTATACAACACGTACGACTACACGGGAACGGCACACTTCGATCTGACGTCGAGCCTCAATTCGTCGACATCGATAGGCGCGCAGTACTACACCAAGCACATCTCATCGATCACGGCCGAAGGTGATTTCTTCCCAGCGCCGGGACTGGAGACGATTTCATCCGCGGCAACCAAACCGACGACGTCGGATGACTTTCTTGATAACAACACGCTCGGGTACTACTTACAGCAGCAGTTCGGCTGGCGGGACCGTCTGTTCCTCACTGGCGCCGTGCGTGTGGACAACAACAGCTCGTTCGGTAAGGACGTCAAGTGGGTCACCTACCCCAAGGCCAGCCTGTCCTGGGTCTTGAACGAGGAACCGTTCTTCAAAGCGCACACTCCGGATTTCATCAATACGTTCAAGTTGCGCTTGGCGTACGGCCAGTCCGGACAGCAGCCCGATATTTTCACGGCGTTGCGCACGTACAACCCCGTCCCTGGCCCAAACAGCACTCCGGCGCTCACGCCAGGAACCATAGGCAACCCGAGCCTCGCTCCTGAGCGTGGTATTGAGACGGAAGCGGGCTTCGATGCCGCTTTCCTGAAGGATCGGCTGGGACTCGATTTCACCTACTACCATAAGCTCACCAAGAACGCCATTCTGCTCCGGGGTGTACCGCCATCATCTGGCTTCGGTGCGAACAGTCAGTATGTGAACGCCGGCCAGATTCTCAATCAAGGCGTTGAGGCACTCTTCAAGGCGGAAATCATCTCCGCTAAGAACTACGGCTGGAGCGCGAACCTGAACATTTCCCACAATACGGGGGTGGTACAGAAGCTGAGTGGCACGGACACAACCATCGTGTCCGGAAGCACGCAGCAACGGATTGGTTACGCCCCATTTTCATTTTTCCGCGAGCGGGTAGTGAGCGCGCAGTTTGATCCGGCCACAAATCGGGCGATTAACCCCATGTGCGACGATGGGAAGGGCGGCTCCATCCCGTGCTTCGACGCGAGCGGCAAGGTGATCGCACCGCGCGTCTATCTCGGCCGCGAGATACCTCCGCTGGAAGGATCAGTCGGCTCCGACATCCGTTTCCTTGGACGCTTCCGCCTCTCCGGCATGGTCGACTTCAAACGCGGCTTCAACAGGTTCGATAATAACCTGCGCATTCGTTGCCAGATCTTCCGCACCTGCCTGGAAAACATCCAGCCGCAGAATTACGACCCGAAGCTGATCGCACAGCTGCAGACCAACGGCACGCTGGTGGACTTTGTGATCAGGGATGCGAGCTTCGCGAAGCTGCGCGAGGTTTCCCTGACGTATGACGCAGCCCCGTCGTTCACGCGTCTTGTCGGTGCGGGTTCCGCGTCGCTCAGCATTGCCGGACGTAACCTTCACACATGGACAAACTACACGGGACTGGATCCGGAGAGCTACTTCCTTTCCAATAACGGATACGGCACCGATCAGGCCGAGCTGCCACAGCTCACATCGTTCGTGCTCACCGTACACCTGACCTACTGAGGATCTCGACAATGAATCGAAAGCAGATGGGCAGGAACACGTTCCACGCAGGTGGCCACTGGATGGCTGCCGCAGCATTCCCGATTGTGATACTGGCAGCCTGCAACACGCAGGATCTCCTGAATGTGAAAGCGCCCGATCGAGTGCCCGCAACGACGCTGGACAACCCGGCGCAGGCGGCACTGATGGTGAACAGCACGGCCGGCGACTTCGAGTGCGCAGTCGGATCGTACGTGCTCGTCGAGGGAATTATCTCTGACGAACTGGGCGACGCCCAGCTCGGTGCCGCCGCGTGGCCGTACGACCGGCGCGATGCCAATACCCAGCCGGGGGGTTCTTATGGCACGAGTACCTGTACGAACAATCAAACGCCTGGCATCTACCTTCCGCTCTCGACGGCAAGATGGTCCGCGGACAACGCGCTGACGAAGCTTCAAGGGTGGACCGATGAACAGGTGCCAGGCCGCAGCGCGCTGGTTGCCCAGGCAGCGCTGTACGCCGGGTTTGATTACGCGCTGATGGGAATGTCCATGTGCCAGGCGGCCTTCGACGTTGGCAAACCAATAGACCAGCCGGCCATGTTCGCGGAAGCCGAGAAGCGGTTCACCATAGCGATCGACCAGGGTACCAAAGCGGGAACACCTGCCGTGGTCAACGCAGCACTCGTTGGCCGGGCACGCGTACGGTTGTTTCAGGGAAATTTACAAGGAGCCGCTGCCGACGCTCAGCTGGTACCAAAAGGCTTTGTCTTCAGCGCGAGCGCTGGGTCGGACGACAACCGTCGTTACAACCGTGTCTACGCGGCCACCACACAATTCGGTTTCTACACGGTCGAGTCGGGTGATCGCGCACTCACCACCGGAGGCGTCCCGGATCCTCGTGCAGCCGCTGCGAAGATGACTACCCGCGCCGCGGACGCAAAGTCGACTATCTGGTCGCCCACGAAGTACGCGTCGGACGCGACCCCGATTCCGGTCGCACGGTACGAGGAAGCACAGCTCATACTCGCGGAGACGCGGGGCGGTGCTGCCGCCGTTAGCATTATCAACGCGCTCCGAGATCAGTACAGCTTGCCCCATTACACCGGAGCAACCGATGCCGCGTCGATCCAGCAGCTGATCATTGACGAACGGCAGAGGACGCTGTTTGTGGAAGGCTTCCGCAACTACGACATCCAGCGTTTCAAAATACCATTCAACCCACCGGTTGGGACGCCTTACCCGAACAAGGGTGGCACATATGGCAACACGACCTGCCTGCCGCTTCCGGATATTGAGCGCTTTAATAATCCCAATGTGACCTAAAGGTGGTTCTTCCGGTCGCAGCCCATCGGCTGCGACCGGGAGCCGCCCGCTCCGAATTGCTCTGCTCGAAGTGGTGCAGCCTCGACGTTATCTCTGCTTCCACTGCATCGGGCAATTGGTCCTGGACACGTCAATTTGGGAAACGCACAACATGCCGTCATCGAAGCGTGGCGCCGTTCCCCGTCTCGTCATGTGATCACGTCACCACGCCGCAAGCCGTTGCAGTCGCCGCGATGGTAGCCAACGACCTCATTTTCCGCCGCATTACCGCGACGGAGGAGTACGACGCGTGCGTACGCATGCAGCACGAGATATGGGGTGAGACATTTACGGAGGTTGTTCCCACCACCATCCTCAGAGTCGCGCAGCGGATAGGGGGAGTCACGGCAGGCGCGTTCGATGCGGCCGGACGGCTGATGGGCTTCGTCTTCGGAATGACCGGAACGCAGGAAGGATCCCTGGTTCACTGGTCTGACCTGCTCGCCGTGCACCCTGACGCGCGTGACAAGGGGATTGGACGCAATCTCAAGCTGTACCAACGCGAGCTCCTGCTACCACTCGGGATCAGAACTATGTTCTGGACGTACGACCCACTAGTGGCGAAGAACGCTTACCTCAATATCGTGAAGCTCGGCGCGAGGCCGGTTGAATACGTGGTAGACATGTACGGCGCGAACACGCAGAGCGCGCTCCATGGCAGCCTCGGGACGGACCGCTTCGTTGTGGCATGGGAACTGGCGTCAGGTGCTGGCGCAGGTCGCGCGCCGTTAGTTCCGGCAGCCGATACGAGCGACAGCGGCGGGCCGCCGCCGATAGTGAATGCGGCACGTGGGTTTCCTGACACTGCAGTGGTGCGCGTGGAGATCCCGGCTGACGTACAGCAGGTGATCGGCGACGATGTTGAAACCGCAATCGAATGGCGCGCAACTACGCGCCGTGCCTTCACTCATTATTTTGGTCGTGGGTACCGCGTGACGGGATTCACGCATGGCTCCCCGGGTGACGTGTACTATTACCGTCTTGCTCTGAACGGCGCCTGATGTCTTCATCTTGCCGCATCGCACGGTCTGGTATAGCACGTACGCGGGCGCGAGATGACTCACATTGGCAAATCACTCTTTGTGATATCCGTCTCCCGACTCCCCTGAGCCGTCGAGTAGGTAGACGCCAGGAGCTGTCGTGCCCACTGGTTATCCGGCTCTAGTGTGATGGCTTTCTGAAACGCATCGCGCGCGGCGGCGCGCTTCCCGTCCTTGGTATACGCCTGCCCGAGCCAGATGTACGCTTCGGCATGGCCCCAGGCGGGGAGTGGCGGTGTCGGGTAATCGGTATCGTACAGACTGACTGCCTGCATGAGATAACTTTCCGCCTTGTCTGTTCCGCCACCCCACATTCTCGGCCTGAACATCGCACCGATTCCACGTAGTAACCAGACACGCGGATTGCGCGGCCCCGATGCGATTGCCTCGGCCATCGCCGTGTTTGTCCTGGGCCCCAATCGCATGATAGTGAGCGGGTTGGGTCTCAGTCCGATCTTCTGTCCATAGACTGCTGACTCCAGTGCGTATGTCTCCGGCAGCTTCAGCTTGTCGGCGGATTGTTCCAACGCATCCTGCGCAGCTTGAAGCAGATCCCCCACCTCATTCTTGGCCGCGGGGTCGCGGATGGAGAGAATTGCCTCGCGGAAGAGCGAATATCCGAGATAGTGGAGCAGCAGCGGATCGCGCGGGAAAACTGCGAGCGCACGGTCAAGCATCACGCGTGTGGTCTCCAGTGCCGCAACGTCGTTGTGTTGAGTCGCTGCATCTATCCTTACCCGCGCGGAGTCGGCCCATTGGTCTCGACCAGTGAGCTGTTGTGCATGTAGCACGTTGCTGGGGCCAAGCAGCGCAATCATCGCAAGGGCTAGGCGTCTGGACATGCAGTTCTCCATCATTGACCAAATCAATCAGTCAGTGCCGCGAACGCGGATACTTCGGGCCTTGAGCAATACTTCGCCTGCGGTCAATCCAACTGAAACGTACGTCCCAGCGCATGTGCGAGCACCAGCGGAAGCCATGCGGTGTAACGTTCCGGTTGCGATGCAATTCCCACTGCGACGGAATGCGCATCGCTCCAACGCCACGCCATGACTTCGCTAGGATCAGGCAGTGGCTCGCCATCATATACTCCCAGTAATACCTGATCGTACTCGTGTTCGATAAGCGACTCATCCACTTCTGCGCGATATACGAAGGCGGCGCAGAAGGCGAGCGTGCACGATATGCCCATTTCTTCACGCAACCTGCGTTGGGCGGCTGAGATCGTATCCTCACCCGGACGCGGATGGCCGCAACAGGTGTTGGACCACAGGCCGCCAGAATGATACTTGGCTCCGGCTCGCTGCTGCAGCAGTAAGTCGCCTTGCGAGCTGACCACAACCACGGAGAACGCGCGATGCAGCGATCCGGCTAAATGCGCATCGAGCTTTTCTGCAGTCCCGATCGCCACGTTGTTCTCATCCACTAGTACGACGTTCTCCTGCGTGTGCATCACCGTCGAGTCAGACATTGGTAACCGCAACCGCAAGGCCATGCGTCCGCGATTCTGCAATCATCGCGACCCATCCGTCCAGCATCGCCGGTAGCAGAACGTCGCCAGGAAACATCGCCGCGCTCCGGCTCGCGACGGACGTGATGCGCGCGCATAGTTTGCCAGCGGATCGAGTGAGGGCACTCGACGAGTCGGTCGGACTACGGCTCATGTGCACGGCCGCGAGTACGTCGTCGAGTTCGAGTCCGAGTTGCGCGCCAGGGACCTCATCAAGGATCCACGTCCAGCGACCCTGACTGTAATCGCTGAGCGCCGGCTTGCCGGTGTTCGCGGCGGGGCAGTAATCAAACAGGTCATCCATCATCTGGTACAACAGCCCGATCTCGCGCCCGATCTCTTCGTGCGCATCGGCGTCGCACCCCGAGATTGTTGCGGCCGCGGCAAGTGCACAGCCCATCAGCTCGCCCGCCTTACCGGCTGCTATCGCGTCGTACGTCCCGGAATCAACACGCGACCCAAGCTGGCGGCCTTGTAGGCGTTCGGCGGCGACAGTTCGTGCAACCGAACCAGCGAAACGTGCCATGAACATCGCGCTGTCCGTCTTTGCCGCCGCGAGATACGCCGCGGTGAGTAGCATGTCACCCTCCAGGACGGCGGCAGCGACTCCTTTCTCGGCAAAAACCGTCGGTCGTGCTCGGCGCACAGATGCGTTGTCGACCACGTCATCATGCACCAGCGACGCCTCGTGCGCGAGCTGCACTGCAAGGGCCGCGTACCAGAATCGCTGGTCCGCGCGAACTGCGTCGCTGGCTCCGACGAGCGACAACACTGGCCTCAGTAGTTGACCGCTGAACTTCAACTCGAGCGACTCGTTCGGCAACAAGCGCCCGTACGCCGCGGCGAGCTGAGTCTGCGCGATCAACGCAGCGGTGTCAAGCGTGTCGCACCGCATCAGATGGACGTCAACCGTGGCCTGGGCCGTGACGCGCGCTCACCCGGGGTAAACCGCTGATCGACCCTCGTCAGTGCGATCAACGTCACACTGAGTGCAACTGCCGTAACGACCACCGCAAGCCACAAGTTCGCGGCGATATCCATTCCGAGCGCTAGCAGCAGATTCGCGCCGTAAAAGCCCCTGAGCCATCGTGGTGACAGCGAGAGCATCCATGTGTCAGCGCCAACGAGCGCGAGCGTGGTAGCCAGCACAACTCCGGTGATGTACCACCCGGCGAGATTCGACCACGGCATGCCGTAGTATGGACCCTGCGCTCCCCACACCCAGAACATGGTGGCGTGGCTCATCGCTGGATCGAGACTAAGATCCCAGCACAACAACAGGAGCGAGGCGAAGCCCACGCGCATCCGCGTGCGTGACTGACCCGCTGAGCGGCCTAGCGTCGCAATGCCGTAAGACGCCACCGCCACGGAGAACCAACTGAGCGGAATTAACACCGGAACCCGGTTCATCCACTCGGGTCCGAGCAGCGCGCTGTAGTGATAGACACCGAATGGTATTCCGTACCCGGTGCCGAGCAGCTCACTCGCGAGACTCAACACGTAGAGCAGCCCAAAGGCGGGGAGCCATCGAGCGTCCGTATGACGTGTGAGATATAGGGCGATCACCCCGAAGGCCAGCCACACGTGTCCGAGCGGGAAAACTCGCATCGCGAGGCCGTAGGGCGCCACTGCGCCGGGCACGCGCGCAACCAGCGCCGGATGCCGGCCGAAGCTCGCGTATCCCGCGACCGCGAGGAGCGTGAAGACGACCAGGGCGCCCAAAATCGCCCTGTCGGGCCAGGTGGGGCGTTGCGTGTTATGGCTCACCGGCTCTCGGCCAATTCGTTCATCGACTCGTTATCCACTAGAGGAGATGGCCAGCCGCGCTGGACGGAAGCAGGCGGCAGCTGGCGGCAGACTAGCGGTTTCTCGTTCGTCCATGGGTTGTCTAACATACTACCGCGTGATCTCACTGCAAATAGCTTGACATCACATGGACAAATGGCCGATTGTCACCGGCACTGGCTTCGGTGGCCTGGCGACGGGTGTCCGGCTTCAGGTCTTCGCCTTCCGCGTAGGGTGCTGAAGGCGCTCGATTCAGCGGCTGGCAAACCGCGAGCGTTCCGGCGGGACGGGTTTACCTTCGATGAGGGTCTGGTGATGACGCGGCTCGATGGCTGGCGCCCCGTTTACGGGCTGGTGGCTCGCTACATCCGCGACGAGCGACGCCGCAACTCGGCATCGCTGCTGCCGCTATTTCACCCGCAGCACATCTTCCGCGGCACCTGCATCACCTCGGCCGAGCAGTTTCGTGATCTCGTGCAGTGCTTGCGCGCCGCGTGGCCAGATGTACCGATCTGCGGCCTGGTTCAGCGGCAGCCACTCGTATGCCTGATGCTCCTGCCCCAGCTTCACTGACACGGAGCTATCGACGAAAGCGCAGAAGACGACCGCGAGCTCAACGGTCGCAATCTGATGCAGATAAAAAGCGTGCACAGTTACGTTGTACAGCCGCTCAATATTGAGCCCCGTTTCCTCGCCGAGTTCGCGGACAGCGGCTGCTTCTGGCGCTTCACCTTCCTCGATGTGCCCGTGCACCGCTTCCCATGAGCCGGGACAGCGGGTGTGATTACTGCGCTGCAGCGCGAGCGCTTTCCAGGGTTTGGTGTGCGGGTCAACGACATACACGTCGACCACCCCCACCTTCACGGTCGTCATCGGCTGGCGCAGAAACGGGGTAGACGCGCCGAGTTTCGAGCGACGCTCATCGTCTTCATCATCGCTGAAATATGCATCGTCACTCCATGCGCAGCCCTGGATCCCAAACTCGCCGCACCGATCACCACATTGATCACCACTCACGGAGTCATGCCCCATATGATCCGGATCGAGTACTCGCGCGATCTCCTCAGCGGTAGTATCGCCGCTCAATACGCGGGCTATACCACTCCCCCACAGCGAGCGGGAGCCGCTCTCTCGTGCGGCTTCGCACAGCTTGCCCACAGGCTCGGCGGCCGCAACTAGTCTGGTCAGTGTGGGTGTGAGTGTCAGGAGTTCGATCACGGCTATGCGTCCCTTGTATCCGCTTCCTGCGCACGAGGCGCATCCCTTTCCTTTTAGCAGCCGTGCGCCGCTCGGAATAGCGCTCCAGAGAAGGGCGGGGACGGGATCGTCAGAAGTTGCGGCGCACTCTCCACACGTTCGCCTCAGCAGGCGTTGAGCGATCACTCCTTTGAGGGCGGACGCCACCTTTACAGGCTCGACGCCCAGGTCGTGCATTCGGGCAATCGAGCTGGCCGCGTCTATGGTGTGCAGCGTCGCGAAGACCAGGTGCCCGGTGAGCGCGGCCTGTATCGCAATCGCCGCGGTCTCGCGGTCCCGGATCTCGCCGACTAGGATCACGTCGGGATCCTGCCGCAGGATGGATCTCAGCGCGGCAGCAAAGGTCAGCCCAGCCTTTTCATTCACCTGAACCTGAACGATTCCCGCGATCCTGTACTCCACCGGATCTTCGACGGTGATGATATTGAGGCCGCGATCCAACAGTCGCTGCAACGCTGCGTATAGTGTTGTCGTTTTCCCCGACCCCGTGGGACCAGTCACCAGCAGCAGCCCTTCGCGGATCTCCAGCAACCGGTGCAACTGGGCAGCGTCGACCTCGTCCATTCCCAGCGCGTCCAGCGAGCGCACGCTGCCGCGCGAATCCAGAATTCGGATCACCACCTTCTCACCGTTCGCCGCCGGTAGTGTTGAGACGCGTAGGTCAATTCTCACACCGTCCACCGTCACTACAGCCCGCCCACCCTGCGGTCTCAATCTGTCGGCGATATCCATGCGTGCCATGATCTTGACGCGCGAGACCAGCGGCAGCCCCGCGGTTTTGGGCAACACTAGCGCTTTCCGCAACACGCCGTCAATGCGATACCTCACCGCAATGAGTCCTTCCTCGGATTCCAGGTGAATGTCGCTCGCGCCGAGCGCGACACCTTCGCCAACGATGTGATCTACCAACTTGATGATAGGGCGGTCGCGCGCACTGTCGGCTAGATCGCGCTCGTTCACGGCGCTTTCTTCCACTGACATCTCTTCCACTCGCACGGAACCCGCGTAGGCGGTGGATGCCAGCAGCCGCTCGATCACGTTTGTCGGCCGGTACACCTCGTCCAGCCGTTCGGCGATCCGCATCGGTGAAGCAAGCGACATCCGAACCTTGCGCCCCGCGACGAATGCGAGTGTCTGCTCGCAATCCAGATCGTACGGGTTTCCCGTGGCCACGTCGAGCGTGGTTTCGGAGACACTGAGCGGGAGCACCCCGTACCTACGCGCTATGCGCTCAGGTACCCGCGCACACGCCTGATCGGTGCTGGCGAGCGTCGAGGCCACGTGAATGCGGGCTCGTGCGGCGAGCGCGGCGACGATTCCTTCGTCGGTCGTCAGTCCTGCCGCAACTGCCTTGCTCCAGTAGCTTCCCATACCCTGTGCAAGTGAATGCACGGCGGACTCGGACGCCATCTCTCGAAGCAGCGGCAGTAGCCAATCGTCCGTTGCTGGTCGCGCTGTAATGTTGCGTAGCGAGTGCATGTGGAAACGCCTCCGATGAGCAACGTAGCGCTCACCGGAGGCGTTTCGACGAAGCTTGCCTCTGCTTACGTCATCCCTCTGCTGCGCCAGGGTCCGCACAGTCGAGAATCATGTCGGCGAGTTCACGCATGGTCGTCTCGCCCTTGTCGCGCGCGTACCAGGTCCGCACGTAGTGGTACTTCTCTTCCTTCGGTAGCGTGGCGCCCACCGAATTCACCCAATTTTGCAGAGGCGTCGGGCGCGGACCCCACCAACCCAGTTCGTTCCACTCGTCGTCGTACACGATCACAACGGGGATGGATCTCCCCTTACCGGTGAGATGTGCGTCCATCAAATCGAGGTTGGCGTCTCGTCCGAGAATCCGCACGTCCAGCTCCGGCACCACCTCGGCGAGTTTCACCACGGGCGGCACCGTACTCACCGCGTCCAGGCACCAATCCTCGTTCAGCACCACGAGATGAAGCGGCTGAGCGAGTTTGATCAGGTCGGCGACAACACCGGCCGGAACCTCGGATCGCTTCGCGCCCATGCGCCACAGCTCCTGATATTCCGTAGCGGATTCGACGAACTCATCGAACGTCTGGGCAAGCGCAAACCGACTGGCGTTCATCATCGTTTGGGTGGCTTTACAGTTGTAAGGTGCATGAGCTCCGGCGGTGCACTCGGCTTCACCCGAATGCTCTTTGCCGGAATGCCAACGTTGACATGGTACGACAATACGTCCTTGGTCGCGATCGCGCCCGCGCCGACCATCGCGTTCTCGCCCACGTGCACGCCGGCCAACACCGTTGCATGGTATGTGATCCGCACGTCGTCATCGATGCGAGTGACGGCGTCGGTGACGTCCTTCTGATCCACGATGCTGTGCGTGTGACTGTAAATATTGGCGTAGTCGCTGATGGATACGCGGTTGCCGAGCACGATCCCGCCGCGGTCATCCAGCATCACATGCCGGTGTACCACGACGTTGTCACCCACTTCCATGTTGTATCCGAACGAGAACTCGGTGAACTGGAACGCCTTGAAGTTTTCACCGCACTTGCGGAAGATGCGCTGTGCAAGCAAGCGCCTCAGTCGAACGCCCAGATCCACGTTCTGGCCGCCGAGTGGCGTGCGATCGAATGAGTACCAGAGCCATAGCAGCGGCTTGGTGCGACCGAACCGCGCGTCGTCGCACTCGGCGTAGTATTCCGGCTCGAGCGTGATGTTGCGCGGGTCCATCGCCATGAGCGCGAGACGGGTAGCCGCCGCGAGTGACGCATCGTTGATCGCGGTGTCCCAGCTATCTGCGTACTGCGGGTACAGCAGGGCGCACAGGGTACGGCGACAGATCTCGTTCCGATCGGCGTCGTCGTCGGCGAGCGCGCTCTCAATTCCGTCCAGAAAATCGCGCTTGAGCGACTCGCTTGGTGAATCTGCAAGGTTGCGGAGCGGTAGTTTTGGCATCGTGAAAGAAGCTAATCCGGTTTGCCGACGCGCGCACGCACCATGGCGCGCTCACGCTCGACTCGCTGCAGTGTCTGCTCCCACGTGTCGTCGGTGACGCCCTGATATGTTACCCTTATTGGGTGATCCACCTGCACGTCCCCGTCGTACAGGTATAACGCGCTCTGCGTTTCACGCTGCCTGAGCCGCTGCTCGCCGAAGCCCACGGTGAGCGGGATGATGTCGTACGGCTGGAAATCGCGTCCGCTGCTGGCCGCGATCACATCGCCTGGCATGAAGCGCGCGTCAGGCTCAACACCGTAGAAAGAGACCAGCCAGACCGACACCGCTCGCCCACCGTAGCGCCTTGCCGTAGCATCGATCGCGGCGCGATTGCTCTCCTTGAGATCGTGCAGCGCACGGTAGGAGTCGGGCGTGAGCAGCCGGATGAGCGACTCGTCCAGCGGCAGCGCGCGAAGGAGCACGCTACTGCCGCTGATGTGCAGCGACAAGTCGTCCTGGCGCAGGCTCCCGTACCCCGGCGGAACCAGCGCACGCCCCGTCGTGTCGCCCTGGGTGGTGGACGGTGTTGCGGTCACCGCTTCTCCACCAGGAGTGGTGGCCTGTGCGCACCCCAGGCTGGTCACCACCGCAACCGCTGCGGCCGCGGCCAGTCGCTTACTCATCATCCTCGGATTCGCCCGGTTCTTCCGAGTCGCCAGTCAGTCGCAGCGGCTCGGTCTCCAGTAGCGCAACAATGGCATGCGCAAGCTCGTCGCGTCCCGCACCCGTCTGTGCGCTAAAGGCGACCACCTGCTCGTCCTCCACTCCCATCGCGAGCGCGAGATCGAGCAGTCGTCTGGCCAGAACGCCTTTCGCCAGCTTATCGGTCTTCGTTGCGACAAAAAGTGTTGGAACACCCACATCGCTCAGGAAGTCCACCATCAGGCTGTCGTCCTCCGTAGGATCGTGGCGAACGTCGAGCAGCTGCACAACTCCGCGCAGTTGCGGCGACGAACGCAGGTAAGACTCTATCAGCGGGCCCCACTCCGCCGACTGGCTCTTGGAAACCTTGGCGTAGCCATAACCCGGAAGATCGGCGAGTACAAAAGTGCCGTTCACGTTGAAGAAGTTGATCTCCCTCGTACGCCCTGGTGTCTTGCTCACGCGTGCAAATGCCTTGCGCCGCACCAATCGGTTGAGCAGCGAAGACTTACCAACGTTGGAGCGTCCGGCGAACGCAATCTCAGGCAGCAGCGCATCGGGGCGCCATCCATCCACACCCGCCATTCCGCCCATGAACTCGAGCGATCTGATCACGAGTGGATCACCCGGGCGTGTCTCCATGTCCGGCGCACTCGCTGCCGCGTTCACGTCGTCCGCGCTCAATGTGCCGTCAGCGCAGCAGTGGCCGGCGCGCGCCGCTTCTTCGGTTCACGCGGTGCTACCTCGGTCGGTGGCTCCGTGCGTGGAGCTTCCGTGCGTGGAAGCGGCAGCGCGGAGCGCAGCGCTATACGTAGTACCTCATCCATCGAGCGCACCGGGTGAAAACGCACTGCCTCGCGTACCTCCTCCGGCATCTCCTCCACCTCACGTTCGTTGGCGTAAGGGATGATCACGTCCGCGATCCTGTTGCGATGCGCCGCCACAGATTTTTCCTTCAATCCACCGATTGGGAGAACTCGCCCGCGCAGCGTGATTTCTCCTGTCATCGCGACATCGCCGCGCACGGCCACGCCGGTGAGTGCGCTGGCTACCGCCGTCGCGATCGCAATCCCCGCGCTCGGCCCATCCTTGGGCGTCGCGCCGTCCGGTATGTGGATGTGGATGTCGCGCGTGCGGTAGAAGTCGGGCGAAATGCCGAGCTCGGCTGCACGCGCACGAACGTAGCTCACCGCCGCGGCCGCAGATTCCTTCATCACGTCGCCCAGCGTGCCGGTGAGCGACACCTTACCGCGCCCGCGCACCACGCTCACTTCGATGTCGAGCGTCTCGCCACCGGCCGTGGTGTATGCCAGCCCCGTTGCAACACCCACGCGATCTTCCAGCGACGAGTCGTCCGTATCATACTTCGCGCGGCCGAGCAGCGCCTTGAGATCGGCAACAGTCACGGTGACATGGTGATCGACGGACGCATCCAACGCGGTCGATGCGTCCTGCTTTGCCTCGGCCTCTCCGCTGCTCACGGCCAATGCCTCGGCCCGCCTCCGCGCGAGCTTGCGACCGACGCGCGCGAGTTGCCGCTCGAGTTCGCGCACACCGGCCTCGCGTGTGTAGCCACGCATGATCGCAGGGAGTACGTCGTCCGCGAGGGTCACTTCGTCGGGATCGAGTCCGTTGTCCTTGAGCTGTCGCGGCAGCAGATACTTCTTCGCGATGGCGATCTTTTCCTGATCCAGATAACCTGGTATGCGGATGATCTCCATACGATCGCGCAGCGGCTCCGGGATCGTCGCCAGCGAATTCGCCGTCGTCACGAACAGTACCTGCGACAGATCGTAATCCACCTCCAGGTAATGATCGTTGAAGGCCTGGTTCTGCTCCGGATCCAGCACCTCGAGCAGGGCCGCCGCCGGATCGCCCCTGTAATCCATCCCCAGCTTGTCGATCTCGTCCAGCAGGATCACCGGATTCACCACCTCGGCTTTTCGCATCGCCTGAATCACCCGCCCCGGCATCGATCCGATATACGTGCGACGGTGTCCGCGAATCTCGGCCTCGTCACGCACCCCGCCCAGCGACATGCGCACGAACTTCCGGCCCAGCGCGCGCGCGACGGAGCGGCCGAGCGACGTCTTTCCCACGCCCGGCGGTCCCACGAGGCAGAGGATGGGGCCTTCCACACGCCCCACGAGCGACAACACCGCGATGAAGTCGAGAATGCGGTCCTTTACATCTTCCAGCCCGTAGTGATCCGCTTCGAGCACTTCACGCGCGTGCACCAGGTCCAGCGTTTCGTCGGTGCGTTCATCCCACGGGAGCGCAACCAGCCAGTCCAGGAAGGTGCGCGCCACAGTGTGCTCGGGCGACGCCGCGGGAATGCGCCTCAGCTTCCTCAGCTCACGCTGAACGCGCGTGCGCACGGGCTCAGGGAGCTGTTTGGCGCGGAGCTGCGTCTCAAGCTCGCTGAGATCATCGGCGTCTTCCTGGCCCAGCTCGCGGTGGATGAGCTTGAGCTGCTCCTGCAGGTAGTACTCGCGCTGCGTCTGGTACATCGCGCCACGCGTGTCATCGTCCAGTTTGCGCTCGAGCCGGAGGACTTCAATCTCGCCGCCCAGCAGCACTGTAAGTGTGGCGAAAGCGTCGTCCAGTGTGACGGATTCCAGCACGCGCTGGCGTATTTCGAGCGAGGCAGGGACGTGGGCCGCAATGCCGTACACCTGGCGCTCGGCGCTCGCGGCTCCCTGCACCAGCGGGACGACCTCAGCGGGAATCCGCCGCTGTAGTTCGATGTACTCCTCGAACTGCGCGATAGCGCGCCTGCTCGCAGCGTCGATGATGCGCGGATCGTTTGGATGCGCCTGCAGCAGCGGATCGCGTCGAACGGTCGCCGTGACGAGATCGCCCTTCTTCCCCTTGAAGCGTGTAACGCGCGCGCGGTCGCGCCCCTCAAGCAGAACCTTCACGGTCCCGTTGGCGAGGCGCGCGATCTGTAGGATCTTGCCGATCACTCCCACGCGGTAGAGATCCGTGGAGCGCGTCTCCTCCACGGCAGGATCATGCTGCGCGGCAAGGAAGATCTCGCCCGTCCCGGCGGCCGCCAGCTCCAACGCCTGGAGCGATCCCCTCCGCCCCACGATGAGCGGCATGATGACATAAGGAAAGAACACAACGTCCCGTAGCGGAAGCACGGGAAGTGTCAGCGCCTCAGTGGCGTCTGATCTGGCAGTCTTGGTAGAGGGCATCTAAGGGAAAACTACCCCATAGCCGTCCCATAGGGAGGCTGCCGTCGCGCTCGCCTGCCGATATCAACCGGATTCGCCCATACCGGAGCCGCGAGTTACCTTCTGCCCCATGCTACGCACACCGGTATTGCTCGGGGTCGCTGCATCGCTGCTCACTCTCGTTGGTGCATCTACATCCGGCGCTCAGGAGCAGCCTGTAGCACCATCAGTAATCCCGTCAAAGCAAGTCGAAACATCGGGGCTTCGCGCGGGCAACAAGATTCGATTTCGCACGATCGCCTACGACGCGGCTGGACACACCACCGTATGCCGCGCGTCCGTCGCCGAGATCAGCGGCGATACGGTCGTACTCGGTGCAGCAGTCAACCGCCAGTTTCTGCGACCAGCGCTCAGCTGTCCCTTGCACACCTTCTTGCCAGGAGAGATCACCGAAGCGTCGGTGCTACGCGGCAACCGCGGCTCCCGACTGGGGCATGCAGGGCTCGGTGCGCTCACCGGAGCGGTCGCCGGGGCGATATTCGCGAGGGTATCAAACAGTCGTCGTCCCGCCGGCAGTAACCACGAGGACGACGGGATCATTGCCGCCCTAAGTATCGAGGCCGGGACTGTCGCGGGCGGACTGGTGGGGGTATTGCTTCCGGCCGGCGAAAGATGGGAGCGCATCAGGAACATCCCGCCAGTGCGTGTTGCGGGGTTAGCATTGCGTCCGGGTGTCCGCGTGGCTGTGGGGCCACGGAACGGTCCATAGCAGTAGTGGCGGCGTCGCTGCGACAACGCCGCCGCAACCGACTGCTGCTAGTGCGCTACCGACTTCAACCCGCGCTGCTCCAGCAGCGGTTCGACAATCGGATCGCGCCCGCGGAACGCGCGATACAACGCGCCCGCGTCCTCAGTGCCGCCACGCGACAGGATCATGTCGCGGAAGCGCTGGCCGTTGGCGCGCGTCATTCCGCCGTGCTCCGTGAACCACGCGTACGCGTCGTCGTCCAGCACTTCGCTCCACATGTACGCGTAGTAGCTGGCCGCATAGCCGCCGCTCCAGATGTGTGAGAAGTACGTCGTCCGGTAACGCGGTGGCACGTTGCGCATGTCAACGTGGTAGCGCGTAAGCGCTTCGGTCTCGAAAGCGTCGACGTTCTGCTTTGGTGCGTCGGCCGGGAGCGTGTGCCATGCCATGTCCAGCAGCGCCGCACCCAGATACTCGGTCGTGGCAAAACCCTGATCAAAGGTGCGTGACTTCTTGATCCTGTCCACCAGCGGCTGCGGCATCAGCTCGCCCGTCTTGTAGTTCCGCGCATAGTTTGCGAAAACGGTTGGCTCCAGCGCCCAGTGCTCGTTGAACTGTGACGGGAACTCCACAAAATCGCGCGGCACATTTGTGCCTGCCAGCGTGGGGTACTCCACCTGCGAAAACATCCCGTGCAGGGCGTGCCCGAATTCATGGAACATCGTCGTCACGTCATCGAAGCTGAGCAGGGCAGGCTGCCCTGCCGCTGGCTTGGTGAAGTTCGCGACGTTGAACACAACAGGCTTGGTTCCGAACAGACCAGACTGGTCCACAAAGCTCGACATCCACGCGCCGCCGCTCTTGTTGTCGCGCTTGAAGTAGTCGATGTAGAAGAGCGCCAGCGGCTTGCTGTCCGCGTCGAACACTTCGAATACACGCACGTCGGGCTCATACACCGGAATGTCCTTGCGCTCCTTGAACGTCACGCCGTACAGCTTGTTCGCGGCGAAGAAAACGCCATCGTGCAGCACGCGATCAAGTTCGAAGTACGGCTTGATCTGCGACTCGTCCAGATCGTATTGCGCCTTGCGCACCTGCTCCGCGTAGTACTGCCAGTCCCACGGCGACAGCATGAAGCCGCCCTTCTGCCGGTCGATGAGAGCCTGCATTCTCGCAGACTCGGCGCGCGCCTTCGCCGTTGCTGCGGGCACAAGGTCGGTGAGCAGCTTGATTGCTGCCTCCGGCGTCTTTGCCATCTGGTTGTCCAGCTTGTACGCCGCGTATGTGGGGAAGCCCAGCAGCTTGGCCTTCTGGGCGCGCAGGTGTGCGAGATGCTCGACGAGGTCACGCGTATCGTTGGAATCGCCGTGCTCGGCGCGCGTGGTGGATGCGACGAACAGCCGCTCCCTCGTGGCACGGTCGCTGAGTGAAACCTGCGCCGGTTGCTGCGTGGTGTTCTGCAGCGGGAGTACCCACTTCCCGTCCTGGCTGCGGCGCTTCGCAGCATCGGCTGCGGCCGCGATTTCTCCGTCGCTCAGACCAGCAAGCTCGGTGCGGCTGTCGACCGACAGCGCGCCGGTCTTGGTGGCGCCGAGCAGCTTGTTCTGAAAAGAGGTTGTGAGCTTGGACTCTTCCTGGTTCAGTGCACGCAGTTGCGTCTTGTCCCCTTCGGACAGTTGAGCGCCGGCATGTACGAAATCACGATAGTAACGATCGGCCAGGAATTTCTGCTCCGGGTTGAGGCCGAGTGATTCACGTCTGTCGTAGATGCTCCTGATGCGCGCGTACAGCTCGCTATTCAGATAGATCGCGTCGCTGTGTGCCGCAAGTTTGGGCGCCTCTTCCTTGCGCACTTGCTGAAGCGCGTCGTTGGTGTTGGACTGAGTGACAGCCGAGAACACCTTTTGCACCCGGTTGAGCAGGCGGCCCGAGCGCTCCATGGCGACGATGGTGTTGTCGAAGGTTGGCGCAGCGGACTGACTCGCGATGGACATGACCTCGGTCAGGTGCTGCTTCATCCCCTCTTCCAGCGCCGGCTGATAGTCCGTGTCGCGGATCCTGTCGAACGGCGGCGCCTGATATGGGAGCGTGCTCGCGGCGAAGAAGGGATTGGATCGATCGGGCGAGGTCGCCGGCATGGGTGCGGTTCCGGCTGGGGAGGCCATCGCCTGGGTGCCCGCTGTACCGCCGTTGGTGTGGGCACAGCCAGTAGCCGCTAAGCCGACAGCGACCAGAATTGAGCGGGATCGGGGCATACGTCTGTAGTTAGGGACCTGCGAGTTGCTGCTACTACCTGCTAGAAGCTGCTACGCCTCTTTCTTCCTACGCGCAGTACTCAGCTCCAGCAGCGGCGGCGTGCCGTTGGTGATGCAGGACTCCGTCACGCGCACCTCGACCACGTCGTCGCGCGCGGGGATGTCGAACATCACTTCCATGAGCGCTTCCTCAAGGATGGCGCGCAGTCCGCGCGCGCCGGTCCCACGCTTGAGCGCCTTGCGCGCTATGGCTGCCAGTGCGCTCTCCTCGAACGAGATCTTGACGTCGTCAAGGGCGAAGAGGCGGACGTACTGCTTGGTCAGTGCGTTCTTCGGTTCCTTGAGGATTCGCGTCAGCGACTCCTCGTCCAGAGCGTCCAGCGCCACCGTCACTGGCAGTCGGCCGACCAGCTCAGGGATGAGGCCGAAGCGAAGCAGGTCGTCCGGCTCCACTTCGGAGAAGTGGTTCTTTGCGTCCGCCGACTTCTTGCCACCCGGTTTGCCACCGGTCTCGACACCACCAAAGCCGATCTGCCGTCTGCCGACGCGCGACTCGATGATTTTCTCCAGACCGTCAAAGGCGCCACCGCAGATGAACAGGATGTCCTTGGTGTTGATCTGGATGTATTCCTGCTGCGGGTGCTTGCGGCCACCCTGCGGTGGGACCGATGCGACGGTCCCTTCAATGATCTTGAGCAGCGCCTGCTGCACGCCCTCGCCCGAGACGTCGCGCGTGATGCTCGGATTCTCCGACTTGCGCGCGATCTTGTCGATCTCATCGATGTAGACGATGCCGCGCTCGCAGTCATTCACGTTGAAGTCGCCGGCCTGGAGCAGACGGACCAGAATGTTCTCGACGTCCTCGCCCACATAGCCGGCTTCTGTCAGCGTTGTCGCGTCGGCGATGGTGAACGGGACGTCAAGGATGCGAGCGAGTGTGCGCGCCAGCAGCGTCTTACCCGTACCCGTGGGTCCGACGATGAGGATGTTCGACTTGTCCAGCTCGACATCCTCATCCTTGACCGACGTGGCGTTGATGCGTTTGTAGTGGTTGTACACCGAGACGGCCAGCGTCTTCTTGGCCGTTTCCTGACCGATTACATACTGATCCAGGACGTCCTTGATCTCCTGCGGGGACGGGACCTGCGTGATCGCATCAGCGACCTCGCGTTCCTCGTCTTCCTGCAGGATCTCGTTGCAGAGCGCGATGCACTCATTACAGATGTACACGGACGGCCCGGAGATGAACTTCCGGACGGAGTCCTTGGACTTTCCGCAGAATGAGCAGCGTAGATGTTTATCGGTGGACATGTCTCCATGAAAGCAAATACCCGTCAGGGACGGGGTCAACCATTCCTGACGGGTATCGGTCTTGTGAATTAATTCACAAGGGTGGGCACCTGCCGTGGGGCGCGGCTTCAGCCACGCCTTACACCGTCACCTGGGGCTGCGTGGAGGCGTCGATCAGCTCGCCACGGTGGGTGATGACGCTGTCGATCAGCCCGTATTCTTTGGCCTCGTCGGCGGAGAGGAAGCGGTCGCGATCGGTGTCACGCTCTACACGCTCGAGTGGCTGGCCGGTGTGTTTGGCCATCAACGAGTTGAGTTTCTCCCGCAGAAAGAGGATCTCCCTGGCCTGGATCTCGATGTCCGAGGCCGAGCCGCCGCCTCCGTTCTGCGACGGCTGGTGGATCATGATGCGCGAGTGCGGCAACGCGAAGCGCTTCCCCTTGCGGCCGGCCATCAGCAGGAATGCGCCCATGCTGGCGGCCATACCCATGCAGGTGGTACTCACGGGGCTCTTGAGATATTGCATCGTGTCGTAGATCGCCATGCCGGCCGAGACCGAGCCGCCGGGCGAGTTGATGTACATGTGAATGTCGCGCCCCTCGTTGTCGGATTCGAGGAACAACAGCTGGGCGATGATGATGTTTGCCACGTCATCGGTGACCGGCGTTCCGAGGAAGACGATGCGGTCCATCAGCAGGCGTGAGAAGACGTCGTACGTGCGCTCTCCGCGCGACGACCGTTCGATAACGTATGGTGCGAAAACCGTTGCCATGTTCAGCTCTTTGTGACTATGTCGTTTTGGTCCATCAACCATTTAAACACCTTGTCCTCGGTGATGGTCCGCTCCATGTCCTTGATGCGTCCACCTTTCTCAAGCGCGGCGTACAGCTGGCCAGGCTCCACCTTCCGTTCGGCGGCCTGCTCAGCGATGCGATCGTCAATGTCGCGCTCACTGGCTGTAAGCTTCTCCCGCTCGGCCAGTGTGTCGATCACCAGATCGCGCTTGATCTGGCGCTCGGCCACCGCGCGGAACTCGATGTCGAATTCCTTGCGGCTCTCTTCAGGGATGTTGTACGCCTGAGCGTAATTGTCGACCAGCTGGTTGACCCAGCTTCCCGGAACGTCGAACGGATTGGCGGCAATGATCTCGTCCATCAGCTGCTGCCGTGCTGTCCCCTCGGTCTCGCGCTCGGCGTACTTGTGCATGTCCTCGCGCACGGCGCTACGCAGTGCATCCACCGATTCGAAGTCGCCGACTTCACGCGCGAAATCGTCATCGAAGGCGGGGAGCGTCTTGCGCTTCACTTCGTGCAGCGTCATGCGGACGTTCTTGGTCTGGCCGCGCTGAGCTTCGTCGGGGAAATCGTCCGGCCAGCGTACCGGGCGCTCGATGGTCTGGCCCGGAGTTCCTTCCATGATTAGCTCTTCCATCCCGGGAATCGCCTTGCCGTCGCCAATGACGAGCGGAACGTCACGGGGTTCACCAAGATTGCCCTGCTCGTCGGCAACAGCCAGGCCGACGCTCACCATGTCGCCCTCGATCGGTTTGTCC
>JBPCQO010000278.1:0-3105 GCA_050998035.1 Gemmatimonadaceae bacterium | reverse complement strand
TGTCACGATCACCGCTGACACCACGCAGTAGCGGCACACCGCTCCGATCACGTACAACTCCAGATACGTGAGCCACGCTGAGAACGCCACGCCGATCGCCGACATCGCGGTGAGCGCGAGCGATATCTCGCGCCGGCCGATCCACGCGGGTGAGGTTCCGGCCACGGCGACCACGAGCATCGCGATGTAGAAGGCGACTCCCCACGCGGCCACTGGCGCGCCCAGGAATGTCGCCCACCGGCTGATGTTCACCCGCTCGCACGAGCCCAGGCCGCACGCAAGGTGGCCGATCGCGCCGATCTTGTACAGCATGAGATACGTGGCGACGAATGCACCGATCAGTGACAGTGCGGCGATCGTCATCCGTCGCATATAAACTATCCCCGACGGTTTACTTGGCGACCGCGGGCTTCGGTGCCGCGGCAGCTTCGTCCACCAGCTTCTTGAGGTTGTCATACGAGGTGGCGCCGGTGACCATCTTACCGTTCACGAAGAACGTCGGCGTAGCATTCACATTTCGCTTCAAAGCCTCGGCTGCGTTGGCATTGATGCGCGACTGGTATTTGTGCGCATCGAAGCACTTCTCCCACTGGTCGGTGTTGAGGCCAATTGTCTTGGCGTAACCCAGAAAGATCGGTTTGGGATTGTCCGTGACTTCCGCCTCGTTGGGGCCAAGCCCCCAGGCATCCTGACCCGCAAACAGCGCGTCGTGCATCGGCCAGAACTTTCCCTGCTCGTTGGCGCACGCGGCAGCGTTGGAGGCAGCCTCCGTATTCTTGTGCATCGGGAGCGGGAAGTCGTAGTACTTGTACAGTGCCAGGCCAGGCTCGATAATGCGCTTCTGCACATCGGGCTCGGTGATCGTTGCGTAGCGCCCGCAGGTCGGGCACTCGAAGTCGGCGAATTCCACGATCGTGACCGGCGCGCTGGCGTTGCCGAGGACGTAGGGCTGCGGCGGCCCCGCCTTGGCATAGCTGGCCTTGAGCGCATCGTACTGCGCGTCCGCCGCGGAGCCGCCAGCGCTCGCGGCTGGATTCTTCATGAAGTATAGGATTGCGCCCACGCCGATCACAGCGATCGCGATGAGGACCGCATAGAAACCAGTTCGCCCGCCATTGGAGCGCGCTGCCGCACTGTTTGCCCCACTCCTTGGGGCGCGGGGAGGATTATTATTCGCCATTCTGTGAATTTACCTCCCAATGCAAGCTGACGTTCTGCGCGTTCCGGCCGGCCCGGGCGCAATGCACGTTGAGCGATATGGCCACGGCGGCACGCCGGTGATCCTGCTGCACGGCTTCGGCACGTGCACCTTTCTGTGGCGCCATGTTGCACCGCTTCTAGCCGAGGCGGGTCACACCGCGTATGCGGTGGACCTGTTTGGCCATGGCGAGTCTGACCGCACCCCCGACGCCGATGTTGGGATCGCCGCTCAGGCGGAATACCTGGACTCGGCTATGACCGCGCTGCGGGTGGCCAAGGCAGTGATCGTTGGCAACGATCTGGGCGGCGACGTCGCGCTGCGACTCGCGGCTACGCGCGCTGACCGTGTGCAGAAGCTCGTCCTGATCAACACTCCAGCTTTCGGCGAGCTTCCAGCGCGGGACATCGCGATGCTGCAGCGGAGCACCGCGCGGTTCGCCTTCAAGGTCACGCGCGGGGTTCTGGGGGCGGCGGCTCTGCTCCAGGCGGTGCTCGATGACAGCGTGGTCAAGCCGGCGGAGCACATGCCGAGCAAGCTACTGGCCCGGTATCTGGCTCCGTTTGCGGGGCACGACGGCGTGAACCACCTGCTCACGCTCGGCGCAGCGATACGCCGGTCGGACATCGACGACCTTGCGTTGGCGGAGGTGACCGCTCCCACGCTGATAGTTCGCGGTGATCATGACGAGTGGCTGAGTCGGGACATAGCCGAGCGGCTGGCGAAGACGATCCCCACTGCGCGCCTGGTTCGGATGCGCGGAGTGGCTCGGCTCATCCCCGAAGAGGCCCCGGAACAGCTGTCAGATCTGCTGCTGGAGTTCATCGGTTCGCCCCAGGCCGAACAGTCGATTCTTATGGGCGGAGCCACTACAAATGAATCCCAAACCAGTTAAGTTTCAGAATAGGACACTTGCGACTTTTCTTACATGGAATTAATGGCCAAGAAGCAGACTTCTCCGAGATTTCAATCGCACTCCTCCGCGCCGGCGGCACAGAAAGCACCGGTCGACGAGGCACGTGACGAGCTATTTCAGCATATCATGCGGTGCGGCGTCATCGGTGCAGAGCCGGATCATCAGAAAGAATGGTTTGACGCTACGCTCACGTATTTCGCTGAGCGTTACCCAGAGTTGGGTCCGCTCGAGCTTTCGCAGTTGCGGACCCAGGGCGAGCGTTTCGCCCAGCCGCTCAAGACAGCGAAGCAAGCAGTGTGAGCACGGCGGCCATCTGGCCGCCGTTTGTTTTGTTGGGCAGAGTGTGGGTTGCGTTACTTGCTCGCCCAGCGCAGCGTGACGCCCAGTCGTACGCCGCCGCCGAAACCCAGCTCCACACCGGGAGCGATGCTCCCGCTACGAGGCCAATTCGCCCCGATGAAGCCGAGCAGATAGGTGCGCGCGCCTGGACCACCTGCATCGAGCCGCTCGGTAACACCGCCGCCGACGTATGGCTCCCACGTATTTTGATGATACGGGTCTAACGAGAACTGGCCAAAGAGATCGCCACGTCCGCTGAATCCCGTGGAGCTGATCCCGGCACCCGCAGTGCCGCCTATGCTGAACTCACTGCTCAGCGGGAATCTCGTCCCAAGCCCCGCCTGCAGCGCACTCGGGTTGCCCCCCATGAGAGCCAGGCGAGCTGTGGGAATGAACGACACAGCTACCTGCTGAGTCTGCGCAGCGGCGGCCCTGGCGCACACGCATAGTGCGACGGCAACCACCGCGCGACGGATAAGCACTTGAATGAAACCTCTGTGTTATCGGGCGCGGGCGCGCCACAGTGCCAATGTATAATCGAGAATCGATACTGCCGATAAGAGTCCGATCCCCAGGATCAATCCCGGCGTCGCCACGGGCCACACAAGCACCGCGACGAGCGTGGTTAGCTGCAGCACCGTCACCGCTTTGC
>JBPCQO010000259.1:0-22625 GCA_050998035.1 Gemmatimonadaceae bacterium | reverse complement strand
GGCAGCCGCACTGCTGCTGCTGTGGCGGCGGCAGGCGGCCGTAACGGCGACCGACCGCCTCGTCGCCTCCGCGATGCAGATCGCGCCATCAACCTACTACTACACGCCGTTTCAGGGCGGTAAGCAGATAGGCGTTGCTTCGTCGGCCGTCGACACGTCCAGTCACACGATGCGAATGACCGACGTTCTAAACGCAAGGACGGTGGTGTACGGCGACAGCCAGACGGTAGCGGGATCCTCGACCGATTACCTGAGCCGCGGCTTCGTGCTGGACAGCTTCGCGCTGGCGCTGGGCGGCGATCAGGGGCCGCTACGCCTCACCGGCGTGCCGAAGGGCCAGGAGCGGGTGTTCCTCCCGACTCCGGCTCCCATGGCGTTGATGCTGAGTGGCAACGCCAAGGTTGGCCGGTCGGGAAGGTACTGGGTGTTCAACCCACTATCGCAGCGTGTGGAGCTCACCACGTTGAGCATCGCCGCCGAATCGCTACTGAGCGTTGTGGACAGCGCCCGATACGATGTTGCAAGTAGAAGCTGGGTGCCGGCACGTACCGATACTGTGAGGGCATGGAGCGTCACCACACCGGCCGCGAGCGTGAATGCATGGGTGGACGCTGAAGGGCGCGTGGTGACGGCGAGCGAGCCCGGCGGAATGTCGATGACCAGAACCGCATACGAAATCGCGTCCGTCAACATGCGGGCAGCACATTCAGCAAAAACACCAATACCGACTCAGTGATTCGGCTCTCTGCACTCACCAAACGGTACGGCGGTTTCACCGCGGTAGCCGGCGTGGATCTCATCGTGCCACGCGGACAGCTCTTCGGGCTGCTCGGGCCAAACGGCGCGGGCAAGACGACGACGCTACGCATGATTGCCGGCATTCTTCAGCCTACCTCCGGAACCGTAGAGATCGCTGGAGTGGACCTTGCGCAGAATCCGATGGCGGCCAAGTCGAAGCTCGGATTCATTCCCGACAGGCCGTTCATCTACGAGAAGCTCACCGGTGGCGAGTTCCTGCGTTTCGTAGCGGGGCTGTACCGGCAGAGTGGACGCGATATCGAGCGGCGCGGTGACGAGCTGCTCGCGCTGTTCGACCTGCTCGAATGGAAGAACGAATTGGTGGAGAGCTACAGCCACGGTATGCGGCAGAAGCTCATCATCGCCAGCGCGTTCGTACACAGACCGGAAGTCATCGTGGTGGACGAACCCATGGTCGGGCTCGACCCCAAAGCGGCGAGACTGCTCAAGGAGCTGTTCCGCGAGTACGTGTCGCGCGGGAACACGATCGTGATGTCGACCCATACGCTGGAAGTCGCGGAGACGCTGTGTGATCGCATAGGCATCATTCAGCATGGGACCATTCGCGCGCTCGGAACGATGGACGACCTGCGAGTGGGCGCGACATCGGGTGCAGGACTGGAAGAGATCTTCTTGCGCCTGACGGGGGAATCGGGCGCGCGCACCGTGGTGGAAGTCCTGAATGCGTGAGCCGCGCGGCGCCCGGTGACGCTGTCCGAGCTGCTGCACCTCCTCACTCCCAAGCTGCAGACAGTGCGTGCGAGAGCGCGCGGCACCGCCCGAGGCAAGCTGGGCCGTGTTGTTCTTCTGGGGTTGGTCGGGACGCTGTTCTGGGCTTTCATCTTCGGAATCGTCTTTCGCCTTCTATCCTACTTCAAGAACGTTCCTGAATTGGGCGCGCTGCTTGCCGCGAAGCTATTGGGGCTAGTGCTGCTCAGCTTCATGGGATTGCTGCTCCTATCCAACATCATTACCGCGCTATCCACGTTTTTCCTGGCGCGAGACCTCGACCTCCTAGTGGGCTCGCCAGTGGACTGGCTGGCCGTGTACGGCGCCAAACTCATCGAGACCGCCGTTAACTCCAGCTGGATGGTGCTCCTGATGGCCGCACCGATCTTCACCGCGTACGGAATCGCGTACAATGGCGGCTGGTGGTATCCGTTGATTGCGGTTGCGGCGCTCGTCCCATTTCTGATCATTCCGGCCGCCATCGGCACCGCATTCACGCTGCTGCTCGTCAACATCTTTCCGGCCCGGCGAACACGTGAGATACTCAGCGTCATCGCTGTTGTCTCGGCGGGTGGAATCGTGCTCGCGTTTCGCCTGCTGCGCCCGGAGCGGTTGGTGAGGCCAGAAGGATTTCGTTCGCTGATGGATTTTCTTGCGGTGCTGCGGACGCCGACGTCACCGCTGTTGCCGAGCGAGTGGGTACAGTCCGGAGTGATGGGATGGCTCAAGTACGAGGGAGATGCACTTCCCTTCCTGCTACTCTGGTCCACAGCGGCCGTGTTGGTGGTGCTAGGGGCGCTGATGCATCGCGCGCTGTACCAGCGCGCATACAGCAAGGCGCAGGAAAGCGCAGGACGCGCCACGACGCGCAGAAACAGTGCGGCTTCGTTCGTGCTGGCGCCGCTACCCATCACTCGCCGCGAGCTGGTGCTGAAGGAGTTACGGGTCTTTTTCCGTGACACCACGCCGTGGTCGCAGCTGATCCTGCTGGTAGTACTGGTGTTCGTCTACGTGTTCAACGTGCGCTTCCTACCGCTCGGCGGCGACGGCGTGACGTTTTTCCTGGCTAACCTGGTACCGTTCCTCAATCTGATTCTCGCCGGCTTCGTGCTCGCCTCGGTTGCGGCGCGCTTTCTCTTCCCAACAGTAAGCATGGAAGGGCGCACGTGGTGGCTGCTCAAGGCGAGTCCACTGTCAATGCGGGACCTGCTCTGGGCCAAGTTCTGGGTCGGAACGGTGCCGCTGGTGCTACTCGCGCTTGGAATCGTCTTCGCCACCGACATTCTGCTTGGCGTGAGCGAGTTCATGACCGCTGTCTCCGTCGGCACGATCACGCTCATGACGTTTGCGCTTGCGGGAATGGCGATCGGTTTCGGTACGGTTTTCCCGCAGTTCGAGACCGAGAACGTGGCTCAGATTCCGACCTCGTTCGGTGGGCTGCTGTTCATGATGACAGCGATCACACTTATCGGCGCCGTGGTGATGTTGGAGGCGCGCCCGGTGTACGTGTATCTCTCCGCGCGCGCGTTCGGCACGCCGCTGGATTCAACGGAGGTGATCATCGGCTTCGCAGCCGCCGCCGCGCTCTGTCTGGCAGCCACCTTCGCTCCCATCCAGCTCGCGATTTACAAGTTGGATCGGCTGGAGCGTTGAGTGAATAGTCGTCGATCCACTACGCCGTGGCGGTGCGGCCCTTCAACGCGCGAAACAACGGTGGCAGCGAGACAATTGCCCAGACAATCTCGAGGATGATAAAACCCCAACGCTGATCGTGAATCGCGACCCAGGCCAGGAACCCTGATCCCACAGCGTTGAGTGCGCTATACGCAGCCGAATCGTGTCGCATGCGGCCCATCTGGGCCGACACATAGGCGAGCAACAGGCAGGCGGCGCCCAGGAGGGAAATTGTCTGAAAGAACATCGAATTGGGTTAAGCGGCGAGGGCGCGGCCGCAGTCCGAGCAGAACTGCGCGTCCGCTTCAGGGCGCGGGCCGCACGAATCACAGATAATTCTGTCGGATTCGCCCGCGCGCATCGCAACGACTGCGCGTTCCGTATATGAGCTCTTCAGCTCGGTATAATCACTCTCCGACAACTTGCCTGTGGCGTGATCGAACTCGATCTCTCTGAGCGCGTCCATGGCCGTGGTGACACGCTGCCGGCTGGGCCCGCGCACGTTTGCGGTGATTCCGCGCGGTTCGCGAAAGAGCGGATATAGCACGAACGCGAGCGCAAAGAGGGCGAGCGATGTGCCGATCAGCATTGCTATCATTCGTCGTTCCGCATTGCCTCGCGCAGGCGTGCCATCTCGTCTGCGCTCACGTCCATTCCAGGCGTGGAGTGTACGGCCTGCGATTCCGGACGGCTCCAATGTTTGAGCAGTGCCAGGAGGCCGACGCTCCCCGCGCCGATGGCTGTGAACGGGAGGAGATAACCCACCCAATTGAAGCCCTGCTTCACGGGTGACATTAGCACGCGCTCGCCAAAGACACGCTGGAACGCGGACAGGATCTCATCGGTGTCATAGCCCCCGGCAACGAGGCCCATTACATCAGCGTGCATACGCGGTGAGACCGGGCAAGTGAAGTCAGTGGTTCGGCAGGTGTACACGTCCAGCGTGCAGCTGCAGCGGCACTGCATCTTGTGCTCGAGGTCGTCGCGCTGCGCATTGGTGACGACCGGCGTCGCGTTTGCCTTGGGCGGCAGCCTGACGGGGCGATACGCATCGTCATCCATGGGCGCACCGGTGGAAGCTCGTGACTCTTCCTGAGCGTGCAGAACGGTTGCACTGACCGTTGCACCAACAGCGCCGGCGACAGAGAGTAGAAAGCCGCGCCTCGTGACAGTCCCGAGCGGGTTCATGCGATCTCCAGCGCGGGAATCATCTCCGACCTGAGAGTCGTCACGTAGCCGCCCTGGCGGCGCCGGCGTTCGGCCTGCGGCCACATCACGATGAGACCACCCAGAGCCATGAGCGTGCCGCCGAGCCACACCCAACGGACGAGCGGGTTGAAGGTGATGCGAATCTCACTGGTGTCCTGTCCCACGACTCCAGCGAGCGTGACGTAGACGTCCTGACTGAAGGAGCCCATGATGCCGACTTCCGTAGCGGGCTGGAAAGTGGGGACGCGGCTGGCGACATCGGTGCCGGAGAAGTACTGGCGCTTCTCACTGGTAATGATTCCCATCTTCTTGCCGTCACGCGTGGCGAGGAGTGCGATGGCGGTGACTTCACGATTGAGAACGTCGTAGCGGGAAACGCCCTGACTGGTGAAAGTCCAGTGATGACCCCAGGAGTCGATCAGCGCCTTGGTCTCGCCCGAGTTGATGGTGAGGTCGTTTTCCTTCTTGAACGCGAGCCCCGCGAACGCGGCAAAGACAATCACGATCCCCGCGTGTACGATGTATCCGCCATAGCGCCTGCGGTTCCGCGCAACGAGGCGCACGAACGCCATCGGGACCGAATCGCCATACATCGATCTGCGCGCGCCAATTCCCTTGTAGAACTCCTGCAGAATGGTCATCGACACGAAGCCGGCGAGTGAATACGCGACCAGCGCGTATCCGTTACGCATTCCCGCGGCGAAGAGCAGCCCGCCCGTGATCACACCGGCCGCAGCTGGAGCGGCGAACTGGCGCCTGAGATTGGAGACCGACGCCCTGCGCCACGCGATGAGCGGGCCGACGCCTGTGAGCAACAACAGCAGCAGACCGAGCGGCACGTTTACCGAGTTGAAGAACGGCGGACCAACCGTGATCTTGGTTCCGCGCACGGCCTCGCTGATGATCGGAAAGAGGGTTCCCCAGAGAACGGAAAAGGCGATTCCCACCAGCACCAGATTGTTGTACAGGAAGGCGGCCTCCCGACTCACCATGCTCTCGAGGCCCGCCTTGGCCTCGAGATCTTTGAGTCGAGTGGTAACCAGGTACACGCTCGCGATGATCGCCACGAGCAGGAAGCCAGCGAACCAGTTTCCAACCGGCGACTGCGCGAACGAGTGTACGCTGGAAATGATGCCGCTACGAGTGATGAATGTTCCGAAGATGGCGAGCAGGAACGAGCAGATCACCAGCGTGACATTCCACTTGCGCAGCATCCCGCGTTTTTCCTGCACCATGACCGAGTGCAGGAAGGCCGTCGTTGTCAGCCACGGCAGCAGACTGGCATTCTCGACCGGATCCCACGCCCAGTAGCCGCCCCACCCGAGCTCGACGTACGCCCACCACATTCCGAGGACGATACCAACTGTGTTGAAAAACCATCCCAGCAGCGCCCAGCGGCGCACGGCAACGAGCCACTCCGCGTCAAGGCGACGCGTGATGAGCGCCGCAATCGCGAAGGCGAATGGAACGGTTGTGGCGACGTAGCCCAGGTACAGGTTCGGCGGATGAATCGCCATCCCTGGGTTTTGTAACTGCGGGTTCATGCCGCGGCCGTCCTGCGGCAGCCAATTAAGGCGCTCGTACGGATTGGCGCCGAGGCAGAGCGTAGCGAGGAAGAAGAGCAGCACCAGTGCGAGCGTGCCGGTGACGTACGGCATGAGCTCGCGGTTGCGCGCGCGATTGCTGAACACCGTAATCGCGGAGAAGAACACCAGGATCAGGGACCAGAACAGCATCGAGCCGGACTGCCCCGCCCAGAACGCTGTGAAGGTGTAAACCTTGGGCAGGTTGGCACTGGTGAAGCTGGCCACGAACTTGAGCGAGAAATCGTGGGTGAAGAGCGCCGTCCACAGACCGAGCGAGGCGAGCAGCACCATCACGAAAGTCGCGTACATGCCGCGCTCGCCGCTTGCAACCAGATCGTTGCGCCGCAACGAGCCGCCAGCGAACGAAACCGTCGCCGTCCAGACCGCCATCAACAGAGCGACCCAGAGAGACAGCTCACCAACAAGAATCATTTAAGTCTGAGTAGGACGCGGGCGGTCGGGGGCGTTCTCGTACCGGGAGGCGCACTTGGCGAGTAGCGTAGTGGCGTGGAAAACCTGATCGCGACCGAGCCGTCCCTCCACGACAACATCCACACTATCTGTGAATGTATCCGGTGTGATGCCGCGGTACACTACCGGGTACGTGCGCGCTCCATCGGTCATCCGGAACATAGTCTCCCGACCACCCGGAGTTCGCACGATGGAGCCTGGGACAACCCGCGCGCCGACCTTGACGCCCGTCTCATAGAACGTGGGGTCGACTGTGGTCTTGCCTGACAGCTCGGTGGGCGTGAGGTAGTACGTCCCGGTTTTCGTGATCGAGCTAGCCATGAGGTAGCCCGCCACGCCCAGGATCAGTGCTCCGCCAGTAAGAAACTTCGTTCTTGCCTTCACAGTCTACAAATATAAGGTCTGAGCGAGCCGCGAACGGAGGAGCGCCAACGCACCGTCGACTAGCTCCGCATGTCCGGGCCCGTGGATCCAGCTACTGGCGCCCGACGGGTGCGGCAGCGGTATGACGACAGAAGACCCTCCCCCATGCTCGGCGTGGTGCTCCTTCCCGATCACCTGATCCAGCGGACGCGCTCCAATGAAGCGATTGATGGCGAGGCGTCCAACAGGGACGATGAGACTCGGCCGCATCAGCCTGAGCTCCGATTCGAGCCAACCGCCGCACAGCTGTTGCTCCCGCGGAGTAGGCACCCTGTCTCCACGACCGGAAGGGCTTGCGCCCGGATAACAGCGTGTGACGGCCGCGATGTAGATGCGCTCGCGAGCCTCTTCTTCGCTCACACCAGCCTTGTCGAGCCAGCGGAAGAGAGTCTTTCCCGCGCGCCCCGCAAACGGGCGTCGGTCCACCGTCTCGGTCTTACCCGGGGCCTGGCCAACGAGCATGACGCGCGCACGACGCGCCAGAGAAAGAACGGGAAGCGCCGCGGGGTCGTCGTTACCGCACGCACGGCACGCTGCAAGTGCATCGCGGTGCCGTGCCAACTGTTCGTCGAACCGCTTACTAAGCCGTTCGTTTGGGCGTGCTACATCCTCGTGATTACAGCACGTTTCCGGGAGAGATAAGGCCACGCAAACGGGTACACCCGTCAGTCGCTTTCGGACCGTCGGCTGCTGCGGCGTTCGGGGAAATGCTCGTCCAGGAACGCTATCAACGCACGCTCCTCGGGCGCGTGCTCCCACTGCGCCTTCGGCTGTCCCTTAGTCGCGGCACCGCTCGCTTTCGTCGTTCCGGCATGCCAGGTGATCGTCGAACCGTCCTTGAGGTAGCGGTCCAGTACCGCGGGGTGCACGTACGACTTGCGGCAGATGGCAGGCGTGTTGCCCAGCTCAGCGGCGACCAGCCGCATCGCGGTGACGACGTTCTTGTTTGCCTCCCGTGCCGATTCCGCCGGACCAAGCTCGCCGAGGACCGTGGCGGCGCGCAGCGTACCGCCCCAGGTACGGAAGTCCTTGGCGCTGTAAGGGAAGCCGGAGACAGTCTGGAGGTAGTGATTCACCTCCGATGACTCAACGTTGTGCCATGCACCACCCTCGTCCCGATAGCGGAACAACCTGCGGCCTGGCGTCTGCAACATCGCCTCGATGAAATGCGCCAGGTCCCTGCTCACCACCGACTGGCGGTGCCTGATCGAGCGTTTGCCGATGTAGTCGAAGGTGACCATGTCGCCCTCAACCGTTGCATGCGACTTGTTGAGCGTGGTCAGGCCAAATGTGCGGTTCTCCTTGGCGTAGCGCTCGTTGCCAATTCGGAAAAAGCCGTCCGCCAGGAAGCGAACAATTCCGGCGATGACCTTCTCCCTCGGAAAACCGCGCCGGCGGAAGTCCGCATAGACACAGCGCCTGATGTCGGGGAGATCGCGCGCCATCTGGCGCACGCGGTAGTACTTCTTGAGCTGGCCACGGGCGACAGCGCGTGGGTGGTACCGGTATTGTTTTCGGCCGCGTGCATCATAACCCCACGCCTGGATCGCGGACCTTTCGCTGACGGCGACGTGCACGTCGGTCCACGCTGGCGGGATGGCTAGCGCATCGATCTCCGCTGAGCGAGCGGCGCTTGCGGCGCGCCCCGACTGCGAGGCGTATTTGAAGTGCCCGGGCTTCTTTCCCCGGCGGAGCAGCCACGTCCCTTTCATGCCCGCGGGAGCCAAGCAAGAAGGGCGCCTCACGCCTGGCTCATGCGCTCTGAGTGCTGCGACCGGATGGCCGCCACGCTTATATTCTCCGCATGCCTTCATACGACTTTCTGACCTTCGAGGTCGCCGATCGCATAGCGACGATCACCGTCAACCGCCCCGACAAGCTGAACGCGCTCAACGACGCAACGATTGCGGAGCTGGGCGTCGCCATCGATGAAGTACGCATGCGTCAGGACGTGGGCGGGGTAATTCTCACCGGTGCCGGCCGCGCCTTTGTGGCCGGAGCCGACATCTCAGAGCTCCAGAGTCAGTCGCCGTTTGTAGCGAAAGGACGCGCGCGCGCCGGGCAGGAGATATTCAGACGGTTCGAGACCTGCCCAAAGCCCGTTATCGCCGCGGTGAACGGATTCGCGCTGGGCGGCGGCTGCGAGCTGGCGATGGCGTGTCACATGCGCATTGCTTCGGAGCACGCCAAGTTCGGGCAGCCGGAGGTGAAATTGGGGATTCTTCCCGGCTACGGCGGAACGCAGCGGCTTCCGCGACTCGTTGGTAAGGGGCGTGCCCTTCAGCTGCTCATGACGGGCGAGATCATCGATGCTGAAGAGGCGTATCGCATTGGCCTCGTCAATCGGGTGGTGCACGCGGCCGAGTTAATCGGTGCGGTGCAGATTATCCTCAAGCAGGTGATCGGAAACGCTCCGCTCGCGGTGGCGCTCTGCATAGAGGCGGTGGATCGCGGGCTGCAGATGTCTTTAGAGGACGGGCTGGCGCTGGAGGCGAACCACTTTGGGCTGCTTGCCGCAACGGACGACATGCAGCAAGGGATGTCCGCGTTCCTGGACAAGCGGGCACCCGTTTTCAGCGGCCGCTAGCTCGCGGCCCTCAGGGCTCGGCGCTGCCGATGGCGCTCGTCAAACGCCTTTCGATCCGCGACTTTCGCAACATCCAGCGCGCGGAGCTCTCATTTCCCGACGATGGCGTCGTCGTGATCGGCGACAACGGCCAGGGCAAGACGAATTTGCTGGAGTCGTTGTACTACTTTCAGCTTCTTCGCTCGATGCGGGGCGCGCGGGACCAGGATCTGATCCACTTCAGCGCCAGCGCGTTTCACGTCCGAGCATCGGTTGGCGAGACCGGAGAGCACGATCTCACGGCCGCATTCGAGCGGCGCGGCCGGAAAAAGATCACCACGGATGGGGCGGAGGTGAAACGCCTCAGCAGTGCACTCGGCTCCCTCCCCTCGGTGGTGATCTCGCCGCGCGACGTGGATCTGGTGATCGGGGCGCCGAGCGAGCGGCGGCGCTTTCTGGACGTGGTACTGGCGCTCACATCCGCACGATATCTCGCCGCCCTGCAGAGCTATCGCGCATCGCTGGCGCGCCGGAACGCGGCGTTGCGCATTGTGGCCCGCGGTGCAGAGAGCGAGGAGTCGGTGGCCGTATGGGAACCCGCGTTGGCTGAGAGCGGCGCGGTGCTGTTAGCCGAGCGTGTCGCGTGGATGAGCCACAACAAGGGCGAATTTGCCAGGCTCGCTAGCGCGATTGGAGAGCCCGATCTGATGACCATCCGGTATGCCAGCACCGTGTCGGATCCGGCCGACGCGAGGCAGGAGCTACTCGACACTCTCCACCGTAAGCGCCAGATCGACCTTCGCCGCGGGCTCACGCACGTGGGGCCACACCGCGATGATGTGGAGTTATCGATCGAAGGTCGCGAGCTGCGGGTTTTCGGATCCGGCGGTCAGCAGCGCACGGCCGCGATCACGCTGCGCCTGTTGGAAGCATCCACCATCAAGGCGCACGAGCGGAGCGATCCCGTTCTCCTGTTGGACGATCCGTTCGCGGAGCTGGACGCCAAACGGAGCGCTCGCATACTGGAGCTGCTGCACGAGACCAACACGGGGCAGACGATCCTTACGGTGCCCCGCGCGAGCGACATCCCGGCTGACCTCACGCGGCTGGCTCGGTGGAAGGTTCGCGACGGCGCCATCGAGGGTGCCGCATGACAGAGCGCGGGTCGAACAATGGTGGCCGTAGTAGGAGCGACCGGCGGCCGCCCGCCCCCGGTTCGCCCTCCCCGCGTGCGCCCGAGAAGATAAGCGATGCCCTCGGTGCTTACCTTCGCGAGGCGGGGCTGGACGCTCGAATGGTGCAGGCGGCCGTAGTTCCGGAGTGGGGCGAGCTGGTGGGACGTGAGATCGCCGCGGTTACGGAGCCGCTCTTCGTGACGCCGGACTCGACGCTGTTTGTGGCGGTCAAGACGAATGCGTGGATGACCGAGCTGCAGCTAATGGAGCCGCAGCTACTGGCCGCTCTCAATGCGGGCGCGGATCGGCCGCGGGTACGCAAGCTTCGGTTCCAGCTGCAGCGGGAGCGTTAGCGCGTCGTTCGGGAGACCAGCTCCGGTAACCGCCGAGGAAGCTGCCGGCAAGAGCGTGCAAGTTATTACGCCACAATAGGTTACGCTACAGTCCATCGGTTGCATTCTGCTGCTTCAGCTGTTATATTACAGATTATCCGGCACGGTTTCGTTCGGGTTCTGTTCGGTACCGCAAACAACGCCTTTTTGGTCGTGTAAATGGCTCTTGAAGAGAAAGTCGATAGAGGGCCAGCGCCAACTTATGACGCTGGCAACATTCAGGTTCTCAAGGGGCTCGAGGCCGTTCGCAAGCGCCCCGGCATGTACATCGGGTCAACGTCGTCCACGGGGCTGCATCATCTCGTGTACGAGGTCGTCGACAACTCCATCGATGAGGCACTCGCGGGCCATGCCGACCGGGTGGACGTCACCATACACAAGGATGATTCCGTTACGGTCCGTGACAACGGGCGCGGCATTCCGGTAGACATGCACAAGGGAGAGAACCTCCCGGCCGTCGAGGTCGCCATGACCGTACTGCACGCGGGCGGCAAGTTTGACAAGGATAGCTACAAGGTATCCGGTGGTCTGCACGGCGTTGGTGTGTCGGTTGTGAACGCCCTGTCGGAGCAGCTCAAGGTATGGGTCAAGCGTGACGGCAAGGTCCATTACATGGACTTCAAGCGCGGCACGACCGTGACCAAGCTCAAGGTTCTCGACAAGGTGGCCAAAGACGATCGCGGCACCACTGTCTGGTTCAAGCCCGACGATCTGATCTTCACCGAGCTCACGTACAAGTACGACACGCTTGCCAACAGATTGCGTGAGCTGGCGTATCTGAACAAGGGCCTGACCATCACGCTCACGGATGAGCGGGATGGTATCGAGAAGTCCGAGACGTTTTTCGCCAAGGGGGGGCTGCAGGAAATGGTGCAGTACCTCAATGCGCGCACAAAGCCGCTGCACCCGGAAGTTGTGTACATCGACACCACGCGGGAGGACATGGAAATCGAGCTGGCGTTCCAGTACAACGACGGCTACAACGAGAACGTCTTCTCCTTCGTCAACAACATCAACACGCACGAAGGTGGAACGCACCTTACCGGCTTCAAGTCCGGCCTCACGCGTGTGATCAACCAGTATCTCTCACGCAGCTCGCTCGCCAAGAAGGACAGGGAGGCAACACTGTCTGGCGATGACGTGCGCGAGGGACTCACGGCGGTCCTCTCGATCAAGATTCATGAGCCGCAGTTCGAAGGCCAAACCAAGACGAAGCTGGGGAACTCAGAGGCTGAAGGCGCCGTGAAGTCGGTGATGAATGAATTGCTCAACCGCTACCTGGACGAGCACCCCAAGGTCGCCAACATCATTATCGAGAAGGCGCTCTCGGCGTCTCGTGCACGCGAGGCTGCCCGCAAAGCGCGCGACTTAACGCGTAAGAAGAGCGCGCTAGATGTTGGGCACCTGCCAGGCAAGCTGGCGGACTGCTCACTCACCGATCCTGCTCTCTGCGAGCTTTATCTTGTGGAGGGTGACTCGGCCGGCGGCTCTGCCAAGCAGGGACGCAACCGCGGATTCCAGGCGATTCTGCCGCTTCGCGGCAAGATCATCAACGTGGAGAAGGCTCGCATCGACAAGGTGCTCTCCAACGAGGAAATCCGCACCATCATCACGGCGATCGGCGCCGGTATCCGCGACGATTTTTCGCTGGAAACCACACGCTATCACAAGATCATCCTGATGGTCGATGCCGACGTTGACGGGGCGCACATCCGCACGCTGCTGCTCACCTTTCTGTTCCGCCAGATGCCGGAGTTGATCGACGCCGGTTACATCTACCTCGCCCAGCCGCCGCTGTACCGGGTGGCCAAGGGGAAGGAAGAGTACTACGCGTATGATGAAAAGGAGCGCGACGAACTCATCAATCGCATGACTGGCGGCGACGGCAAGGCGTCGGTCAATATCCAGCGCTATAAAGGGCTCGGTGAGATGAATCCCGACCAGCTCTGGAAGACCACCATGGATCCCGCAACGCGCACGCTGCTCAGGGTCAACATGGAAGATGCCATCCTTGCTGATACAGTGTTCCAGACGCTGATGGGCGACGATGTTGAGCCGAGGCGTTTGTTCATCGCGCAGAACGCAAAGTTCGTGAGCAATCTCGACGTGTAAAATGTAGCTGTCGACGTACAGTGTACTAAGACAGTGTGTTCAGTATTTCGAGGAGTGAACGAAGAGGGGCGCTGCCGAATGGGAGCGCCCCTCTTTTGCGTCCGCAACGCTAGCCCTTGCGTCCTTTCGATCCGACTTGGCGCGTTGCGATGCGCCCTGATCGCCGCGCCCCTCCTACTGTGTGTGAAGCAGCACTCACACACACGCCGCTCACGCGGCAGGAGCCACAAGTGCCCGGACGAATTCACCTCGCTTCCATTCACATCAATGTCATTGCCCTCGCTGCAATCGCGATCGCGCGCCCGCTTGCGGCGCAGGCACCAGAAAGCGCCACGTTGAGCGTGAATGCACAGCTCATCAGCCCGGTAACTATCGGCGCGACCCGAGCGCTCGATTTCGGTCGGCTGTTCGCCAACGGCAGCAAGACCGTCGCCCCAAACTCCGCGACGAGCGGGCGCATCGAAGTGTCGGGGATGAGCGGCTCCAACATCACTCTCTCCATCACGATGCCGTCAACGCTCAAGACGGCTGCGGGTGACGCCATATCCCTCAGCGGCTGGAACTACATGATGAGCCCTGACGCGGGCCTATCCGGTGCATCATCCGTCTCTTTCCCGAGCGGCACACCGCACCCGTTCTCCGCCACGATCGGCGGTATCTCAGGGGTGACGAAACTGTACCTTGGCGTAGGTGCCATGGTTCAGACCCTCGCGAATTCTGCCATGGGCGCGTACAGTGCGACCGGACAGGTCACCGCCGCGTACGCTGACCTATGACGATGCGCCTCGCTCGTACCACAGCCGCTGGCACCGGGATCGCGTGGTGTGCATTCGGCCGACTCGCCGGCGCGCAACTCCCTGGCGTTGCGATTGATCCGCACATTGTAGTGCTCACGCAAGCACGTCCCGCTGGCGAGATCACCGTTTTCAATCCCCGTCAGCAGGCGACTGAGTTCACGGTCGATCTGACATTTGGATATGCCACCACGGATTCAGCCGGCGCCGCCCGCGTCGAGCTGAAGGAAGGGCCTGACAGCGCGAGTGCAGCGGAGTGGGTCACTCCGTACCCGCGCCACTTTAAACTCGCTCCTGGGGCCACCCAGCTCGTCCGATTGCTCGCCCGTGCGCCTGCGAATCTGCCCGACGGTGAGTACTGGGCGCGCCTGACCGTGCACTCACACGATGCCGACGCGACTTCGGTTAGTGCACTCACATCACCGGACTCCATCCGGGTGGCACTCACTCTCGATATAGCGACCGTGATGCCAGTGTTCTTCCGGAAAGGAGCGGTCGCGACGGGGATCGAGATGGGTGAAATCGCCGCAGCACTGGATCGCGACGCAGTAGAAGTGCGGACGTCGCTCAGACGTTCGGGCAATGCAGCATTCTTGGGTATTGCACACGTCGCGGTGCTCGATTCAGCCGGTCATGAAATCACGGCAGTGGATCGGCCACTCGCGGTTTATCTCGCCGCTGCCCCGCGCTGGCGCATTCCGATCACACCAGCGATGCGAGCCGCAGCGAATGGCGTGAACGTTGTCCTGTCCACCCGACGGCGCGACATTCCGATAGGTCTCGTTGTTCAGGCCCGGCAGGTGCAGCAACAAACATCACTTCGTACGCAATGATGGCACCGAATAAGCCCTCTAGCGCGTTAGAACCTCGACCGACGCGGCCGTAATGCGGTGCGACACGAGCGGGAGAACCTCGACGGGGCCATCACCAATGACGATTGCCTCGTCGAGGATTTCGCGGCCCAGCAGCGCACCGGCGTCGTCCCGTGCGTGGATCGTCGCAACAATTTGCCCGGCTTGTACTTCACTGTTTGGCTTGACGCCAATGTCGAACCCTACCGCGTGGTCCACTGTGTCCTCCATGCTGCGGCGGCCACCGCCCAGTGCGACGACGCCGCGACCAACCACACGCGGCGCAACCGTCGCAACGACGCCTGTTCGGCTGGCGCGGTACTCCATCACTACCGGCGCTGATGGGAGCAGAGACACGTCGTCCACCACGCGCGCATCGCCGCCTTGCGCAGTGATGATCTCTCGAAATTTGTCTGCGGCGCGTCCGCTGCCGATCGCTTCCCGCATCATCGCGTGCGCAGACTCGTGCGTGGCGGCGGTTCCAGCCAGCATCAGCATCTCGGCGCCGAGCGCGTACGTAACTGTTTCCAGATCGGCTGGCGGTCGCCCGTTCAGGAAGTCGATCGCCTCACGAGTCTCCAACGCGTTGCCGCATGTGTTTCCAAGTGGTCGATCCATCGCGGTGATCAGTGCTATGACCGGGCAGTGGTGGTCCTGGCCCAGCTGGATCATCGTTTTTGCGAGCTCGATCTCGCGGTCCAGCTGGGGGAGGAACGCACCGCTTCCGCTCTTGATGTCCAGGACCAGTCCAGTGAGTCCCTCCGCCAGCTTCTTACTCATGATACTCGCTGCGATCAGCGGGATTGCCTCCACGGTACCCGTGGCGTCGCGCAGCGCGTACAATTTTTTATCCGCCGGTGCGATTTCACCGGTCTGACCGATCAGGGCGCAACCGATCTGCTCCAACTGAGTTCGCGCCTGCGCGAGGGAGAGATCGGTGCGAAAGCCCGGGATGGCCTCAAGCTTGTCCAGTGTTCCGCCGGTGTGGCCGAGCCCGCGTCCCGACATCATGGGCACTGCGACGCCGAGCGCCGCGATGAGCGGAGCGAGGATGAGCGACACCTTGTCACCCACCCCGCCAGTCGAGTGTTTGTCCAGGCGTGGCACGTCCATGTGCGACAGGTCCAGCCGCGCGCCGCTGGTGAGCATCGCGTCGGTGAGGGCGTCGGTCTCATTCCGGGACAGGCCGCGAAAGAAAGCCGCCATCAGGAGCGCCGAGATCTGGTAGTCCGGGACGTGGCCGTCGGCGTACGCGTGTATCAGCTCGCGCCACTCTGCGGGCTGCAGTGCGCCGCCGTCACGCTTTCTCTCAATCAACCGGGGAACGATCATCGGGGTATTTTAAGCACCACTCACGCTTTTGGAGACCAGCGATGATTCGGAAAGTCGTACTTGCCGCGTTAACCGCCGCGACGCTCACCGTGCCGGCAGCGCGAGCGGCGGCGCAGGGAGCAGCAGATTACGTGGCGCAGGGCAACGCGGCGCACGAGGCGCGGAACGCGCCCGAAGCGCTACGGGTTTACGACAGGGCGCTCGCGCTCGAGCCTCGCAACTATGAGGCGCTCTGGCGCGCGGCGCGCTCCGGGATCGATCTCGGGGAGTACGAGCCCAGTGCAACCCGACAAGCTGCCTTCTTCAAGACAGCGGAAGAGCGCGCTCGCCTAGCGACCGAAATTAACGCGGCTGACGCAAACGGCCATTTCACGCTGGCGCGGGCGCTCGGCCGGAAGGCTCTGAGCCTGGGCGTGCGAGACCGCGTCCGCTATGCCGGCGCGGTGCGAGAGCAGGCCCTGGACTGTCTTGCCAGAGACGCGGGCCTCGCGGGCTGTCTGGACATTATGGGTGTGTGGAACGCCGAGGTCATGCGGTTGGGCGGATTCCAGCGCATGATTGCGCGCAACTTCCTGGGCGGCAAGGTGTTCGGCGAGGCGAGCTGGGCTAACGCCAGAAAGAATCTAGAGGCAGCGACCAACGCTGAGCCGCGCCGGATCATTCACCGATTGGACCTAGCTCGGGTTTACGCCGACATGAACCTCAAGTCCCAGGCGCGGGCCCAGTTCCAGGCGGTGATCGATGGCGAGCTGATCGATTACAACGATCCTCACTACAAAGCGGAAGCAGCCGCGGAGCTGAAGAGGCTGTAGAAGAACTCACAGGAGAATTTGTTGCGGCGCGGAGTTCCGCGATTCCGGAGCCCGAGGCTGCTATCACGCAGCAGCGGTTAGCGGTCACCTGCAGCAATCACCGGTAGCGGTCGCTTTCGTCACTGCCGCTTTTGGAGCCAGCATGCCGGAAGCGCTTGCGCCGTGCCGCTTTCTGTAGCTCGTCGGAGAGCTTTTCCCAGGGGCTCTGGTGCAGGGGACGTCGGCGCCGGAGACCGCTGGCGATGGCCAGACGCGTGTGTTCGCCCGAACGGGGGGCCGTGAGCAGCGCGATTCCGGCACCCAGTGCCGCGCCCGCCGCGACGCTGGCGCCAACCAGTCCGATGAGCCGCCAGTCGATTTCCCTTGAATAGGGCTTCCCGCGCGGCTTAGTTTGTGCGTGACCGTCCGGCGAGCCGTTTTTGTCGGCAGAGCCGTGACTATTTATATCAGTCGTAGTTCTATCCATAACCTTGTGAACCGCCCTTGGTAAGAAACTTGCCCAGACCGGTGTGCAATACCCGTGCGAGGAGTTGAGGAGTTGATGAGCGGCTCTGGCAAGCTGGTGTTACTTGTTGAAGACAATGAGGACAATCGGATCGTGTACTCAACGATTCTGAAGCACTTCGGCTATGAAGTCAGTGAGGCGCTAAACGGCGAGGAGGGGATCTCAAAGGCGAGAACTCAACAGCCGGATCTTATCCTGATGGACATCTCCATTCCGGTGATCGACGGCTGGGAGGCGACCCAGGTGCTGAAGCATGACCCCGGGACCAAGCACATCCCAATTATCGCGCTCACCGCGCATGCGTTGGCTTCCGATCGGGAGAAGGCGATGGAAGTAGGGTGCGACGGCTACCTCGCCAAGCCATGCGAGCCTCGGGCCGTCGTGGCGGAGGTGCAACGCTTCCTCGGTCGCCCCGATGGCGGATGAGCGCCCCAGGCGCATCCTCGTCGTAGACGACCATCCGGACAACATAATGGTGCTGCGTGCTCGGCTCGAAGCGCGCGGATATCTCGTTGAAAGTGCGGAAGACGGCCAGGAGGCGCTCGAAAAGATATACGCGTCGCCACCCGACCTGGTCCTGCTGGACGTCATGATGCCCAAGATCGACGGAATGGAAGTCGCGCGTCGGGTCAAGAGCGACAGGTCGCTTCCGTTTATCCCCGTCATTATGCAGACAGCGCTAGACTCCACCGAGAGCATGGTGCAGGGGCTGGACGCCGGAGCCGACGACTACATCTCCAAGCCGATCAACTTCAAGGAGTTGGAGGCGCGCGTGAAGTCGCTGCTCCGCATCCAGGCTCTCCAGAAAGAGCTCGAAGAGCGCGAGCGACAGCTGTCGGAGGCCAACGATCAGCTGCTCGCCATGTCGCGGACTGACGCTCTCACAGGACTGGATAACCGCCGCCACTTGGGCGAGCGACTGCACGAGATGTGGGAGCACGCCCAGCGCCTGCACGAACCGCTCGCGCTGGTAATGTGCGACATCGACCACTTCAAGCGCGTCAATGACGAGCATGGCCATCAGGCCGGCGACGCAGTGCTGCAGCAGTTCGCGACGGTGCTCAAGGCGGAGGCGCGGGAGATCGATCGCATCGGGCGCTACGGCGGCGAGGAGTTCGTGTTGATCCTTCCGGGAACGGTGCTCGACGCGGCGGTGACCTTTGCTGATCGTCTGCGGGCGGCTGTGGAGACGCACGTGTTCACATTTGGCGATGGTGAGACTCTGCGCCGCACGATGAGCTGTGGCGTCGCCGCATGGCCGCACCCGCGAATAGACGACCAGGAAGCGCTCATACGCGCTGCGGATGAAGCGCTTTACGTGGCCAAGGAGACCGGCAGAAACCGGGTGATCAGGTTCGATAGCGGCGAATTCAACGAGCACACCGCAGTTGCAGACGCACATGCCGAAGGAAGTCCCGCCCAAACAGGTTGATACAGCCGTAGCCGCGAACATCGCATGGCGCGGTAAGCCCCGTTGCAACATGCGCGGTGGTAACACGCTGGATGGTAGCGCATCCAATGGATAAAGTGTCCGCTGTTGCCGCGCGAGCCGCGGAGTTGCGCGAGTTGCTACATCGCGCCGCGCACGATTATTATGTCGCAGACCGACCCTCGCTCAGCGATGCGCAGTACGACGCACTCTTTCGAGAGCTGCAGACAATCGAGCGCGACCATCCTCTGCTGTCGACCGCCGATTCGCCCACGCAACGCATTGGCGCGGAGCCACAGAGCTCGCTCCTCAAGTACGCGCACGCAGTTCCGATGCTGTCGCTCGGCAACGCCTTTGATGACGACGAGCTGCGTGGCTGGGAAGAGCGCATCGTACGCGTTGCCGGTGAGGACGTGCGGCGTTCAGGCTACACGGCCGAGCTGAAGATCGACGGCGCGGCGGTCAGCCTCACGTTCGAGGATGGCGTTCTGGTGATGGGCGCCACACGCGGCAATGGTACAATAGGTGAGGACGTCACGGCCAATCTGCGCACGGTTCGCGACGTGCCGCTCCGATTAACTGATTCGCCGCCGCGGGGCCGGATCGAGATTCGCGGTGAGGCATACTTTCCGTTCGATCAGTTCGAGCGAATGAACACTTCACGCGTGGCTGCGGGGGAACCCGTGTTCGCAAACCCGCGCAACGCAGCCGCTGGCAGCCTGCGTCAGCTCGATCCCGCCGTTACGGCCTCGCGCCCGCTGCGTTTCTTTGGCTACTCGGCGGTTTGCAACGAGCGCGACGTACTACCGTTCACAACGCAGTGGGAGCTGCTCGACACGTTGCAGCGATGGGGCGTTCCTGTCGCGCCAAACCGATGCCACTGCGCAACGATGGAAGATGTGGTCCAATGGGCGCACAGCGTCGAGCACACTCTGCGTGGGGAACTCAACTTCGCCATCGATGGCGGCGTGGTAAAGGTGGATTCACTGCGGCTGCAGGAGGATCTGGGCGTTGTGGGCGGGCGCGAGCCTCGTTGGGCCATCGCGCGTAAGTTCGCTCCCGACATTGCGGAGACGAGGCTCATCGCCATCGAGGTCAATGTGGGGCGCACAGGACAGCTCAACCCCTTCGCGATGCTCGAGCCAGTTGAGATCGGCGGCACCACCGTGCGTCTCGCGACGCTGCACAACGAAGACCTCGTACGCGACAAGGATCTGCGGGCGGGCGACGTTGTTCAGGTGAAGCGCGCCGGAGACGTCATTCCTCAGGTAATCGGTCCAGTTCCCGAGCGCCGTACCGGAGCAGAGCAGCCTTGGCACATGCCGACGCATTGTCCAGCGTGCAACACGCCGGTCGCACGCGACGCCGATCTCGTCGCGGTGTACTGTCCCAACGTGGGATGCCCCGGCCGACAGCTCGAAGCCACTGTCTATTTCGCGTCCCGCGGTGCGATGGATATCCGCGGCCTCTCGTACGCGCGTGTGCAGCAGCTTCTGCGTGAGGGATTGGTGCACGATGTGGCGGATCTCTACTCGCTCACCGTAGACCAGTTCCTCGCACTCGACGGATATCAGAAAAAGAGCGCGGAGGCACTCGTCGCGGCGATCCAACAGTCGCGGGCGCAGCCGCTTTCGCGCCTGCTCACTGCGCTCGGCATACCACACGTTGGTGAGGCTGCAGCGCGTCTGCTTGCACGGCAATTCGGCACTCTACATGCGCTGATGGACGCCACGCAGGAACAGGTGGCGGAGATTCGCGGTCTGGGCGCCGTGATCGCGCAATCGGTCGCCAGCTACTTTCGGGACCCATCTGTGCGGGTTCTTATCGAGAAGCTGAACGCCGCCGGGGTCAGAACGGAGGAGCCGCGCCGGGCGGCGTCGTCCGGTGCCCTGTCCGGACAGACGATCGTCATTACGGGAACGCTCCCAACGCTTTCGCGGACACAGGCAACGGAGCTGATCGAGGCACACGGCGGCCGGATCACGAGTTCGGTATCCAAGTCAACAACATTCGTGCTTGCCGGCGCCGAGGCAGGAAGCAAATTGGACAGGGCCACCACACTCGGCGTATCAGTGATCGATGAAGCCGAGCTCTTCAAACGAATCGGGCAATAGCATTGGGCAATAGCTTGGATCCTACAAAGAACGAACACGCGCTTCTCACGGTCGCTCCCGACACTCTGCTGACGCTCCGTGCCGCGCTGCTAACCCGCCCCGACCTGGATACGGTCTTTGCGCTGCGGGACGCGGGGTACGCGGGCGGCGACGCTCTATACGCTGCCTTCGAGGCGTATGTGCGCGAAAAAGATCTGATCAGCCCGCAGCATCTTGATGTTAGCCATTTCTTTCAGAGAGCGGGAGAGTTCTGGACCCGTTGCGGGTGGGGGCAAACTTCGTTTGCAGCCGACGGTGACGCATTCTGTGCGGTCGTGATCGACGGCTGCTGGGAAGCCAAATCGGAGCAGCAGCCGGACCCGCGCGGCTGTCATCTCACGGTAGGGGTACTGGGCGCGTTCCTGGGCAAGTTCGCCGATTATCCGCTGTCAGTGCTCGAGGTCGACGGGCCGGCGACTGGAAGCGAGCAGTGCCGTTTCCTGGCGGGCTCCGCGGAAATGATCGGACAGTACTACGCCGAGCACTCGTGAGAGGGTGACGCTGATCGGTTGGAGAGGATCGGGCCGGGCGCCGTAGCCGCAGCCGTCAGCCGGTGGTCGCGTCGCTGTACAGCGGGTTTGAGGTCAGGACGCCATCGATGATCAGCTCGCGGTCCCATGGCAGCACCACCACGCTCTCAGTAGCCAGCGCGTGAAAGTCCGGTTGGTACGCGCCGGTGCGAAAGCAAACTGCCGTCCGAATCTCAGTAGCGCCCACGTGATAGAGCGCACTCACCGCAAGGCGCATGGTATCGCCGCCATCGCACGTCTCGTCGACGATGAGCACACGACGGTTGCGAGCCTGCTGCGGTGCCTCGCCGAACACGGCCGGCGTGTCGCGAACGCGGTCCGAGTGGTAGCGACGACTCACCAGGATGGAGTGGAACTCTCGCCCCAGCATGGCCGCGATCACCGCGCCCGGCACAACGCCGGCAGTCGCAACGCCGACGACGATGTCCGGGTCGTAAGCCCTAGCGACCTTGAGTGCGAGACCGCGTGACAATTCCCCAAAGAGGGGCCACTCCACCATCAACAGCCCCTTTTCGGGGTCGAAAGCTGTGCGTCGGGGCATGTTGCAAGCTAGCCCAGAGGGCGCGGCGTCGATAGCTTCCCCAGATGCCGTTCTGGAGCCGCCTGACAGGCAAGTCAGGGTCGCCGAAGTCACACAAGCTGGACTACCTGAGCGAAGCGCTCGCTCTTGAGCGGCAGGGCGACTACGACGCTGCGCTCACGTCCTATCGTCTGGCGTTGCGCGATCAGCCGGGGAATTTCAAAGTCCTTCAGAACATGGCGATCGCGTACACCAAGACGGCCCAGCCGGAGCAGGCCATCAAGTGCTACCGCGGTGCACTGGAACTGGAGCCCAAGCTGGCAGGAGCACATTATGGGCTCGCCTTCCTGCTGCTCAAGCGCGGTGACGTGGATGATGCCGCGTATCACCTGGATGCTTTTCTGATGGATGCGCCAGACGGCCCGGAAGCAGATCGTTGGGTGAGTCACGCCCAGGCCACTCTCGATGCACTGCGCACGACAGGAGCTGAAGGCGGGCAGCCACCGGTCGATGCGGCTGAAGATGCATCTGCAGATGCCCAGGTGGATCCAAACGGCGGAGACG